>JAFWSS010000169.1 GCA_017524385.1 Prevotella sp.
ACCAGCAACAGCATCGTCGACATGTATCGCGCCCTGCGCAATGACGACCTGGAGGAGATGCTGGAGCGCCTGAAGGCGTTCCTCGCCTCCATCCCCTATGCCGAGGGGGCAAACACCGAGGGGCATTTCCGTCAGTTGCTCTACGTGGTGCTCTCGCTTATGGGCCGCTACCTGCTGACGGAAGTCCGCACGGCCACGGGGCGCATCGACGCCGTGTGGCAGTCGCGCACCGATGTCTATGTCATTGAACTGAAAATGGACCAGCCGGCCCGGAAAGCGTTGCAGCAAGTTGACGAGAAGGGCTATATGATACCCTTCAGTTATGACGAGCGCCGGTTGCACAAGATCGGCCTGTCGTTCTCGACGAAGACGCGCACCATCGAGGAATGGGTGATAACCGACCCATAAGAAGAGCATGGGATTACTTAGTCGGGTAATCCTATTGTTTTGAACAAAGTAAATCATCAACCAGATAAAAACATCATCAAATAGGAATAAAAAACAAATATCATGACCATAGAAGAACTTTATGACATTTTCAAGCAGCACCCCGTTGTGACCACCGACACCCGCGACTGCCCCCAGGGCTCCATCTTCTTCGCCCTGAAAGGAGAAACGTTTGACGGGAACCAGTTTGCAAAGAAGGCGTTGGAAAACGGCTGCGCCTACGCCATCGTGGACAACCCTGAGTATGCCGACCCCGATGACCCGCGCATCATCCTCATGGACGATAGCCTACTGGCCCTGCAGCAACTCGCCCGCCATCACCGCCGCACCATCGGCACGCGCATCGTCGGCGTGACCGGCACCAACGGCAAGACCACCACGAAGGAACTCATCGCAACCGTGCTGAGTGAGAAATACAACGTGCTCTTCACACAAGGCAACTTCAACAACCACATCGGCGTGCCTAAGACCCTGCTCGGACTGCGCCCGGAGCACGACATCGCCGTGGTGGAGATGGGCGCCAACCATCCAGGGGAAATACGTACCCTGGTGAACATTGCGGAGCCAGACTGCGGCATCATCACCAATGTGGGGAAGGCGCATCTCGAAGGCTTCGGCAGTTTTGAAGGCGTGATACGCACAAAGGGCGAGTTGTATGACTTCCTGAGAGAGAGGAAAGACAGCGTGGTGTTTATCGACGAAGGCAACGAGCATCTCAAGGGCATCGCCGGGGGGTTGACGCTCGTGAGTTATGGCACCACAGGAGCCCCCACGCTCTGTGCCGGTGGCGAAGTGGTGGCTTGCGACCCCATGCTGCGCTTCCGCTGGCGGCACGGAGAAGGCGAGTGGCACGATGTGGCAACACATCTCATCGGTTCGTACAACATCCTCAACATGCTCGCCGCCGCCTGTATCGGACTGTATTTCGGCGTGACACAGGAGCAGATAGACCACGCCCTAAGCAACTACCGCCCCAGCAACAACCGGTCGCAACTCACCATCACCGAGCACAACCGGCTCATCGTAGACACCTACAATGCCAACCCCACCAGCATGGGAGCCGCCTTGCAGAACTTCAAGGCTATGGCGGTGGCGCCCAAGATGGCCATCCTCGGCGACATGCGCGAACTGGGTGAGAGCAGCGAGGAGGAGCACTGGAAGGTGGTGGACTTCCTGATGGAAAACGGCTTCGACAACATATGGCTGGTGGGTGAGGAGTTTGGCAAGACCGACTGCCCTTATCGCAAGTTCCACGATGTCGAGGAGGTCAAGACAGCATTGGCCACCGAGCGGCCGGAGGGATGTTACATCCTCATCAAGGGCAGCAACAGCATGCGACTGTTCGAACTGCCCAAGTTGCTGTAATCAAGATAATTTTGCTATAATCAAAGAATAGGAGAAATTCGTGTTTTTCTTATTTTGAATTATGGAAATGTGGCATTTTCCGTGCCGTGTGCATATGTAGAGACGGGGGACACTCCCCGTCTCTTCCGTTGCAGGAGCGAAATGAGTAGCACGATAAGAACAGGTGATTTTGCAAAGGAGTGCCGGCTTCGCTTGAACTGGATTCATCCCCATTCCAGCGGCTACCGGCACTCCAAGTCTCAACTCACAAACTTCTATATTAGATACGCAAAAGGTGGAAATGTAAACAACTCGAAATCATCTTTTGTTGTCAATTCTTATACAAATCATTTTTGTTGTTTGCAAAAAATAAGTATATTTGCATGCTAATTGATTATAAAGACAAGATATCCCGTCTTTACTGTAAAACCCAATCAACCACCCAGAAATCTTTGAAAAAATGAGAAAAGTCATCCTCATTGCCCTTTTGGCTCTTTTTGGCATGAACGCCACTCGTGCGCAACGATTCACCGACAACCTCGACCGTGGACTCTTGGCCATTGACATGAATGGCACAATCTTTGTCGGTTGGCGCATACTCCCCGACGAGTATTATGGCTGTACCTATCAGTTATACAAAAATGGAGAACTTGTGGGCAGCAACCTCGCCGTGAGCAACTATACGTTGCAGGGAAGTTCTTCGGATACGTTCACCGTCACCGCCACGGTGAACGGAGAGGTGAGAAGTGCCTCTACAAAAGCGAAATGGAAAAAGTCTGACGATTATCAGGCTGGATATGTGGATTTCCCCCTTCAGCCAGTACTCGACCGCAACGGCAACGACAAGACCCATCATTACAACCCCAACGACGCCATCTTCGCCGACCTTGACGGCGACGGGCAGTTGGACTTCATCGTCAAGCGAACCAACCGCTATGACGAACAAGGTCGCTTCATTGGGACAGAGACGACATCTAATGGCAGCACGAATGACGTCTATATGAACTATCCCACCGAAAACACCACAGAGTTCAGCATTTGGGATGCCTACAAACTCGACTGGGATGAGGGTACCGCCACTCGCCTGTGGTGGGTGGACATGGGCCCCAACATGGTCAGTCCTGGTGATGTGGAAGCCAATCTGCTTGCCTACGACTGGGATATGGACGGCAAGGCCGAGGTGGTGATGCGCGGTGCCGACAATATGGTTTTCCATCTTCAAGACGGGAGTTCCGTACTCATTGGCGACGCTGTCACCACCCGTGATTTCAACAACAACCGCTCATGGACCCAAAGCGGCAATGAATACCTCATCTATTTCAACGGAGAGACAGGCAGGCCCTATCAAGTGATGGAATACCCCTTGAAACGCTATGAGCCGGGAGAGAACCCCAACGACATCGATGCCGCATGGCATGGGCAGGGCCAATATGGGCATGTCTCCACGAAGCACTTCTTCGGCGCCCCCTATCTCGATGGCCGCAAGCCCAGCCTTTTCATTGGACGAGGCATTTACACGCGCCACAAGATGATAGCATTCGACATCGACTCCGACCATCATCTCAACCAGCGATGGGAATGGCACAGCACTGCTGATGGCACGTCTCCCGGCTCATACTGGTATGGCAACGGCAACCACAACTATGTCATCGCCGACGTGGACGAGGACGGGCGCGACGAAATCATCTATGGCAACATGGTGATAGATGACAATGGCAAAGGACTCAATTCGACAGGATACGGCCATGGCGATGCGATGCATGTGAATGACTTCGACCCCTACAGGAAAGGTCTTGAGATATACAATTGCATTGAGGACGCCCCTGCTTGGGGTATGTCTTTCCGCAGCGGCCTCACCGGAGAGGTGTACAAGAAATACACGTCGACCGGCGACGACGGCCGTGCGCTCGCTGGCAATTTCATCGAAGAAATCCCAGGCTCCTTGGGAAAGACAGCTGCCTCCACCGCTCTCGCATTGACTTCCGGCGAGTATGTCGGTCAATATGACAATGTTTTCACCAATGTCGGGGGTGGCGGTCGTGGAAGTAAAATCAATTATCGCATCTATTGGGATGGTGACCTGTTGTCGGAGTTGTTTGATGGTGTCGGTGCCAGCAGCGACCCCTATGGCCGTCCTGGCATGGTGTTCAAATGGGATGGGACAGACACCTACCGTGTGATACAAAGCGTGATGGGCAACACCAACAACGGCACCAAGAACAATCCCGCATTCCAAGGCGACATCATAGGCGACTGGCGTGAGGAAATTGTCATGAGGATCCTTGGTGAGACAGTGACCGAAACCCATGACTGGGACCTGGTCCCCGGCAAGACCTACACCTATACGGAATGCAACACGATGCGCGTCACCACCACCGCCTTCCCCACCTCGCATCCCATCTACAACCTTTGGGCCGACCACCAGTACCGTCAGGCCATGGGCACGCAGATGCAGACCTACAACCTCCCGCCGAATGCCAGCTTCTTCCTCGGCGAGATGGAAGGCATCACCCAGGCCCCGCCGCCATTGATGAACCGAGGGCGTGAGGAGGTGCGCAACGGCGGTGTCATCTCCACCGCACTCGATGGCAAACACGTCATGTTGGCCGAGACGGGCAATGCCCAGGTGGAAGTGGCAGAGGGTGCCAGTCCGAAAATCTTCACCGACAACGCCCCGTGGTGGGTGCAGGGCAACAATCCCTCGGAGTCGCAGACGCTGACGGAAGCCTCCACCACGATTTACACCCATGTGCTCACCGGGGCCCCCTTCACGGGCGAGACCATGGTGGTGAAACAAGGTGACGGAGTGCTCGTGCTCCCAGGAGAGGAACAGACCTACACCGGCGACACCAAGGTGTGGGCCGGCACGTTGCAGTATGACGGAAGGATGACCAACAGCGCTGTCTGGCTCAACCGCTTTGCCGTGTTGAGTTCCAACGGCGGCGAGTTCAAGAATGTCACGGCAGAGTATGGCTCTGAGATACTGCCCGGCGGGCCCGCCGCAAACGTGGGGGAGGTGACCATCGAGAACCTCTCCTTGGGCTTCGGCGCACGCGTGGTGCTCGACCTCAACGGCCTGGGTGTGGGCGACAACGACCAGATACACGTCACCAACCTCACGCTCGAGACAAAGACCGGCGGCGCATGGGAGAACTATGGTCCGAAGAACCTGAAGCCAGTGTTCCAGTTCAACATCGGTGGAGTGCTGCCTGGGGGCAACTATCCCATAGGCACGCTCGCCAACCTGCCGGCAAACGTCTCCGGGGGTGTGCTCACTGATGTCGTCATCGAGGGCATAGACGCCAATCGCGACCCGCACATCGAGGTGAATGGCGGTGTCATCTCTTTGGTTCTCAATAATTTGGCTCCTACGGCCGAACCGGAAATCACCATCATCGACATGGTACAGACCGACCTCACCGACCTTTACCTCTCCTCGACACCCACATCTTATTACATGCCGAAGGTTGGTGTCAGTGTGGATGATGTGAATGGCGTGAAGCCGACACTTAACGGTATGTTCACCGACCTGTATGGCAATGTGACCAAGATAGAGAGCCAACCCGCCATGACCCATTACGACATCGATTACACCGCCAATGGTGCAGACTCTGACTGGGATAATGGAGGGAACGGGCAATGCACCGCCTCCATGGCCAAAGACAATATCCACGGCGATTATGTGAGTTTCGCCCGTTCGGGAAACGGCAACAGGTACACCTATTGGAACATCAGTTCCGCCCCCGTCACGTCAGAGAATTATACCGTAGAGTTTGATGCCGCCTTGGGATATGCAAACACCAACAATACCTACAATGACAATGAATTGATACTCTACGGAAACACGCCGTCTGTCGATTCGAAAAGTTGGATGTTTGGAGGCACGAATTATCTTTTCCGCATTTCTGGAGGCAAGAAGAAAGGAACCAGCTATAGGGTGACAGAGGATTCCACGACAGCCGTAACCTTGAACAACCTCGAATGGGCCCATTACAAGATTACGGTGAATCAAGCCAGCAAGGAGGTGTCCTACCAAGTGACAGGTAGCCCGACCATATCCGGCAGCTATGCACTTGACCCTTCTGTCTCCACCAACATGAGTGGCATCTTCATCAGTCTTGCAAGGGAGGGCACCGGTGGCAAGATAGACAACATTGTCATCCATTCTCCTGAAATCAATTTCAGCGAGTTTACCTTCAAAAAACCTGGAACGCTTCGAGTGACGGCTGTTGGCAGCGGCGTCAATGCCTCTAACTACAAGACTTTCATCGTGGAGAATCCTTATGTGAAATCCGGCAACAGCGAGGACTTCTACACCGAGGTATTCGATGGCGTGACTGCTGTCCCGTCACGATGGACCAGCCCCAGCGCCGCCGCGGTGTTCGGCATCAAGGATGGGTATCTCAGCCTTGACCTTTCTGAATACCCGGCAACCAGCAGGCCAGGTGGCAGCCGCAGCGCATATTGCAACTTGACTTCCGGCGCAAACAACATCGGTATCGATGCCGATGTCTATACCATCGATTTCGATGCCAAACTCAGGCCGGGCGACAGCAACCCCTCTACGGGAAAGACCCAGAACCAGGTTGCCTTGCTGGCAGGAGGGCTGCCATCAACCAACGCCCTGGCGACAAGCAATCTCCTCTTCTCCGCTGTCAACGAAGGACAGAATTCAACGAATTACACCGTGTCCACCAGTGGAGACGCCGTCGTCACGATTCCTTCCGACGCTTGGTGCCATTATCATTTCACCATCGACAAGACGCAACGCACCATGGAATGGACCATCACCAACAAGGATGGTGCCCGCATCGGCGGGGGAACGGATGCCATTCCTCAGGAGACGGGGATGGACGTCACCTACCTCTACTTTGTGGCGGGTCGGTACATCGGAGGGTTCGGCATCGACAACATCTGCATCTCACCCTATTCCGGCTTCATACCAGTCAGTGTGCACGATGAGTTGCTCGCCTCCCTGCCCACCGCGGTGACCGACGGCAATGTGCATCTCTGGCGCACCGGCCTCAACGCCGATGACTCATGGGCCTCGCTCGTGCTGCCGTTTGACATGACAACAGAACAAATCACGCAGGTGTTTGGCGAGGAGGCTCAGGTGGCCAACCTCGTGACCGACAAAGGCAATGCCTCAGCGCTCTATTTCGAAACCGAGAGCCGCACCATCCACGCCAACAAGCCTGTGCTCATCAAGGGGGTCACAAGGTCGGCGCCCTATCTCATCCAAGGCATCACCAGCAACCCCGTTGCCGTCCCTGTCGTGCAGAACAACCATTTCCAGTTTATCGGCAACTACGACAACAAGGGGTCGATGCCTTTCCATCAGAATGTGGACTATTTCTACGTCAATGACGCGCTCAGCACCATAAGCCAGGACGGCGAATACGTCGTATTGAAAGGCTATCGTGGCTACTTCCATACCAACAACCCGTCGGCAGACAACATTTCGGTATTCTTCGACGCTCAATCGCTCCTCGGCGATGTCAACGGCGACGGCAATGTCAACATCTCCGATGTAACGCTAATGGTGAACTATGTGTTAGACAATAGTGTCGAGATTGTTTTCATGAACGCTGACGTCAACGGTGACGGCCTATACAACATCACCGATGTCACGTTGATTGTCGACATCATCCTTAACAAAAAGATTGAAAATTGAAGATTGAAGATTGAAGATTGAAAATTGAAGATTGAAAATTGAAGATTTTTTGAGATTTGAGATTGAATTTTTGGAGCAGCGAGAGCAGAGTCAAGCTTGCTTGAACTCTGCCGAGTCGCGACAAAAATCAGCGAAGCTAATTTGGAGCAGCGAGAGCAGAGTCAAGCTTGCTTGAACTCTGCCGAGTCGCGACAAAAATCAGCGAAGCTA
>JAFWSS010000170.1 GCA_017524385.1 Prevotella sp.
ATAGTTTTGCATAACCCCGAAGGGGTGTCAGCTTATAGCCGGGGGTGTGAACCCCCGGATGTTCAGACGTATTGTTTTTCATAACCCCGAAGGGCCCGAAGGGGTGCCAGCTTATAGCCGGGGGTGTGAACCCCTGGGATGTTCAGACGTATTGTTTTGCATAACCCCGAAGGGGTGATAGCTTATAGCCGGGGGTGTGAACCCCCGGATGTTCAGACGTATTGTTTTGCATAACCCCGAAGGGGTGCCAGCTTATAGCCGGGGGTGTGAACCCCCGGGATGTTCAGACGTATTGTTTTTCATAACCCCGAAGGGGTGAAAGCATATAGCCGGGGGTGTGAACCCCCGGATGTTCAGACGTATTGTTTTTCATAACCCCGAAGGGCCCGAAGGGGTGCCAGCATATAGCCGGGGGTGTGAACCCCCGGGATAATACGTAATAAATTAATCTACAAATGTGAAGTGTTCGTCATATTTTATTCCATACGCTTCCAAAAACAATCGATATTCCTCTTGAAATGACCGTTTTTTATGATGTTGCTCTTGTCTTTGAATGTAATTCACAGTCTTTTCAATTAATGATGGGCTGACAGAAAAAGCACCGTAACCCTCTTGCCATGCAAACACTCTATAAATATTGTCTTGCATTTTAATCCATTTGCTACTGTTGGCCTTGATGGTACGTACAAATTCGGCCAATGACATCATTTTTGGTAGCGATGTGAGAATATGAATGTGGTCGGGACGTCCACCTACAACAATGGGGTATCCACCTATGTTTTTAATGATGCCGCCGATGTAGGAAAAGATATTGTTGAGGTCTTCTTCACGCATTTTTATACTTGAGTTCTTGATGTGGAAGACCAAATGAACGTAGATTTTTACAAGTGTACTAGCCATGATGATGTTAGGGTTTGTTTTTTAGGAAGTTGATTTGATTCATTCCGGGGGTTGACACCCCCGTCTATGTTCTGCCACCCCTTCGGGGTTGGTGCGCACCGTCTGTTGGCACCGGGGGTTGACACCCCCGTCTATGATCTGCCACCCCTTCGGGGTTGGCTCAACTTTTTTTGTTGATGTATTTCTGGGCCATGCGGCGGTAGAAGTCTTGCTGGCTTGATGCGCTCACGGGTTTAGCATCCGCCAAAGCCCTTTGCAAGTCATTGATTTCTCTTGTGTTGTGGAAACCTTGCTTCTGGCGGATGGCGATACAGCGTTCCAGCTCGTAGGCGGCGCGGTTGTTGTCGCGACCAAGGAGCAGTTGCGCCAATTGAAGATGGTATCCCGAGCGGAATTGCTCTTGACGCTGGTGGGTGATGGCCTGGCACATCAGGGCGGCACGCTCGCCGGCATCCTCGGTCAGAGAGGACAGTTCGGCGTAAAGCCAACTGTCGTGGTAACGTGAGAGCAGGCGCTTGTAGATGGCTACGGCCTTTTCGCGCTCTCCCATGATACCATAGATGATGGCCATGTAGCGCTGAACATTCTTGTTGTATGGCTGTCGTTTTGTTGCTTCTTGCAGCAGGGGCATCACTTTCAGCGCACGGTCCTTGCTGGGCTCCTGCTGAATCTCATGGAAAGCAAGCGTGAGCATCCGCATGGCGGTGGAGGGAAGAGGGAAACGCTTGGAAGGGGGAGCGTCATCATCCTGGGAGGTGGGGACAACCCCCTTCCAGTCGGCCTCGGTGAGGTGCTCCATACCATAATTTTCCAAAAAGTCGATGATGCTGAAGCTCTTGCACTCGTGACCAAGGCGCACGGCGGCATTCATGACGGCGGCATGGGCCTTGCCGTCGCGGTCGTCGATGGAGGGAATTACGTGCAACAGCGCTTCAAAGATCTTGCTGGCTTCCTCGCTGCGTCGCTCGTCCAAGCGTTTCTTCAGTATGTCGCTCGCCGTCCAAAACATGGCCAGCGTCGTGTATTTGCCCTTGTGAATGGCATACATCGGGCGGATGGCTGCGTAGGCCTCCTCCAACTTACCCTGCTTACGCAGTTCAAAAACATCTTTCACTTCCATGGCTGTTTTCCGTATTAAGGTGTCCAATTTGTAACCTGTTCTTTCATAAAGATTCCGTTTCGCTTCCTATGCCAAGAGGTCTTGTCCAACAGTCGGTGCGCATATCCCCTCCCCTCGAGGGGAGGGGCTGGGGTGGGGTCTTTGATTAAAAGTTGATACAACAAATTGGGCATCCTATTTCCGTATTTTGTCTAATGTTGCAAATTTACATTTTTTATGTAAAAGACAAGCCTTTTTAGCACATTTTTTTTATCACTTTGCAAAATAATCACTAACTTTGCAATCACTATACCTAATACGGGTTTTAGAGCTTAATCATCCATACTATGTCAAAAAGATATCTTTTAGGTTTCGATGTCGGCAGCAGTTCTGTCAAGGCATCGCTTGTGGATGCAGACAGCGGAGCATGTGCTGCATCAGCGTTTTTCCCGGAAAGTGAAGCACCCATCAAGGCGGTAAAGGCTGGATGGGCGGAACAAGAACCTGAGTCGTGGTGGAATTATGCCAAACTCAGCTTGCAGAAAATCATGGCCGATACGGGAGCAAAAGGAGAAGACATCAAGGCCATTGGCATCTCATACCAGATGCACGGACTTGTATGCGTAGACAAGGATCTCCAAGTGCTCAGGCCTTCCATCATCTGGTGTGACTCCAGGGCCGTGCCTTATGGAGAGAAGGCTTTCGAAGCCATCGGTGAGGAAAACTGCTTGGGACACCTGCTTAACTCACCCGGAAACTTTACCGCTGCAAAACTGGCATGGGTGAAGGAAAACGAACCCGAATTATTTGATAAGATTTACAAGTTCATGCTTCCGGGCGACTACCTGGCCATGAGGCTCAGCGGCGTGGTCAACACCACCATCAGCGGACTCAGCGAGGGTATGTTCTGGGACTTCAGGGAGAAACGGGTGGCCGACTTCCTCATGCGCTATTTCGGATTCGACGACAGCCTCGTGCCCGACATCGTGCCCACCTTCAGCATCCAAAGCGAGGTATGTGCAGAGGCAGCTAAGGAACTGGGACTCAAGGAGGGTACTCCTATCTCATACCGCGCCGGAGACCAACCCAACAACGCACTTTCCCTCAATGTCTTCAACCCAGGAGAAATCGCCTCAACAGCTGGAACATCCGGCGTGGTCTATGGCGTGCTGGGTGAAATCAACTACGACAAGAAGAGCCGCGTCAATACTTTCGCACATGTCAACTATACCGAGCAACTCGACCGTCTCGGTGTGCTGCTCTGCATCAACGGCACTGGCATCCTCAACGCATGGGTGAGAAGAACCATAGCACCAGAGGGCATCTCTTACGCCGATATGAACGACTTCATGGCTACTGTGCCCATCGGCAGCGAAGGTGTCACCATCATTCCGTTTGGAAACGGTGCCGAGCGCGTATTGGAAAACAAGGAGGTGGGATGCTCCATTCAGGGTGTCAACTTCAACAAGCATGGAAAGGCTCATCTCATGAGGGCAGCACAGGAAGGCATCGTCTTCAGTTTCTGCTACGGCATGGAAATCATGCAGCAGATGGGAATGGACATCAAGAAAATACATGCCGGAAAGGCCAATATGTTCCTCAGCCCCATCTTCAGAGACACGCTCGCAGGAGTCAGCGGAGCCACCATCGAACTTTTGGAGACCGACGGCAGCGTGGGTGCTGCAAAGGGTGCCGGAATGGGATGCGGATTCTACAAGGACAACGAAGAGGCCTTCTCTTCACTCAAGAGACTGGCTGTCATCGAACCAGACGAGTCGAAGCGCAAGGAATACCTGCAGGCATACGCCGTATGGAAAGAAAGGCTGGCTGCATTGGTCAAATAAGACAAACTTTAACCATTTATCAATAACATTCTAATTCAATTTACAACAAATTATGGCAAAAGAGTATTTTCCCTTCGCTGGTAAGATTCCATTTGAAGGAAAAGAGAGCAAGAACGTAATGGCTTTCCACTATTATGAGCCTGAAAAGGTCGTCATGGGAAAGAAAATGAAGGACTGGATGAAATTCGCCATGGCTTGGTGGCACACTCTCGGTGGTGCTTCCGCTGACCAGTTTGGTGGACAGACTCGCTCCTATGAGTGGGACAAGGCCGAAGATCCCGTCCAAAGAGCTAAGGACAAGATGGATGCCGGATTTGAATTCATGGACAAGCTGGGTATCGAATACTACTGCTTCCACGACATCGACCTCGTTGAAGAGGGCGACACCATCGAAGAGTACGAGGCTCGCATGAAGGCCATTACCGACTATGCACAGGAGAAGATGAAGCAATTCCCCAACATCAAACTGCTCTGGGGCACTGCCAATGTCTTCGGCAACAAGCGCTATGCCAACGGTGCTTCCACCAACCCCGACTTCGACGTGGTGGCTCGTGCTATCGTGCAAATCAAGAACGCCATCGACGCCACCATCAAACTCGGTGGTACAAACTATGTGTTCTGGGGCGGACGCGAGGGCTACATGAGCCTACTCAACACCGACCAGAAACGTGAGAAGGAGCATATGGCTACCATGCTCACCATGGCTCGCGACTATGCTCGCGCCAAGGGATTCAAGGGCACCTTCCTCATCGAACCGAAACCAATGGAGCCTTCCAAGCACCAGTATGATGTCGATACAGAGACCGTCATAGGATTCCTAAAGGCTCACAACCTCGACAAGGACTTCAAGGTGAACATCGAGGTCAACCACGCCACTCTCGCAGGGCATACCTTCGAGCATGAGTTGGCATGCGCCGTGGATGCCGGCATGCTGGGTTCCATCGACGCCAACCGTGGCGACGCTCAGAACGGATGGGATACCGACCAGTTCCCCATCGACAACTACGAGCTCACACAGGCCATGCTGGAAATCATCCGCAACGGTGGCTTCAAGGACGGTGGCACCAACTTCGATGCCAAGATTCGTCGTAACTCCACCGACCTCGAGGACCTCTTCATCGCTCACATCAGCGGTATGGATGCCATGGCTCGCGCCTTCATGAACGCTGTCGCCATCCTTGAGGAGAGCGAACTGCCCGCTATGAAGAAGGCTCGCTATGCCAGCTTCGACGAAGGCATTGGCAAGGACTTCGAAGAAGGCAAACTCAGCCTCGAAGAGGTTTATGAGTATGGCAAGAAGGTGGGTGAGCCCAAGCAGACTTCTGGCAAGCAGGAGAAATACGAGACCATCGTGGCTCTCTACTGCAAATAAAATGAAGTAACACTCCCCTCTGGGAGAAACATCATCCGCCTGATATCGCTTTGGATATCAGGCGGATTTGTGTTGCTGGGGGGCTAGTCTTTCTAGTCTTTCTAGTTTTCCTAGTTTTTCTAGTTCTTCTAATTCTCCTAGTCTTCCTTGTCCTTCCTAAAATTTCCTATTCTCTCCTATTGCTTCCTCTTCTTCCAATAGTGCTTGATGACAAAATAGGCGATGGCGAGGAGCACCAGACCGATGATGGTCCATTTGATGTAATCACCATATTCCATCAGGCGGTCGTTGAGCTCGTCCTCTGGCACGAAGGAGTGCAGATACCAGCCCAGTCCGGCGAGGATGCTGTGCCATACGCCAGCGCCGATGGTGGTGTAGAGCAGGAATTTCAGGTAGGGCATCTTAGAGAGGCCGGCGGGAATGGAGATGAGGTGGCGGATGCCGGGTATGAGACGCCCGGTGAGGGTGGCTGCCACGCCGTGGTCGTAGAAATATTTCTCACTCTTCTCCACCTTCTCCTGGTTGAGCAGGCACAGGTGTCCCAGGCGGCTGTTGGCGAACTTGTAGATGATGGGCCGCCCCAGGTAATAGCCTGCCACATAGTTGATAGTGGCGCCAACGTCGGCACCGATGGTGGCAAAAAGGATGACCAACCATACGTTGAGATGCCCTCCGGCGGCATGGTAGGCGGCTGGCGATACCACCAATTCGGAGGGAACGGGGACGACGGTGCTCTCCAAGAGCATCAGTAGGAAGATGGCGGGGTAGGTGAGGTTGCCCAAAAGGGTTGTGATCCAGTTCATTTCATCAATAGGTTGTCTGTGGCGTACTTGACGTACTCTTGTGGCTCCATACCCTCGGGAAACAAGGGTGAGAGCACTGTTAACGATGCTGAGGGAGACAGTTCCACCGCCTTCCCCAGATGGGCGATGAAGGCTTCATCAAGACCAAGGTCGTGGGCGCAGGCGGCCATATAGGCGTGTGCCTGAGGCAACTTCTCCTGGTCGGCTGGGTCGAGGGCGCAAAGGATGTTGTAGGCCACTTGAAGGAAATTGTTGTCATAAAGCGACACTGCCACGCGGAGCATGACACTCGGCTGGTAGCGAGACTCCACCACAGCCTGCTTGTAGAGCAACTGGGCTTGGGGGAGGTCGTCGTTCTCGCAATAGATGTGGGCACGGGTGACCATCAATTCGTAGGGGTCGGTTTCCACCTGTTGCTCCATCGTTTCGAGGCAGGCTAGGGCGCGTTCTTTTTCGCCGAGATGGCTGTAGGCAAGGGCCTCTTCTTGGTAAATCTCCGACAAACGGTCGGGATAATGGCGCTTGGCACGCGTTTCTGCCTTGCGAAGTGCAACCAGACCCTCGTCGTAGCGGTTGAGGATGAAGAGGCAGTTGGCACTGTTCAGGTAACCTTCCACATTGCTGGAACGCACTTGTGAGACTTTTTCGAAATACTCCAGAGCCTCTTCATAATTTTTCAGACGCACGAGGGCTTGTCCCTTGTAGAGCAGGGCGTCCTCTTCCTTAGGATTGATGGCGATGGCGTATTCGCTGCTGGTGATGGCGTCGGAAAGGTGGTTTTGTGCTAGTTGCGCACTCGCCAGCACCACCCAGTAATAGGAGTTGTAGGGGTTCTTGTCGATGAGTTGGTTGAAGATGCACTCACATGCCTTGTAGTCGCCTTCGTAGAATTTGATGCGCCCTTCCACCTCGCGGTAATCGGCCTCGTCGGTCTCGTCGGACTTCTCCAACCATTTCTTTGCCAAATCCACATATTCGTAGTCGATGAAGAGGATGGCGGCGTCGAGCACGAGGTCGAGGCGGTCCAGATCGTCCAAACCTTCCATGTTCGACTCCAGGAAAAGGTCGGCTTCCTCGCCGCGGTTGGTGGCTACAAGGATTTCCGCACGGATGTAGAAATAGTCGAGGTCTTTCTTGTCGGCAATCAACTCGGTGAGTTGTTCGGCCTTCTCGGGGTTGTTCTCGTTGAGCAACGCGATACGAGCCTTGAGCGCAAGAGGGATGGTGGCTCCCTCGAAAAGGCTCAGGGTGTAGTCGGCGGTGGAAAGGGCTTTCGACGTGTCGCCAGTCCACTGGTAATACTCGGCGATGTCGGAGAGCTGGTCGCAGTCGAGATAGACCGTGGCGCCTTGGGCCACGGCCTCCTCGTATTTCGCCAGCGCTTGCTTGAACGCCTTGCTCTCGTAATAGTCGCTCGACATGGTTGCTTGATTCTATCTTACCACTTCGTCTCCCTTAGTCCTACGGTCTTGTTGAAGATGGGATGCTCGGGTGTGCTGTCCTTGTCGGGGGTGAAATAGCCGATGCGCTGGAATTGCAGGTAGTTCAATGGTGCCATGGTGGCGGCATAGGGCTCCACTTGGCAGTGGGAGAGCACTGTGAGCGAGTCGGGGTTGAAAATCTGTCGCATGGCGGTCACGGCGTCGCAGCCCTGGGCCTCGCGGATGGCGGCCAGTTCGTCGCGTGGGTTCTCCACTTTCCACAGGCGGTCGTATAGGCGCACCTCTGCTTCCACGGCGTTATGGCAACTCACCCAGTGGAGTGTCTTGCCCTTGATCTTGCGGTTGGCACCGGGAAGGCCGCTGCGGGTCTCTGGGTCGTAGGTGCAGTAGATGGTGGTCACGTTGCCGTCGGCGTCTTCGTCATAGGGATGCTCCTCGTCGCATTTCACGATGTAGGCGTTCTTCAGACGCACCTCCTTGCCAGGTGCGAGGCGGAGGAATTTTTTCGTAGCCTCCTTCTGGAAGTCTTCACGCTCTATCCACAACTCTCGGCCGAACTCCACTTCATGGGTACCGTCGGCTTCGTTCTCGGGATTGTTGATGGCGGTCAACTGCTCATACTGACCTTCGGGGTAGTTGGTGATGACCACCTTCACAGGGTCGAGCACGGCGGAGACGCGGAGTGAACGGCTGTTGAGGTCCTCGCGGACGGCGCTTTCCAACAGGCTCATCTCGTTGAGGGCGTCGTAGGTGGTGTAGCCGATTTTGTCGATGAATTTAGCGATGCTTTCCGGACTGTAGCCGCGACGGCGGAAACCACAGATGGTGGGCATGCGGGGGTCGTCCCAGCCGGCCACCATGCCTTCCTTCACCAGGGCGAGGAGGTTGCGCTTCGACATCAGCGTATAACTGAGGTTGAGCTTGTTGAACTCGGTCTGGCGCGGGCCTTCGTAGGAATCGAAGATTTCCTTGTCCATGGGGAGGGGCTTGCCCTCTGCCTCCAGTTCGTGCATGTATTCGCGCATCCACTCCACGAAGAGGTTGTAGAGGGGGCGGTGCTCCACGAACTCAAGGGTGCAGAGCGAGTGGGTGACGCCTTCGAGGTAGTCGCTCTGTCCATGGGTGAAGTCATACATCGGGTAGGCGTTCCATCGGTTGCCCGTGCGGATGTGGGGGATGTTCATCACACGGTAGAGCAGGGGGTCGCGGAACAGCATGTTGGGATGGGCCATGTCGATTTTCGCACGGAGCACGAGGGTGCCGGGGGTGGCCTCGCCGCTGTTCATGAACTCAAACAGCCGCAGGTTCTCTTCTATGGGCCGGTCGCGGAAGGGACTGTTGGTGCCGGCCTTGGTCGTCGTACCTTTCTGCTGGGCGATCACCTCGGCGCTTTGCTCGTCGATGTAGGCGCGACCCTTGCGGATGAGCCACACGGCGAAGTCCCACAACGACTGGAAATAGTCACTGGCATAATAGACGTTCGCCCATTCATAGCCCAGCCATTTGATGTCGTGCTCGATGCTCTCGATATATTCCGTGTCTTCCTTCGTCGGGTTGGTGTCGTCGAAACGAAGGTTGCATATGCCGCCATAGCGCGAGGCGATGCCGAAGTCCATGGCGATGGCCTTCGCATGGCCGATGTGGAGGTAGCCGTTGGGCTCGGGAGGAAAACGGGTTTGAATACGTCCTCCGTCTCTGCCGTCAGACAAGTCGGTCTCTACCTGCTTCTCGATGAAGTTCAGGCTGCGCTTCTCACTGCTGGGGTTTTCTGCATTTATTGCCATATTTTTATCTCTATTGGGTTGTTGCTTAGTGATGTCAATCTGCAAAGTTAAGATTTTTGCATGAAAACACCAAAGAAATGTCATTTCGTATTGCTTTTTTTCTTATTTTTGCATGGCAATGGCGTTTCGGGTGGGCAAAAGAGACTATGGCAAGCATCGGGAAACCGGGGCGACTGAGAGTCGGATGCCAAGTAAGCATATGTCCTTTAACTCCTAAAAGACAAACTCCCCTATAACTCCAAAAAGACAAGTAATCATATGTCCCTTTAACTCCTTTTTAACTCCCCTATAACTCCCCTTTAACTCCTAAAAGAAAAGTAATCATATGTCCCTTTAACTCCTTTTTAACTCCCCTATAACTCCCCTTTAACTCCTAAAAGACAAACTCCCCTTTAACTCCTAAAAGACAAACTCCAGAAATAAATTGTTTAACCAAATAATAATAATGTAAAAGATGAGAAACAAAGGATTATTGTTCGTTTTTTCCGGTTTGCTGGCACTTGCCTCCTGTGGCGATGGTGGCCAGAAGAAAGCCGAAGTGGAAACCCCTCCCGTGGAGGAAGTGAAACCAGAGGTGCGCGACACCTTCCCCTCTGACAAATGGATGGAGGAGAACAAACAGAAAGAGGGGGTTGTGGAGGCCGACGGCATCCAGTACAAGGTGCTCCAGGAAGGCACAGGAGTCAAACCCAACAGACGCAAGAGGGTGAAAATCAATTTTGAGTTGAGAACTTACGAGGGAAAGCTCGTGGAGTCGCATATGGGCAAGGATGTGGTGGAAGTGGCTGTCCAAAACCTCATACCGGGTATGCAGAACGCCCTCGTGATGATGCCGGAAGGCTCTACTTGGGAAATCTATGTCCCGTGGCGACTCGGCTATGGTGAGGAAGGCGCGAAAAACATCCCGCCTCATTCAGCACTCATTTTCAAGATAAAACTGCTCGAGGTCGCCAAATAGTGCAAACCTCATATTCTTTCCTTTTTCCTCCTGAAAATTCCTATACCCTCCTGACTTCTTGAAAAATGAAGAGCTGCAAGGACCATCGTCCTTGCAGCTCTTCTTATTAGGTGCCCTTTACCCCCTCCTGGAAAGGAAGGGCAAGGGGGAATGCATCAATCATTAGTAGCCTGGTTGGTGAGAACCAAAGCAACCATGGCTGTCACGTCGGTGATGTTCACTTGGTCATCGCCATTCATATTTGCTTCACTGATGAAGAAATTGTCGGTAGCCCTGGTAAGAACGTAGGCAACGGTCAGTGTCACGTCGGTGATGTTCACTGAGCCGTCATGGTTCACATCGCCAAGAATCCATCCGCTGCCGATGGTGACAGTGGTATGGGCGGGAGCCGACTCTTGAGTATCATACACAGCGGTGACACCGACGTTGTGATTTCCGTCGCTCACCTGGTCGGCACCGATGGTGAAGGTGGTCACGTCGCCCTCGACGGTACCTACCAACTCTTCATCGAAGTAGATGTTGTAAGCCGTGGGCAGGGAGGCTGCCTTCTCATAGGTGATGTCGTCGAGGAACAATGCGAAGACATCTGTGGAAGTGTGGCGGATGGCAAAATACTTAGTGCCTTCGGGCAGGTCTGCGGTGAATTCCTCCCATGTTGTGGCGGCGGTGTTGTAGTCTTTCACCAAAACGAAACTTTCTGGATTTTTGTCGGTGGTGGAGGCCAGCACCTCGAAGGATTCAGCACCATAGTTGCCTGTCAGTGCACGTGCCTTGAACGAGATGGTTTGGGCGACACCAGGCAGTTCAGGTGAGATGAGCCAGTGGTCGGTGGGATAGACATTATCGTTTTCGTCATATTCAGCAACGTCCATCGACATCAGGAATTGTGAGCCACTAGCGGGTGGGAAGCTCGTGCTGGAAAAGCCTGCTTGCACAGGGTCGAACACTTGCCATGCACAAGGTTCTGTTGCATTGGCGTAAGATATTGAGCTGCTGTTCCAAGTGTACACTTCCATGCCGGTGGGGTCATAAAGCGTCCAGTCGCCGAAAGCACCGTTGTGCTCTTCTGCGGTAATGCCGCCAATGCCGAAGGTGGGGAATATGCTTGTATCCTCAAAGTCCTCTGTCACTGTTTGTGTTCCTGCAGAGGGGGCGTCCCAGTTGAGATCTACACCGTTATCTTCATTGACCTCAGCCACCAGGTTTTCAGGAGCGAGCAAATTGGAAACAGTGATTTTGATTTGCGTTTCAGCCTTGTTGTTTTCGGTGTCCGCGTCTGCATTGTAAGTCACTTCTGCCACAATGGGAAGGGTGCTTGCTTCGTCATAGATGGAGGTCTCCAACTCGGCGGTGAATACCTGGGTTGCAGTTGAAGGCAGTTCTTCATCAACAGTCTCGTTCAACAACACCTTGTCACCTGCCTTGATACTAACAGTGTAGGAGGTGGCGTCGTTGTCACCCTTGTTCTCAACTGTGGCGGTGATGGAGGCTGAACTACCGGCTTGCACGGATAACGGGGCATTCACGGATATGGCGAGGTCATCGGCGAACATGTCGTAGATGCGGATGTTGTCTATCATCAGGTAGTCGTTGATGGTGTAGCCTGTGTTGTTATCGTATTCTGTTGGGTTCTGTATTGGGACGTATACGCCAACTTGGGTGAAATGCTCGCCTACAATGCTGGTCAGAGGCACTTTGATGGTGCTGATGTTTTCCTCATCAACAGAGACCGAACCAAGGACTTCCAGATCACCATTATCTGCAAGACCTACAATATAGAATTCGCCAACATTGCCGGCCACGTCCATGACCAGTGTGGGGTTGGTGGCATCCTTGAGGTTAAGCTTGCCTGAGAGGAAATATGTGTATCCTGCTTCTTCTGCAGTGAAGATGAGGGCTGTGCCATCATCATCAGTTGAGGCGTTGGATACCAGCAGGTCACCATCAGTATCCCAGAAATAGTGAAGTGATTTGCCGGCAAAACCTTCGGTTAATGGGAGGTCGTAGGGCTTTCCTAAAAGCAAGGAACCGATGTTGCCGCCGCTTTCACCGGCGACATTTTTGGCTGTGACTGTATAATAAGCATACTCTTGGTCGCCTTCTTCTGTATTGTATTCATAGGTGTAGGAGTCGGTGTCATGCACGGTGCCTATCTGTTCGTCCCTGAAGAATCCCCATCCCTCATAATATACAAGGGTGTAGATGTTGTAATCCACATTTGCGGGGTTCACGTATCCATTGTTTTTACCGACTTCGCCCACCTTGTCCCAAGTGAATAGAATGCTTGAGAATTGATCTCCTGCATTAAAGTTATCGGGATTAGCAGGTATGTCTTCGCCAACATAAACGGAAACTTCCTCGCTCTTCTGGCCGGGGCCTTCGGCGTTGTAGGCGATGGCATAGTATTTATGTGTACCATTGGTAAGGTCCTCATCGGCGAAAGTGAGGGTGGCGCCGGGAGTGACATCTTCCTCCTCGTAAACTATTTGGCCATCGCGATAAAGCTCTACTTTTGTCAAGTTACTTGTCAGTTTTGAATCATTGATGGCATTCTTCGGAGCAATCACTTCTACAGTGGCCGACAACTCGCCGTTTTCTCCAGGTGTGGCGGTTACCGTAGGTGCTGCGGGGGCGTCGGTGCTGGCACCCTCCTTCACGGAGAAGGAGTTGAGCCTGAGATAGAATTGGTCTGCGTCAGAGATGCAGTGGATGGCCACATAGTAGGTGCCGGATGCCGAGGGAACAAATGAACCTACAAAGTCTTGGGGATCTGAACTGTTGTATTCGACAGGTGCGAGAGCGGTGGTGGTGAGAGCAGCTACTTCAGGTGCCGTGCCTACCACAATCTCGAAACGTTCCGTATATGATCCGGATTGGGCATTGACCGTGATGTCGTAGTTTTTGCCGGCCTCCAACTGAATGGGAGGAGCGACAAGATAGTCATTGGCGGCCAAGGAGGAATTCCAACGGCATCTGACATAGCTGTTGCTATACCATTCCCATCCCAAACCATCGTTATTGTTGTCGATGACCATGAACTCATTGAAGGCGTCTTCGGAGTCAAATGTGATGGAGTAAGGGACACTCTGAACTGTTTCATTATAGCGGAACATTCCAGGCATGTTCCTTTTGCCTGTGTTTTGAATCTTGCCCAGATTCAGGCTGCGGCCTGCGGGTGATGCGATAAATTTGTCGAAAAGACTGTGCATCTTGTTGTAAGGCTTGAGCGTGAAGGCATTCTCAGGGAGTAGTTTTTCGACTTTCGTCTCTTTGGTCTTGAAGGTCCCGGTGACGGCATACTTGCCGGCTTGGGTCTGCGTGATAGTGACGGGAGAACTTTTCTTCGTCGCTTTCTGCATTTGCTTGTCCATCGGCTGCGCATAACCGACGGAGGTCAGCAATAATGCTGATAAGAAGAATAGAATTCTTTTCATACGCTAAATTTTTTAAGTTAATGAATTATGAATAATTGTTGAATCATATCTTACTATAGCAAATCCAGCATGGCTTCCCGTATGAGAAATGGGGCATGGAAATGGAAAAAGCAAAAATTTACTCAAATTTGCGACAAAAGTAATGAATTTATATGAAAATCAAAAAAAAATCTTGAAAAAATGATAATAAAGGCAATAATTATGCCAAAATGATAACAAAATGGGGAAATAATGCCGATGAGTCTTTTACATATTAAGACTATGTAATTGACCTTAATAATTTTCATAAAATCAAGTAAGGATGTTCGGTGCAACAGATTGTGTTGCTGCACCGCCATTCCTGGCGTTTCTACCGCCGAGAATGTTCTGCCAAGAATGTGTTGCCAAGAATGTGCTGCCGGATTTGTAATCCGGCAGCATTGAATATGAGGATTTGTAATCCGCTAAAATCGTCATTATCGATATTTTATAACGCTTTAATCGGATTTCAAATCCGCCTGAACATTCTTGGCTTATTTCCGCCTGATCATTCTTGGTTTATTTCCGCCTGATCATTCTTGGCTTATTTGCTACCTGAACATTTTTGTCGTTTCAGTCGCATTAAATAATATTCTTAAGTTTCGGATGTTCGGTTATATTGACATTCAATTACTTACAGTAGCTTCATTAAAAAAGTGTATGGATAATCAAATGATGATTCCATCAAAACGCCTCCATTTGTGAGGATTTTTTACTCCATACTAGATTTGCTTTATCTTGGTTTGATGTTGAACGAACCCCGAAGGGGTGGACAGAGTACAGGCAGGTGGTGGAGTGCGAAGCACGGAACCCCTGCTAAATGCATGGCGTGAACAACAACCCCGAAGGGGTGGCAGAATGACAACTTCATACACGTCATATCGTTGCTCTGTCACCCCTTCGGGGTTGTTGATTTCATATCACCGTCAAGCAGGGGTTACGCTTCGCTCCACCACCTGCCTGTGGTCGTCCCAGCCCTTCGGGCTTCACTTCATAACCGGTTGCCATACAAAACAAGCCCTAGTTTTGTATGGCATTTTTACTTCCGAAACTTAAATAATATTCCCCTTTGGTTCATAAATGCTGGTGCGCACCAAATTAATGATCAATTACATAATAATTATATGTTTAAAAACATTCACGCTGTTTGATTGGTAATTCGAGTGAATGTAGATTGATATGCAATAAAAAAGACAATTAAAATTCTAATTCGTGAAAACAGTTATTTCAAGTAGTCCGTCTTATCTGGGCCGAGGTAGAATCCTGTCTCTGGCGGTTGGTTGTAGCCCACGTTCTCGGTGGCCACGGAGAGGCGGTAGGGGATGTCGTGCATGAGGCAGTCGATGCGGTAGTCGGTTGGAATGGTGGTGGTATAGATACGAAGTTCCGTGGAGTTGCGGTCGCGGATGACGACCTCTTCCCTCCAGTCGCCGAGGATGTCGGCAGAGAGACAGGGGTTCGACTTCGTGCCGTTGTTGAACTGTCCTTCAAAACGTTGCAGGATGTCAATACCATTCGTCTCCCAGTTGTATTTCGTCACCGTTTCGTGGTCGAGTAGTTCGCGCAGCAGGTCGCCGTCCCACCATATTCCGAAATTTACTGACACTCTGGCGCCCCTCATCCTCATGCTGGTGTTGTCGCCTTCGGTTCCCTGTCCGCTTTGCAGGAGTTCGCCTTTGATGGTGCGTATGCCGTGGCTGTCGGTGCTCCACATTTCCACGCCGGGGTTGGTGGGGTCGATGTCGGCTGCCATGGCACGCCCCACGTCGATGCTGCTGGGAATCTGGAAGATGACCTCTCCTGTCGCTGCGTCGCGGAAGTCGCTGCCGTCGCGCTTGTTCTCATGGCAGTCCCACACCTGCAGGCGGTCGGTCGAGGGGTCGAAGGCTGTGAGGTGGATGGCGTCGCCGTGGCCCATGCCGGTGTTGTAGAGTCCCCTTCCGTTATTGTCCACGGCCATCGAACCGTATGTGATTTCGTCGCATCCGTCGCCATCGACGTCCGCCACGCGGAGGTTGTGGTTGCCCTGCCCTGCATAGGTCCTCCATTCAGGCTGGTTGGTGTCGAAGGTCCAGTGCTCTTTCAACTCTCGTCCGTCCCAGTCCCAGGCGGCGAGCACGCTGCGGGTGTAGTATCCCCGGCAGAAGATGGCGGAGGCGTGTTCTCCATCGAGGTAACCCACGGCGGCGAGGTAGCGGTCGGAGCGGTTGCCGCGGTCGTCGCCCCATCCTATGAGGTCGCCTCGCTCAGGGTTGTAGGGTTTGGTGTCCATGGCCTCGCCGGTGAGACCGTTGAACACGGTGATGTATTCCGCTCCTGTGAGTATGCGTCCTTCGTTACGAGGGCGTTGTGCGAACACCGGTCGTTGTCGTCCGCCAGGAGGCCTGTTGCCATTAGTCCATTGCTCCCTTGCGCGCCGCTCCCTGTTGAGCGTGACGGTGTCGAAGGGGTGGGCGAGGGCCTCCTTCGCCCCATGGCGGTAGTCGGCGGTGGAGTCGCCTATGATGTTTCCTTTTCCGTCGATGGTGCCGTCTGAGGTCTTCACCATCACTTCGGCTTTCCCGTCACCGTCGAGGTCATAGACGATGAAGGGTGTGTAGTGTGCGCCGCTGCGGATGTTGCGGCCGAGGTTGATGCGCCACAGCCGCTTGCCGTCGAGGCGGTAGCAGTCGAAGAGGGTGGGGCCGGTGAAGCCGTCGTGGGCGTTGTCGTGGGCGTTGGAAGGATCCCATTTCAGGATGATTTCGTATTGCCCGTCTCCGTCCACGTCGCCCACGCTGGCGTCGTTAGCACTGTAGAAATAGGGTCGTCCGTCGGGTGTGACACCTCCCTCGGGTTTGTCGAGCGGGATGGCGAGATATTGCTTTGGTGCGTCGGCTTTCAGGGTGAAGTGCCCGTCTATGCCTCCGCCCCGCACTTCGTATTCCGCCCCGCTCCCTTCGGGCAGGTCATCCACGTAGCATGTGCCGCCCGTGGTGAGAGGTGAGGCATTGAGTCGCTGTCCGTTGCGGTAGATGTCGAAAGACTGTCCTGCACGGTCGCTTTTCAACGTGCGCCAACTGACAAAGACGCGCCCGTCGTCCTGACGGACGGCAACAACGCCTCTGTCGAGGTGCTCCACCTTCAGGCGTGAGAAGTCATAACGTGGCTGTGCCTGCAAGGTCGTGATGCCCAGCAATATGCAGAGAGCGGAAACGCTCAATCTTCTAAAAGTATCCATAAGTCCTATAACTCCTTTTTAATTCCTTATTCAACTCCCCTTCAACTCCTCAAGTGAACATATGTCCCTTTAACTCCTGCAAGAGATCATATGTCCCTTTAACTCCTTTAACTCCTTTAACTCCTTTAACTCCTAAAAGAGAACATATGTCCCTTTAACTCCCCTTTAACTTCTCTTTAACTCCTTTTTAACTCCTAATATCTGAGTCTCTTCAATTCCTGTTGTGGTGCGAGGGCGTTGGAGGTTTTTTCTGTCATTGCAGCCACTTTCAGTGTTGCTGTGGCACGGATGTCGGCCACGTTGGCGCCCACCTTGAACTCATAGGTTCCGGCATCGACCACCCATGCGCTCTGACTCTCGTCGAAGGAGGCGAGGTCGCGGCGTTGTAGAGTCATCTTGAGCACCTGGCTCTCACCAGGTTGCAACTCACGGGTCTTGCCAAAGGACTTCAACTCCTTCGCGGGTTTCTCCAACTGTCCCTTGGGGGCGGTCACATAGACTTGAGCCACTTCCTTGCCAGCGCGGTTGCCTGTGTTCTTGATGGTCACCGTCACCTCTATCTGTTCGCCTTTCTGACTCACCGTGGCCTTGCTGTATTCGAAGGTGGTGTAGCTCAGGCCAAAGCCGAAGGGGAAGGCCACGGGGCGGTTGAAGGTATCGAAGAAACGGTAGCCCACGTAGATGTCCTCCTCGTGGTTGGTGTATTCGTGGCCGGGGACGGGCACTTTGTTTGCCACCATCGTGGTGTAGGTGTACAGGTCGATGTTGCCGGGGAAGTTCTGTGTCGAGGGGTGGTCGGTGGCTGCTATGGGCCATGTCATGGTGAGTTTGCCTGAGGGGTTCACCTTGCCGATGAGGATGTCGGCCACGGAGTTGCCGCCTTCTTCACCGGGCTGCCATGCACAGAGGATGGCATCGGGGTATTGGCTCCAGGAGGCTGTCTCGACGACCGACCCGGAGTTGATGATGACGACGACGGGTTTGCCGGCGGCGTGGAAGGCCTGGCAGATGTCGAAGATGAGTTGGCGCTCCTCGCTCGTGAGGTTGAATTCGCCTTCTATGTCGCGGTCCACGCCCTCGCCGGCTTGGCGACCGATGGTGACGATGGCAGCGTCGGCATCTTTCACCTCGTTGTTCACGGCGATGAGATTGAGGTTGACCTCAGGATATTTCTGTTGCCCGAACTCTTCCCTTTGGTACCATCTTGCTGGATGTCGCTCGGCTTGGAACTTTTCGCGGGCGAAGTCGATGTATTTGCGGTAGAGGCTGGTGAGGCGCTCTGAGCATTTGATGCCCACGTTGTCGAGGCCTTGTGCCATGTCTACCACGTAGGGTGGGTGGACGCATCCCGAACCCGTGCCGCCGGAGAGGAAGTCGTAGGAGTTCTCGCCGAAAAGGGCGACGGTCTTGATGGTGTGGCCCTCTGTGTTCCATGGCAGTGTGCCGTTGTTCTTCAGCAGCACGATGCCCTCTGTGGCACTCTGTCGTGTCACCTCTGCGTGCTTCTTCAGGTCGGGCTTGTTGGTGTAGGGGTAATGGTGGAAACTGGGGGTCTTCACAATGTATTCCAGCATCCGTCTCACGTTGCGGTCCACGTCGGCGATGCTGAGGGTGCCGTTCTTCACACCTTCGATGATTTCCTCCGACTGCTTGGCCTGGCCGGGTTCCATGAGGTCGTTGCCGGCCATCACCTCGGTGATGGTGGGCAGGCCATCGCGGATGCCTATCCAGTCGGTCATCACCATGCCTTTGTAGCCCCAGTCGTCGCGCAGGATTTTGGTGAGCAGGTCGTGGTTGCCCATCGAGAATTGCCCGTTGACCTTGTTGTAAGAGGCCATGACGGTCCAGGGTGAACTTTCCCGTACGGCGATTTCGAAGCCGCGGAGGTAGAGTTCGCGGGCGGCACGTTGCGACACGCGCTCGTCCACGCTGGTGCGGTCGGTCTCCTGTGAGTTGACGGCGAAGTGCTTGACGCTGGTGCCGGCGCCCTCGCTCTGCACACCGTTGATGTAGGCGGCTGCAATCTTGCCGGTGACTAGCGGGTCTTCGCTGTAGTATTCGAAGTTGCGGCCGCACAACGGGTTGCGGTGAAGGTTCATGCCGGGACCGAGGATGACATCGCAGCGATATTCCTTCGTCTCGTTGCCGATGCAGGCACCCACTTGCCTCACCAGGTCGGTGTTCCACGTGGACGCCAGACAGGTGCCGATAGGGAAGCTGGTGGCATGGAAGGTCTGTGTCGTCCCTTTGCGGGTGGGGTTGATGCGCACGCCGGCGGGGCCGTCGGTGAGCACCGTGGCGGGGATGCCGAGGCGTGGGATGGCTGCCGTCGTGCCGGCGGCTCCGTCCACGAGGTCGGCCTCGCTGCCTACGGCGGCATTGGGACCGAAAAAGTTGTTGGCGGCGCCTACAAGGAGTTTGGCTTTCTCTTCAAGGGTCATGGCGGCCAACACCTCGTCGATGTTGTCGGCTCGCAGTTGGGGGGCGTTTTGTGCTTGCATGCTGGTTGTCATTAGGATGGCCGTCAGGCCGATAAGCATTTTCTTCATAAAATATGGTTCTTTTGATGATTTGCAGAGGGCTGTCTCTAGGGCCTTTAGGGTCTTTAGGGTCTTTAGGGTCTTTAGAGTCTTTAGGGTCTTTAGAGTCTCTAGGGTCTATTCTTCCATCAGTTTGCGGTATCGGATGCGTTTGGGCTCTTCCAGTCCGAGGCGCTTGGCCTTGTTGGCTTCGTACTCGGTGTAGCTGCCTTCGAAATAGAAGACGTTGCCCTCGCCCTCGAAAGCGAGGATGTGTGTGCAGATGCGGTCGAGGAACCATCGGTCGTGACTGATGACGACGGCGCAGCCGGCGAAGGCTTCGAGACCTTCCTCGAGGGCGCGTAGGGTGTTCACGTCGATGTCGTTGGTGGGTTCGTCGAGGAGTAGCACGTTGCCTTCTTGCTTCAATGCGATGGCGAGGTGCAGGCGGTTGCGCTCGCCGCCTGAGAGGACGGCGCATTTCTTCTCTTGGTCGGCGCCGCTGAAGTTGAACCTCGACAGGTAGGCCCTCACATGGATGTCGCGCCCTCCCATGCGGATGGTCTCGTTGCCGCCGCTCACCACTTGATAGACGGTCTTCTCGGGCGAGATGTCCTTGTGCTGCTGGTCCACATAACTGAGTTTCACGGTCTCGCCCACGTTGAAGGTCCCGCTGTCGGCTTGCTCCAAGCCCATGATGAGGCGGAAGAGGGTGGTCTTTCCTGCGCCGTTGGGACCGATGACACCTACGATGCCATTGGGGGGCAGCATGAAGTTGAGGTCGTGGAAGAGCACTTTCTCGCCATATGACTTCGCCACGTGTTCGGCCTCGATGACTTTGTTGCCCAGGCGCGGACCGTTGGGGATGAAGATTTCCAACTTCTCCTCTTTCTGCTTCTGCTCTTCGTTGAGCATCTTGTCGTAGGAGTTGAGGCGGGCCTTGCCTTTGGCGTGGCGGGCCTTCGGGGCCATGCGTACCCATTCCAACTCTCTCTCCAGGGTCTTGCGGCGCTTCGAGGCGGTCTTCTCTTCCAACGCCATGCGCTGGCTCTTCTGCTCCAGCCACGACGAGTAGTTGCCTTTCCAAGGGATGCCTTCGCCGCGGTCGAGTTCAAGAATCCATTCCGCCACGTCGTCGAGGAAGTAACGGTCGTGGGTGACGGCAATCACCGTACCTTCGTATTGCTGCAGGTGCTGTTCCAACCAGTCGATGGACTCGGCGTCGAGGTGGTTGGTGGGCTCGTCGAGCAGCAGCACGTCGGGTTTTTGGAGCAGGAGGCGGCAGAGGGCCACGCGGCGGCGCTCACCGCCGGAGAGGGTGGCTACTCCGCTGTCGCCGGGAGGGCAGCAGAGGGCGGACATCGCACGGTCGAGTTTCGAGTCCATGTTCCACGCGTCGGTGGCGTCGATGATGTCTTGCAACTCGGCCTGGCGGTTCATCAGACGGTCCATCTTGTCGGGGTCTTCATAATATTCGGGGAGGCCGAACTTCACGTTGATTTCGTCGTATTCGGCCAAGGCGTCATACACGTGCTGCACGCCTTCCATCACATTCTCTTTCACGGTTTTTGTCTCGTCGAGGGGTGGGTCCTGGGGCAGGTAGCCTACCGTGTAGCCGGGACTCCACACCACATGTCCTTGGTACTGCTGGTCCAAGCCGGCGATGATCTTCATCAGTGTTGACTTGCCGGCGCCATTAAGGCCGATGATGCCGATTTTCGCTCCGTAGAAAAAACTGAGATAGATGTTCTTGAGCACCTGTTTCTGCGTCTGTTGGATGGTCTTGCTCACACCGACCATCGAGAAAATCACTTTCTTGTCGTCTACTGTTGCCATATAGGGCGTTGTTTAAGGCTGTTTAAAATGTTTTTTGATTTTGGGTATAGATTGGGGTTTGATTTGCAAATTTAAGGATTATTTCTGAAATAGCCGACATATTGAAAAAATAATTCGTGCTCTGTAGAAGAAAATGTAACGAAGATGTCTCCCGAAATCGCAAAGGTCGCACCACATGCCACTCTGCATCGGATGTCTTGAAAAAACAAAATGAATAATATGTCTTGAAAATTCCGCAAAAAAATTTTGGGATTTATCGGAATTATCGTAACTTTGCAGCCGCTTAATAGAAAACAGTTGAATGAAGAACGACAAAAAGACGAATCAATACCGTGTTAATGAACAAATTCGGGTAAGAGAGGTGCGTGTCGTCGGCGACGGCGGCTCCACTGTAATGCCAACACGCCAGGCCTTGGAAATGGCTAGGCAACAAGGGGTGGACTTGGTGGAGATTTCACCCAACGCGCAACCGCCTGTATGTCGCTTCATCGACTATTCCAAATTCCTCTACCAACAGAAAAAACGTGCCAAGGAAATGAAAGCCAGGCAAGTGAAGGTGGAGGTGAAGGAAATCAGGTTCGGACCCCAGACAGGGGAAAACGACTATGCCTTCAAACTCAAGCACGCCAAGGAATTCCTACTCGACGGCAACAAGGTGAGGGCATACGTCTTCTTCAGGGGGCGCTCCATCCTCTTCAAGGAGCAGGGCGAGGTGCTCTTGCTGCGTTTCGCAAACGACTTG
Source organism: Prevotella sp. (assembly GCA_017524385.1). Classification (GTDB taxonomy): domain Bacteria; phylum Bacteroidota; class Bacteroidia; order Bacteroidales; family Bacteroidaceae; genus Prevotella. The sequence continues at coordinate 21,972 of JAFWSS010000170.1, forward strand.
GAGGAGTATGGCAAGGTGGAGCAACTGCCGCAACTTGAAGGAAAGAAAATGGCCATCTTCATCGCTCCCAAGAAAGCCGGCGTGGCGAAGAAGAGCCAGCAGAAGATGGACCGTGAGCGCCGTGAGGCGGAGGCCAAGGAGGCTGCGAAGCAAGCCAAGGCCAATGAGGAGGCCGAGACTCCTGCCAATGGCGGGTTGCTGGCCAATGCCAAAATAAGTGAAGAGGCATTGAAGAAACTCACGGAACAGAAAGATGAACAAGGTGCGTAACGCCCGGTATATGCGTTGCCACCATATAATAAATAACTAAATAACAAAAAAATGCCAAAAGTAAAAACTAATTCCGGTGCGAAGAAGAGATTCCGCTTCACCGGTACGGGTAAGATCAAAAGACATCATGCTTACCACAGCCACATTCTGACAAAGAAGACAAAGAAACAAAAACGTAATCTGGTTCATCAGACAATCGTCGACCGCTCCAACCTGAAGCAGGTGCGTGATTTGCTCTGTCTGCGTTAACATTGAAGTCAAACATTTTAAAGGAAGATAATTATGCCAAGATCAGTCAATCATGTTGCTTCAAAAGCAAGAAGAACCAGAATTCTGAAGAAGACCAAGGGTTATTTTGGTGCCCGTAAAAATGTTTGGACCGTAGCCAAGAATACTTGGGAGAAAGGTCTCACCTACGCCTATCGCGACCGCCGCAACAAGAAGCGCACCTTCCGCGCATTGTGGATTCAGCGTATCAATGCTGCCGCTCGCATCAATGGCATGAGCTACTCACAGTTGATGGGCGCTCTCACAAAGGCTGGCGTCGAAATCAACCGCAAGGTGCTCGCCGACCTCGCCATCAACAACCCCGAGGCTTTCAAGGCCATCGTTGACAAAGTGAAGTAAACACTGCTGCAACCCTATGATAAAGCCGCAAGTCGTCACGTCGATGACTTGCGGCTTTTTCTCGTCTTTTGCAGTGAATCAGGGGGCTTTCTTTGCCAACTCTCGAGTGTGAAGCCGGAAGGATAGGAGGTCTCGTCCAACAATCGGTGCGCATATC
>JAFWSS010000171.1 GCA_017524385.1 Prevotella sp.
AAAATTGAGAATTGAAAATTGAGTCCACTTGAAAAAGTGGACAGGGAGCAAAAGGGCGGTGCGCATCTCCCCTCCCCTCACAGGGGAGGGGTTGGGGTGGGGTGAATAAGTCTTGAAAAACAACAAGTTACAGACCCCACCCCTGCCCCTCCCCTTGAGGGGAGGGGATAACTAACACCGATATTTGCTCAAACAGACAAAAATCAGCGAAGCTAAAATTGGAAATTGGGCGACACTTTCGAGTGTCGCCCAACTCTATAAAAGCACTGAGGCTTAAGATCCCCTAAAGTCCTTGAAGACATTAAAGACCTTGGAGACCATCAAACCAATTTTTCAATCTTCAACTTTCAGAGTGCTGATTTTCCCGTTCTCGTCGACCTCGAGAGGTGCGACCTTGAGGCTGCGGAGCCACGTGGTGTCGTTGGAAGGCACGCAGTCGTGATGGAAGAGATACCACTTTCCCTTGTATTTCACAATGCTGTGGTGTGTTGTCCATCCCACGACGGGTTCGAGGATGACACCCTGATAGGTGAACGGTCCGTAGGGATTGTCGCCCACGGCATAGCAGAGGAGGTGTGTGTCGCCCGTGCTGTAGGAGAAATAATACTTCCCATTCATCTTGTGCATCCATGAAGCCTCGAAGAAGCGGTGCGGGTCGCTGGCCTTCAATGGCTTGCCATCCTCACCCAGGATGATGACTGGTTTGGGTGCCTCGGCAAACTGCAGCACGTCGTCGCTCATCTTTGCCACGCGGGAGGGGATGGGGTCCTCGTCGCCCTCAGGCAACATGGTGGGGTTGAACTTCGCCTCCTCGCCCACGGAAGCCGCTGGCTTGAGTTTGTTGTCGCGATACCACTGGAGTTGTCCACCCCAGATGCCGCCGAAATAGACATAGATCTGGCCATCGTCGTCCTTGAAGGCACAAGGGTCGATGCTGTAGGAACCGATGATGGGAGCCGGCTGTGGGATGAACGGTCCTTCGGGTTTGTCGGCCACGGCCACGCCAAGGTGGAACACGCCGGTGTAGTCCTTTGCGGAGAAGATGAGATAGTATTTGCCATCCTTTTCCACCACATCGTTGTCCCACATCTGCTTTTCAGCCCAAGGCACCTGGTCGACGTCGAGGATGACGCCGTGGTCGGTCACCTCGCCTTCCATGATGTCGTCCATGGAGAGCACGTGATAGTCGCGCATCTGGAAATGTCCTCCATCGTCGTCGAAGCATTCGCCGCTGTCCCAGTCATGGGAAGGATAGACGTAGAGTCTGTCGTTGAACACGTTGGCAGAGGGGTCTGCCATATAATCTTTCGGGAAAAGATACCTTGCTTTTGCCATAATAGTTTTTATTTAAAGAGTTTGATGATTTCGTTGACCACAGGTTTCGCCTGGTATTGGCGGTCGAAGAGCAACGGGTAGTTGGTGCGACCCTTGATGGGCCATCCGTTGAGCCATGAGCCACCGTCGCTGACACCCCACAGGTTGATGCGGCTGATTTGCTCACGGTGCTTGTAGTAGATCTTGAACAGGTCCATCCACCGCTTATCCAATTCCTTGGCCTTGTCGGCAGGAAGTCCGTTCACATAAGGGTTGTATTTCTGTTGGAACTCGTAATTCTGCTCCACGCTGGCGCCGCCAAACCCTTGAGGGTTGGGAAGCACGTTCACATCCAGTTCGGTGATCATCACCTTCACGCCACAGGCAGCGAAGGCATCGATGGACTTCTCATACTCCTCAAGGTTGGGATAGTCCAAGCCGTTATGGCTCTGCATGCCTACGCCATCGATGCGCAAGCCCTTGGCTTTCAGATTCCTCACCAACCGGCAGACGGCATCGCGCTTGGCAGCCCCCGCCATGGAGTAGTCGTTGTAGTAAAGCTCGGCATCGGGGTCGGCTTCATGGGCTGCACGGAAAGCTATCTCGATGAATTCCTCACCCAGGAGGTTGAAAAACGGTGACTTGCGGAAAGACCCGTCGTCCTCGATGGCTTCGTTGACGACATCCCATCCATGCACCTGACCCTTGTAATGCCCCACGACGGTCTTGATGTGTTTGATCATGCGCTCGCGCAGCACCTCCTTCGAGGCGGGAGATGCGGCATAGCCATTGGTGAACATCCAGTCGGGTGCTTGCGAATGCCACACCAGGCAATGGCCGATGACCTTCAGGTGGTGTTGCTGGCAGTAGTTGACAAACTTGTCGGCCACGCGGAAGTCGAAGATGCCCTCGGCAGGCGCCAGCACCTCACTCTTCATACAGTTCTCCGCCACTGCGCAATTGAAATGTCGGTCGATGACGGCGTCGGCCTCTGGCACCTGCCCGTCGCTCTGCCATTGGTTGATGGCCGCGCCGATGAGGCAATACTTGCCCAGTGCGTCCTTCAAGCCCTGAGCCTGAGCGGAAAAGGCAGATACCAGCAGCAAAGCCGCTATGATGAAACGTCTTGTCATAGGCTACACATTATTTCTCTTCCGCAGCGGCGCGCTCTTCAATCTTCCTATTGATGTCATCAATCACATCATCAGTCAGCTCGTACTTGGAGATGATGAATATGGCCAAGCCCAAAAGAATGGCAGGGATGACACAAACAAGCCAAAGGATACCCTCTTCTGCAAAAGGAGTCTGATCAATAACCTTGCTATTATAACCTACATAAGCCAAGACAGCAGGACCGACGATGCTTCCAAATGTCATACCAGCTTTGAAGAACAGTCCTGTCAAAGCATTAACAATACCGGAAATACGACGGCCAGTTGTGTACTCACCATAAGAAATCACCTCAGGAACCAATGCCCACATATAACCAGTGGCCACAATCACGCCGGTGCTCTTGATAAACTGTGCCACATAAATCATCATCATACTCGGATGATCCATCTTGGAAATGAAATAGAGCATCGCCATACCGATGATTGCGGCACCAAGGAAAATATAGAACATATTCTTCTTTCCTACCATACGCTTGAACCATGGGACAAGCGGCATGAATATGAAGGCAGGAATTGAGCCAAGCGCCATAAAAATCGACAATTCTTGAGCCGAGCCATGAAGATTGCTGTTCATGAAATAGGCTCCAGCGGCATTACCGACAGACATCATCGCGAAAGCAGTAATGAAGAAGAATGCGAGAACTCGCAATGGACGGTTGCGGAGGAACTCCATCCAAAGGTCGCTAACCTTAACATTTTCCGTGGTTTTCGCATCCATCACAACGCGTTCTTTGCATTGGGTGAAACAGAACACAAGGAGGCAGAAACCAACTATGGCATATATAGTCATAGTAGTGAACCATGCGGAAGGGTCTTTGGGAAGGCTGTCAGAAGGTGCTCCGGCTAACAAGGCGATGAACAACGGAAGGCCTGAGTTGACCGCCAAGCCACCCAAATTGGCCATGAACATACGCACCGAAGTAAGTATGGTGATTTCGTCAGTATCGCGGGTAAGGGATGAATTCAATGCTCCGTATGGCACGTTGATAAACGTATAGAGCAACTGCATGGAAATATAGGTGACATACGCATAAATCAGCGAAGGCGCAAAACCGTTGTAGAAGCACAAAATGGCAAATCCTGAAAGCGGGATGCCCACATAGAGCAGGTACGAACGGTATTTTCCATAACGCGGGTTGCTTTTATCAATCAAAGCTCCCACGATGGGATCCCAAATAACATTTGCCACATTGCCCACAAGGAACATCAACGCCACTGCAGATGCAGGAAGACCGTAGATGTCGGTATAAAAGAACAACAGGTAAGTACAAATTACCTGAAAAATCAGGTTCTGCGCCAAGTCTCCAGATCCAAAACCTATACGCTGTAACCAATTGAGTTTGTAGAAGCCTTTGGCTTCATTTACTTCTTTAATAGCCATAATAGTATCGTTTTAAGTTTTTTATTTTTTTAGTCTCAATATTTCTTTCGCCGCATATTTCCCCATCACCTCGTATCCTTTGGCATTGGGGTGCAGCCAGTCCTCCTGTAGTTCTTCCTTCAGTTGCGAGGGGTGTTCCGGGTCACGCATGGCCTCGTCGAAATCGATGTATCCGTCGGCCTCCTTGTTGGTGCGAATCCATTGGTTGACAGTCTGCCTTGCGGCCTCCTTGAAGAAGCTGTCGTCATAGAAGCTTTTGCCATAAGGGGTGATGGTGGCGAGATAGACTTTCAGTCCACGTGCGTGGGCCTTGCCTATCATCTCCTGGAAAGCCTCTATGAGTTGCTGGGCCATCTGCTCGCTGCGTCCCTTGCTGCCCCCGATGTCGTTGATGCCCTCGAAGATGACGACGGCAGTGACGCCGTTCTGTGCAAGGATGTCACGGTCGAAGCGCTTCAACGCCGGTTCGCTCAGTCCGCCTCTCACCACGCAGTTGCCGCCGATGCCGAGGTTGAGCATTGCATATTCCTTCCCACCCTGGGCAGCGAGTGCCGTGGCCATCTGGTCGGGCCATCGGTTCTGCTTGTTGGTGGTGGAGCCACGACCGTCGGTGATGGAGTTGCCGATGATGGCGATGCATTCCTGACCATTCCTCGGCACATCGATGGAGGCGATGCTATACCAGTGGTCCGCTTTCTCGGCGTTGGCGAAAGAAGTCTTCGGCTTCGCCTCGCCACTGATGATGTAAGACGTGGTGCGCGAGCCTCTGTGCGAGGTTGCGTTTTCGGGTGTCGCCCCGTAGTTGATGGTGACGGCCAACAGCTGCAACGCCTTGAGGGGATAGTTGCAGACATCGCTCACGGCGCATTCGCCCGGAGCGATGGTCACCGCCTTCTTCCCAGAGAAGGTGAGGTATCGGGCCGACTTCTTCACGATGTCGCAGGAGTCGAGAGCATCGGCGATGAAGACCGACTTGATTTCCACGGGTTGCTTGCTGAACTCGTTTGACAGCCTCAACTTGAGGCATTCTCCAGCAATGGAAACACGTACGATTTCACGGAGCGAACGATTGGTGAGCGGTGCCTTGGGCATGTCGCTCTGACCAGTGAATTCTGCGGCAGCAGCCCAAGTACCCACCCAGGCATCCTGCCCTTGGGCCATCGACATGGTGGTCCAAAAGAGGGAGACAATGGTAAATAGTGATTTGAATGACATAGTTTGATAATTAGCAACCGCAAAAATACATTTTTTTTACCACAAAACCACCCTTATTCGTAACGTTTATTTTAGATGGTGTTGCATTTGCTGTGTTTTGCTGCTATTAGGATGACAATATAAGCTTTCATAGGAATCCCATAGCCCCTAAATACCATAGAGACCATAGAATCCCTATAGCCTGAAAGAGTAAAAAAGGCTATAGGGAAAGTCAAAGGAAGGCGGTACCTATTTCGACCCTTTTACAGGAATATCGTCACGCACGCCCGGGTCGGCTCTCGAGCTTCTTGTTGGTGAGTGTGGTGCGGAATATGACGGCGCTGGCGCTTTATTCGGGCCAGGAGCAGCTTCCGCGGCTTCCTCCAGGTCAACAGGAGCAGCTTCCGCGGCATCAGTAGCAGCACTTTCAGTAGCATCAGTAACAGCACCTTCCACTGCTGCTTCTGATGCAGCACTTTCTGCGGCTTCAGGAGCAGCACTTTCCATTTCCGGAGCCGGACTTACTGCTTCCGTCTCTGGAATTGCCATGTCAGAATTAGTTTTCTTTTCCTCGGCACATCCCGACATCGAAATGACAAAGACGGCGACGACGACATACATCCATCCGCGTCTCAAAATTTTCATCAGTTTTTCCATTTTCATATTCACTCTTCTAATGTTGGATTAAACCTGCATCTATTGCTCTGTAAGAAAGAAGGTGGTGGACCCACCATTGACATTGACAAAATCACCTTTGTAGAGGTATCCACATTCTGCGATATCCATATACCCTATGAATCGTCCCTTCAACTTGCCTTGTGGAGTGAAGCTTTTGAGTACAAGATGGCCTATGCCGTCTTTGTCGATTCGTGATGCGCTGGCATCAATTACGAGGTTGCTGAGGATGCGCTTGCCATCCATGACATAGGAAAGCGTGCCTGTTGTCCCCCTAAGCACCATCTTCACATTCTGTATGGTGCTGATTTCCCCTCCGAGAGAGGCATTGACACCCCCTTTGGGGGCCTCCATCTGAGCGGCGGCTTTCTCTTCCACCTGTTTACTTGAGGCGGTTTCAGCCTTGGGTGTATCTTCAGTTTTTTCTTCAGTTACCACCTTTTTTGTAACGACAGTGTCTGTTTTTGCTCCCGTCACCTCAGCCCGGTGTTCACCGCCAGCACTTTCCTCCTTATCAAAATCAAAAAGGATATAGGCCCCACATCCCAACAGTGCAATGGCCAAGCCTGCAATAAGGGCATACAGCCACTTTGGGGTTGGGGTTTTCTTTTCAACGAGCCTGGTAGCATCATTTCCTTGATACTGCGTCGCCTCATTCCCTACAGGATATCCGCATCGCGGGCAATTCGCAGCCTTGTCGGATATCATGTTCCCACATTCCTTGCATTTGACAAGTGCCATGATATGAATATTGGGTTTTCAATAGATTATCATATTCCATTGTGCGCATATGGAGACGGGAAGAATCCCGTCTCTACAATGCACATGGTGTATCAGCATCCCGAACTGAAGAACACCTTCTCGTTGTCCACAGGCTTTGTCTTGAGAGGAACGATGATCTCATTCATCCAGGAAGGTTTCCCTGTATTGGGATAAGTCTTGATTTTCTCCTGCCACTCCTCGTCGTTGAGGCGCTCTTCCAGCAAGGGGCGAGTAAACTCCCTATATGAGAATACGCCACCGCGCATGAGTCGGAGATAGCCACCCACTTCCACGACGACATAAATCTCGTGAGCAGGGCCGACAGCCTCGTAGAGGATGCACTTTTCCGGGTTGTTGTCGCCATTTGAGGTGAGCACGTCGGCAACGAGGGCGATAGACTTGTCAGTGCCTTGCACATCGTTCCATCCCGCAAGCATTTGGTTTGGTTCCTTGATGAGATCAAGAGAAAGTCTTTCGAAAGACCCTCCGATAAACCTTATTCTGTCATAATCCTCTTCGGTGATTTTCCCACCCGACAACTCTCTGTTGCTGATGTCAAGCAGGAAGCGTGCTATTTCATCTATTCCGCTGATGGTCTCCTCCAGGTCTTCGTTGATCAGGTCGTAGCGTTTGAACACGTTCTTGGTGTCGGAAAGCAATTCCACCGCCTTGGTCCAGAATGCGATGTTGGGTTCCACATATCCGGTGACAACAGGAGGAGGCAAGGTTTCATCGCCACATTCGGCAATCATGGGTTGCTTGGCATACAGTATGGCGTCGTGTTTCAATTCTGCCCATGAAGCGAGCGAGGCGTTGAGGTTTTTCTTGTCCCACTGTGGTGTCTGCATGAAATAAGGCATGCGGGGGTCTTTGTTGGTGTTGAGCGCATTGAGCGTGGCAATCCATTGGTTGGCCACACAGGCTTTCCAGTCAATCTTCCCCATCACGCCCTTCATCCTTTGCAAGTTGGGCTGGAACTGGTTCCACTGGGTGCCTTGTTTGAGTTCGTTCAGCAGTATGCGCTCTGCTGCCGTGGAGCCGATGGCAGCCATCACATCGAGCCCCATCGGCACGGCCCTCTTGGTGGGATTGCCGTCTGTGTCCACCATCTCTTGGAGCACCTCGGCATCAGGTTGGTAGCGCTGTGGCATGAAGTTGATCTTGTTATGCGCCGTCCTCTCAAACTTGGGCCTTATGCGTGTCTGCTTTTCAGCCACCTCTTCCACCTTCTTGCGGAAGGCCTCCAGTTTGCCGTTGTCACCCACAAGTTGTGCCGTGGTGACACCTTGCTGCTTCATGATGTCGGCCACTTGCAGGATGGTGATGTTGTCGGGTGTCCCCATGATGAAGGTGATGGGTGTGAACACCCTGTCGAAGGTCCTCTTGCATTCAACGTTGTTGCTCAGTTTCTCTGCGATGAGGGCAGCCCTCTGCAGATGCATGTTGTTGTCTGTACCGAAATAGACAGACTGCAGCCACATCATCGCCCTGAAGTAACGCCCGACTTTCTCCGAGCGAGTGTAGTGTCCGCGAGGCTTGAAGAGCGAATATGGGAATTTCACATCGATGGAGCCTATGAACTCCGAGATGTTGTCAGAATTGCTGTTGCAGTTCGCCAGTTCCTGCTGCGCCATCTGTCGGTATTTCTCCGGTATGTCGAGCGATTTCTGGGTGAGCAGTTGGTATGCGATGGCAAAATAGGTGGCATCCCACTCAGCGGCCTCCTTCATCCCCTGCACCTTTTCCGTCCTGGCTGTCTGCATCATCTCTGCGTGCAGCGCCTTGCACAAGTCGGCTACAGCGTCATAGAGTTTCCCCTCTTCCACTTTTCTCATCGAGGTGTCGAAGAAGAGGTGGTAGAGTTGCAGGTACAGGTCTGTGGTGACAAAGTTAGGGAACAGCGTGTAGTCGTTTTTCTCATAGATTTGGAAGATTTGCTCATGTTCTTCCTCCACGATACCGAATCCATACTTGGCGAGATGTTTTTTCAGTTCCTCAGGGAACTCCTCCAACTGGAATGGGTTGATGAGGTTGTCGAGATTGACGATACCCTTGTCCGTCTTGAAATTAGCTTTCAACAACTCATCCTCTCTGGCTTTTAGTTTATTGATGAATGCTTGTTGCTGCTTGGTATAGGTCAAAGGTTTGGAATTTTCGTCCTCGTAGCGTTTCCATGCCAGATCCTCATACCAAGAAGTGGAGTTGAAAAGTTGTCTCAGTTCGCTGCTTTTGAAGATATAGCCTTGCTGTGCAGCAAATGCATTGCGCAGTGTACGCAACTCACAAACCGAAAGATTGGAGATGTCCATATTGGTGTTGATCTGTTTGAGGTTCTCCACGTTGATTTTCCCCTTCCCTGGCAGCACCATCGGTTCTTGAGCCATCATCGTGGTGGCGAAAAGGGCGGCAATAGCCAAGAACAATATTTTTTTCATACAGTTTGTAATGGTTAAGGTTATCAGAATATGTTTTTACTATTGTTGGAAAGCCCTGAGGGCTTCCTCTTGAGAGGCATTGTAAACGAGAAACCTGGTGAATCCCAGTCCGAAGTCACGCCAATGGTGCTCCACGACGGCATATCGCTTAGCGCCATCCGACTGCAGTGTCACCACCTTTCCATCCTTGAATCTGAAATCGACAAGCGTCCCTCCCAGTTTCGACCCCATCCACATCGCCCTGATGCGCCCGTGATGATTCTTGAAGATGAACAGCCTTTTAGCCACTACTGGGTCGAAGCGGGTGGTTTTCACAACACCTACGATGGCCTCCTCCCTTCCATCGCCATCCACATCGCCCACGCACATCTGGTAGACGGGGAAAAGGAGTCGCCATCGGTCAGTCTTCGCCCCGTCCTGCAGCACGAGGAAAGAGAGCGTGTCGCTGACCGTCTGGAGCGAGAAACGCTGAGCGTGCACCGTTGAGGTCAGCAAGAGCGCCAATGCGATGAGCATCTTGCGTTTCATAATGGGGGAAGGTCGTTTTTTCCAAGGGGCTGGTATTCCTCGCGGCACCAGTTTTCCCATGGTTCCTAGAGATACTTGGCGATGTCGGCGTCAAGGTCTTTGATTTGCTGCGGTCCCATCACCACCTGGTTGTCCCTGCTGATGATGTAGTTGATGGGCAGCGTCTGCTTCTGGTAGAGATAGACGTTGGAGGCGCCGCGGTCATCGCGCACAGAGATCCAAGGCAAGGCTGCTGTCCTGGTTTTCCAGAAATGGTCGTCCTCGTCGAGCGACACCTGGTAGATTTCCAATCCCCGGTCATGGTATTTGTTGTAGAGTTCTCTCAATGCGAGAATGCGTTGTTGGCTTCCCTCGGCAGCGAAGACATGGAAGTCGAGGAGCACCACCTTCCCCTTGAGGTCGGTGAGGCTTCGTTTCACGCCTTTGTTGTCATTGAGGATGATGTCGATGATGTCGGTCTGGCTCACCTTGTCAGCATCCACCATGAGTCCCTCGTTCTGTGCCTGTACGATACGCCTTGTCTTCTCTGCTTCAATGGTGATGTTGTGCAGGTTCTTGCCTCTCATGGAGTTGGGGTGGTATGTGTCCCACTGAGTGGCGACAGCTGCATAGGGTTTCACATCCTCCACATCCCTTCTCGGGTCGAACACCATCAAATAGGAGTTGCCCACCGCGATGCCTTGGAAAAGTGCGAAATAGGAATAGGGCTTCATGGGTTCCTTGTAGATGTAATTGGCCATCACCTCTTTCTTGTATGCCTTGACGATGCCAAGCACGCTGTCCTCCACTGCCTTTACGCTAAGGTTTGGTGTCCTGACAATCTGGTTTGCCACGTCCTGCAGTTGCTTTTGCATCAGCGAGAGTTGCTTGATTTTCAGGTTGTCGTCACCCCCCTCAATCTCATAGTCGGAAGACATGGAAGGATAGGATGCCTTCACCTTGACCACGGCGATGGAGTCGATACAGAAATTGACGACCTGCTGTCCGATACGTAGTCTGTAGAACTCAGGTGCGTCCTCTGGTGCCGATGCTGAGAAAGAGAAATCCCCCGTGGCGTCGAGTTTGACGGAGTCCACCACTTGCGGTCCGTCGAGTGCCATGTTTTCCAAGTAGAGGATGGAGTCGTTGGCATCGGTGATATTCCCCTCCACCTTGAACGAGGCTTTCCCGCATGCAGCGAGCAAGATGGCGGCCACGACGGCAGCCAAGGTCTTTTTCATTGTCTTTTTCATCTTCATGCAAAATATTATGGTGCAAAAATACGCAAAGTAGAACGAATGGCAAAGAAAAAAGCACAAAAAATCGGATGCGGTGTGACTGCATCCGATTTTTTGTGGTGTGTCCTATCGACTTGAAGGCCTTAAGGTCCTAAAAGTCCTTGAAGACCTTGAAGGCTTTTAGAGGATATTCTTCTTGTTGTTTCAACCATCATTTCTCATGTGAGAAATAGATGCCTCCACACAGTTCGATGGTGCCGTTGTAGGTGTCCTTGTAGCCTATCATCGTCAGTTTGTCGCCCACCTCGATTCCGGCGGCGGCGAGGAAGTCCTTGCGGAAGTCGCCCGTGGCGCCGTAGCCGGGATAGCATCCATAGACATAAAGGCGGTTGGTGCCATCGGTGAGGTATAGGTTGCCATACGTGGTGTTGGCAATCTCGTCGATGGTGCCGGTCACCATGTAATAGACATTCTTGGAATCCTCCTTGGCGAGGAAGTCGGCAATGCTGACTTCTGTGACGGGATATTTGACTTCCTCAAGTTTTCCAGAAACCATCTGCGGAGTGTCCTTGTATGCTCCACGCTGTCCCACGACGGTGACGATGTCGCCCACCTTGGCACCCGACTCGATGAAGCTTTCAGCTCTGTATACGAGCACGTTGCCCGAATAGTCCTGGATGTAGAAGCTCTTGCCTTGGCTGTCGCTGGCATATAGCTTGGTGATGACACCAGTGATGCGATACTGGTTGGTGCCCACCGCTGCATCGAGGAAGTCCTCCACGTTCAACTCCACGATGGCTCCACTCTGGTTGATGGTGGCCTCTGCGGTATAGGTCTTCTTGCCATCGGTGGTGTTGAAGTGCACAGTGGCGCTGCGGTCTCCTCCGGCATTGGGAAGGGCACGGAAAGTGACGGTGGGGTTCGCTCCCACTGTTGTGGAGACGACGCCAAGCCAGCTCTGTGCCTCTGCGGGGATGTCGACGGCTACGCCGGTACCCTTGCAGGTGAGGTTGGCGACAATCTCGCCACCTTCCAGCGGCAGTGTGTCGTCCTTCACCCCATTCACGGTGAGGGAGTCGCATTTGATGAGCGACTTCTCAATCTTGACGACGGTCACGTCCACCAGTTCCACGGTGCCGTTGTAAGTGGTCTTCGGACCTTCAACAGTGATCTGGTCGCCGACCTCAAGTCCCCAGCTGAGGAAGTTCTTGGTGCCGCCCTTGGAATCGAGCGTACCATAGATATACACCTCGCCGGTGCCGTCGTTCAGGTACCAGTTGCCATAAGTGGTGTTCACAATCTTGGTCACCGTACCGGTCACACGGTAGGTCTTCGAGTCGGGACCTGCCAGCACCTCGGCGCATGTGGCGTTGGAGACAGTGGCGATGCCCTGGATGATGTTGATGCGCTGCACCTTGCCAGCGCAAGTGATGAGCAGCTCGGCTGTGCGCCCCTCGCCAGCATCGGCAGAGAAGGTGATGGTCCCGTTGCCAGACCCGGAAGCAGGCGACACCGTGAGCCATTCAGGCACTTCGGAGACAGTCCACTCGCCCTTGGCGATGACGTCGATGGATGCGGAGCCGCCTTGGGGATTGAGACTCACATACGACTGAGACACGCGAATCTCGTCGAGATACGTCGGGTCGTTGTCCTCGGAGCAACCTGTAAACATGGCAGCGACTACTGCCACGAAGAACGGAAAGAAATATTTGAGTTTCATAATTGCTTGGTTCTTTGGTTCTTGACTCTTAATTGAACGTGTATCTTATACCGACAGAGGCATACCAGCACTGACCGATGGTATGGTTGGGCATCCAGGTCTTGGTTTTGCCGTTGAGAGCAGGATTGGTGGAGAAGGTGGGATAGCCTTCGGCATCCACGCCCTCATACTTCAGCAGACGTGCCTCGGTGCCGATTTCCGGGTTGAGGTATTTGCTGACACCCCAGCTGGAATTGAAGAGATTGAGCACGTTCTTGATATCCATGGAGAGTTGGAGGTTGTGGAAAGTGCTGCCCACTTTCACCTTGAAGTCGTGCTTGTAAGCGACGTCGATGCGATGCACCCAAGGACTGTAGACGCTGTAAGGCTCTGCATATTCTCCCTGGTGGTCGCTCAGGTAATCGTCTTTGTGCACGAAGTCCATGAAGCGCTGGGCGTCGTTGTCGGAGACGAAGCGGAACTCCCTGTTGGCCACCTGCTTGTCGGTCGGGATGTAGAGGGCGTCGTAGTTGTAGCCGTCGCCGTTCATGTCGTTGAGCATCATGTAGGAGTAGTTGTAGCCGCCACGCCAGGTCTCATAGATGAAGCTGAAGTGGTTGCCGCTCTTGTCGTGGATTGTTGCGTTGGCCACGATACGGTCGGGTGTCACATATTGTGAGTTGTGCAACTTGATGGTGTTGGGGCCTTCCACCGTGGGAACGTAGGTGAAAGCCGACTCGGCGGCGGAGCCCGGCATGCCGGTCACCTCCTTCGACACGGTGTGCGTATAGGCTGCCATCAGGCTCAGCCACTCGTAGGGCTGTGCTGTCAGCGTCACGTTGGCCGACCATCCGTAGCCCCTGCTGGTGTTCTCGAGTATGAAGGCCTTGGTGCCTGTGCGGAATCCGGTGGGATAGATGGGGCGGTTGTCCACGCCGTTGAAGCGTGCGAAGCCGCCGACAGAAGGAATGGCCCAGTCGGAGATGCAGTTGTCATGGAGTTTCTTGTTGAAGATACCCTCGACAGTCACGGAGAACGGGAAGTTGACGGGAATCTGATAGTCGATGGCCAAGGATGTCTTCCATACCTGTGGCATCTTGAAGTCGGGGTCGACGGCGGAGATGGAAGAAGGCACGGTGCCCATCTCAGGAGTCACGTGTGAGGGATAGCCCATGGAGAACAGTTTGTTCTGGAGGGCGGCGACGGAAGCCTTGCCGTTCTCGGTCACCAGGCCTCCTGCAAACTGGCTCATATCGATGTAGCGGTTGCCGTTGGCATCCGTGGTATAGGCACCAGTATAACCCTCAAAGCCCTTGGTGGCAGAATTGCTCTTGCCGTCCCACACCTTGGTCTTGGCGTTGAGCTGTGCCTGATACTGCACGAGACCGCCGTTGGTAGGCATGTTGGTGAAGAACACGAGTGGCAGACGTCCGGAGAAGAGTCCGCTACCGCCACGAACCTTCAGAGACTTGTCGCCAAAGACATCGTAGGTGAAGCCGAGACGCGGCGAGAACGTGATGCTGTTGTTGGGCCATTTGCCGGTGTCGATGTGGCGGCCGTCGTAGTCGAGGTCGTGGATGGCCTTGTTGGTCATCAGGTCCTCGTTGTTGAAGAAGAGGCCGTCGACACGGAGGCCGTAGGTGAGCTTCAATTTCTTGTTCACGTTCCACTCATCCTGGGCATAGACGCCGGCGCGGTTGAACTGCACACGGGCGGCTGGTTTCGACTCTCCGTCGTAACCGTAGGTCAGACAGACAACCTCGGGTGCGGCACCGCTCATGAAGTCTTCCATCGTATTGTAACGATAGTAGCCCGTGCCGTTGCGCATATACTGGTTGTCGGCCATCTGATGCTCGAACATGGCTCCCAGCATGATCTTGTGGTCACCATAATAATAGGTGACGTCGTCCTTGATGTTCCAAATGGTGTTGTGAACGGCGTTGTTCCAAGTGAACAGTTCATATCCCAAAGCCATGTAGTTGTCGTTGCCACCGTCGAGGATGTCGATGAAGGGGAACTCGGAGGAGTTGGTGTCGCGGATGTCATCGAGTTTCGACAATGTGGCAAGGAACTGGTTGGAGAGGTTGTCGCTCAAGCGGCTGTTCAAGTCGAGAGACCAAGAGTGCACCAGGTTGTCCATGGAGTACATCGAATTGGCAAACGACATGGAGTTCTGCGACATACGAGCGCTGGCCATACGTGTGCCACCATCCATGGAAGTGGCATTGGGAGCGTTCCAGATGGTGTTCTTCGTATAGTTGTAGCGCAAGGCCAGATGGTGCATGTTGGTGATGTTCCAATCCAGGCGGGCAAGCAACTTGTAGTTCTTCTCATCGGCGGGGAAGTTGGTCCAGCTGCCGGTGTCGTAGCCGTACTTGTCCTTCACGAATTGGGAGATGGTAGCCATGTCGGAGAGTCTCGTACGCGAGATGCTCCTGTCAGGGTCGGCCACACCGTTCTCTGATGCGCGCCAAGGCGAGGAGATGGTCGGTGTGTTGATAATTTCTCCATTGACGAAGAAGAAAAGCTTGTTCTTGATGATCGGGCCGCCTATTGACATGCCGTAAGTGGTCTGGCGGTCACGCTCGCGGGCAGTGGGAATCGTCACCTTGTCGGCAACGTCGCCACGCAGGTTCTCGTTGCGGTGGTAGATGTAGGCTGAGCCTTTGAAGGTGTTGGTACCCGACTTGGTGATGGCGTTCACGCCACCGCCGATGAAGTTGGTCTGCCTCACGTCGTAGGGTGAGATGACCACCTGGAGTTCCTCGATGGCATCGATGGAGATGGGGTTGCCGCCGCCGGGGAGTTTGTCGCTCAAACCGAAGTTGTTGTTGAAGTTGGCTCCGTCAACGGTGAAGTTGGCGGTACGTCCGTCGGCTCCGGCGAAACTCATGCCGTTGCCTCCATAGGGAGAGAGGCGTGTGACATCAGTGATGCTGCGCGAGACGGTGGGCAGGTTGGCTATCTGCGCGTTGGTGATGTTGGTGGAAGCACCTGTCTTCTCGGCAGCAAACTTTGACGCCTTACCGGTGATGACCACCTCTGATAGCAGGCTGGCATCTTCGGAGATCCACACCTCGAGGTCGTAGGTCTCTCCGAGCACGAGGGTGATGTTTTTCAGCGTCTTCGTCTCATAACCGATGTAGGAAACGGTCACAGAGTAAGGGCCGCCGGTACGCATACCCTGGATGTTGAAGCGGCCGTTGACATTTGTCACCGAGGTATACACCGTGCCCGAAGGCTCGTGCACGGCTTTCACGGTGGCTCCAATCACGGCTTCGCCGTCCTCTTGCGTTGTCACCAGTCCGCCAAGGGCAGATGTGGTGATCTGAGCCATCACACCAGTGGCAAGCACCAGCATGAAAGCGACCAGAAAGGAAATTCTTTTCTGCATAACTGTGATAAAATGATAAATAAATGAACAAATGACGGGCGGTAAACCGCCTCTATCGTCTTTTTGACTGCAAAAATAAGTAAAATTCCTAAAACAAGTGTTATTAAATAGGAAAAAAGTGTGTTTGGACGTGGATAAATGACATGGCTCAAGAAAAAAGCGAACACGATGTGCGAAAACAACGTAAATGTGGCGGGCCAAACAACCGGCATTTTGGGACTGATTCGCAGTTACACACAAGCCATGGGCTTACCACCGTGGGGCAGCAGACAGCGACCATGGGGGTGGGGCTTGTGCCAGCCTGATGACTTGCAACGGGCTACGGTCATTATTCAAGACAACAGGGACAACAGAGACAACAGGAGACACATTTTCGAATCAAAATCTCCGTCCCCGTGATTTGCTCCCTATCACTCCACCTCCCCTCTATGATTCAGGATAAAACGAGTAATTACAACAAGATAGGGCACATTGTTGCGAAAAAAAGAAAATAATCGGGCAAACATTCGCTTATTGTGAGAATAATGAGTAACTTTGCACGATTAATTTTTTGATGTACAAAAACGACAAGAATTTTTAGATGAACGTAATTACGAAGACAGTATCATTGCCTGATGGAAGAACCATCAGCATTGAGACCGGGAAAGTGGCAAAGCAGGCCGACGGGAGCGTGATGCTCCGCATGGGCAAAACCGTGCTCCTCGCCACTGTTTGTGCCGCAAAAGATGCAGTTCCCGGAACCGATTTCATGCCTTTACAGGTCGACTACCGAGAGTTGTACGCCTCCGCCGGACGTTTCCCAGGCGGATTCACCCGCAGAGAGGGCAAGCCAGGCGACAACGAGATCCTCACGTCGCGACTGGTGGACCGCGTGCTCCGTCCGCTGTTCCCGTCCAACTACCATGCCGAGGTCTATGTGAACATTCTCCTGTTCTCCGCCGACGGTGTCGACCAGCCTGACGCATTGGCCGGTTTTGCAGCATCCGCCGCCCTGGCCTGCTCAGATATACCGTTTGAATGCCCCATTTCAGAAGTGCGTGTCGCCCGCGTGAAGGGTGAGTATGTGATCAACCCCACCTTCGAGCAGATGAAGGAAGCCGACATGGATCTGATGGTGGGTGCTTCCGCCGAGAACATCATGATGGTGGAAGGCGAGATGAAAGAAGTGAGCGAGCAAGACCTGCTCGGCGCACTGAAGGCTGCCATGGACGCCATCAAGCCCATGTGCGAACTGCAGGCTGAGTTGTCCAAGGAGTTGGGCACCGACGTGAAGCGCGAGTACGACCACGAGGTGAACGACGAGGAGCTGCGCGAGCAGATTGCCAAGGAGCTCTACCAACCCGCCTACGACGTGACCAAGCAAGCCCTGGAGAAGCACGCCCGCGCAGAGGCATTCGAGAAAATCATCACCGACTTCAAGGAGGCCTACGCCGCCGCCCACCCCGATATGGACGAGGACGAGTTGGAAGAGAAGAACGCATTGATGGACCGCTACTACCACGATGTGGAGCGCGACGCCATGCGCCGCTGCATCCTCGACGAGGGCATCCGTCTCGACGGCCGCAAGACCACCGAGATACGCCCCATCTGGTGCGAGACCGACCCACTGCCCATGCCTCACGGCAGCGCCATCTTCACCCGCGGAGAGACACAGAGCCTCACCACCTGTACACTTGGCACCAAACTCGATGAGAAACTCGTCGACGACGTGCTCGACCATAGCTACATGCGCTTCCTCCTCCACTACAACTTCCCACCCTTCTGCACAGGCGAGGCAAAAGCCCAGCGCTCTGTCGGCAGGCGTGAGATCGGCCACGGCCACCTGGCCTGGCGCGCATTGAAGGGTCAGATTCCCGAGGACTTCCCCTACACCGTGCGTGTCGTGAGCGAAATCCTCGAGAGCAACGGTTCGTCGTCCATGGCCACCGTCTGCGCAGGCACCCTCGCCATGATGGATGCCGGCGTGCCGATGAAGAAGCCGGTGAGCGGCATCGCCATGGGACTCATCAAGAACCCCGGAGAAGACAAATACGCCGTGCTGAGCGACATCCTCGGCGATGAGGACCATCTCGGCGACATGGACTTCAAGACCACCGGCACGAAGGACGGCCTCACCGCCACACAGATGGACATCAAGTGCGACGGCCTGAGCTTCGACATCCTCGAGAAGGCTCTCATGCAAGCCAAGGAAGGTCGCGAGTACATCCTCGAAAAACTCACCGAGACCATCTCCGAACCACGCGCCGAACTGAAACCTCACGTGCCGCGCATCGTGGCCTTCGAGATTCCGAAGGAGTTCATCGGCGCCGTCATCGGCCCGGGTGGAAAGATCATCCAGCAGATGCAAGAGGACACCAACACCGTCATCACCATCGACGAGGAAGACGGCGTGGGCAAGGTGCAGGTGAGCGCCCCCGACAAGGCCAGCATCGACGCCGCCGTGGCCAAGATCAAGAGCATCGTCGCCATCCCCGAGGTGGGCGAGGTATACGAGGGCACCGTGCGCTCCATCATGCCTTACGGATGCTTCGTGGAAATCATGCCTGGCAAGGACGGCCTGCTCCACATTTCTGAAATAGAGTGGAAGCGCCTTGAGACAGTGGAGGACGCCGGTATCAAGGAGGGCGACAAGATCAAGGTGAAACTGATGGAAATCGACCCGAAGACCGGCAAATACAAACTCTCACACCGCGTCTTGGAGCCAAAGCCCGAAGGATATGCCGAGCGTGAGCGCCGCCAGCGCCCTGAGCGCGGCAACCGCAAGGAAGGCGGCAACAGCCGTCCAAATGGCGGTGGCAACAACCGTCAAGGTGGCAACGGCCGCCCGGCAGCCAAGCAGCGCCGCGGCGACTACCGCGACCCAATGGACCGAGAGCCCAAGGACTTCAACGACAGCCTCGACCACGAGGACTATTAAGATACAGGCTCTGAAAACCCTACACATCCCCACCATATTAAATATGTGGTGGGGATGTTTTTTGAAAGGCGAGACTTGAACCAAAGGGGACGGAGTTTTTGGATCAAGGGGACGTGAATCAAGGGGACGGAGTTTTTGATACGTTTCCCCCCTTGTTTTTTTGTTGAATGGAGTAAAACCATTTTTTTTGCAGAAAACAAGACATTATGTTTTTGATTCCTGGTTGGCCATATATTGCGAGTAGAATCAAAAACCTGTCCCCTTGATTACCTCACATCAAGCGTCACACCATCCGTCACACCACTCGTCACACCCTCCAAATGGTCGCGTTCACAACTATTTGAATTACAATTTGTTGAACCTGGTTTCATAGTGTCTGAAAACGTCACACCATACGTCACAAGAAGCGTCACACCATACGTCACAAGAAGCGTCACACCATACGTCACAAGAAGCGTCACACCACCCGTCACAAGGAGCGTCACACCATACGTCACAAGGAGCGTCACACCACTTGTCACATTCTCTGTCACAACTGCTGTCATTTGAAGCACGTTTGGCTGTCGCGCCCCGGCAATGATTTCCTGATATATGATCATTTTTCTGCTTCGCTAATATTTGTCACAACTACCATCACATCATTTCAAATGACAAAAATAAGACTTTTCCCTCAGTTTATCTTGTCATTTTAATACCAGGGAATCAAAGATGTATCAGGGGGACGGGGAATCTTGTATCAGGGGGACGTGTATCAGGGGGACGGGGAATCTGATACGTTTTGGTTCAAGGGGACGGAGTTTTTGATACGTTTTCCTCGCCTGCTATTTTGTTGAATGGAGTAAAACCATTTTTTTGCAGAAAACAAGACACTATGTTTTTGATTCCTGGTTGGCCATATATTGCGAGTAGAATCAAAAACCTGTCCCCTTGATTACATGGCGTCGTATGGGACGGTGAGTACATTCTCGGTAGGGAGCGAGTGTGGCAAGGATGGCTGTCGTCGCTCTTCGAGTTTTCCTGCCGGATTTTTCTCGCATGCACGCGCGTATGTGTGGGTGTTTTTTTCTTTTTTTGTTTTTTTTCTTCTTTAGGGGGTGCAGGGGGAATTTCTTCTTTCTTTTGTTTTTTTCTTTTTTTGTTGTCACACGGAGCGTCACAAAGGGCGTCACACGGAGCGTCACATCACCCGTCACACCATCCGTCACACCTCTCGTCACACCCTCCAAATGGTCGCATTCACAACTGATTGAATTACAATTTGTTGAACTTGGTTTCATAGTGTTGGAAAACGTCACACCACCCGTCACAAAGTGCGTCACACCATACGTCACAAGAAGCGTCACACCATACGTCACAAGGAGCGTCACAAGGAGCGTCACACCACTTGGATCAAGGGGACGGAGTTTTTGTTGATACGTTTTCCCCCGCTTGTTATTCTGTTGAATGGAGTAAAATCATTTTTTCGCAGAAAACAAAGCATTATGCCGAGAGAAGCAAGACTACACAGCATCACAAGAGTATATCATATGATGCTTCGCTGACAGAATGGTCAAGATTTGTTTCATGATGATGATAGTAGACAACTTGGAGGGCATAGCCCATCTGCCAAAGAGGAAAAGAAATGAAATCATCGTCTCTGCCCTTCAAAAAAGAGCGAGAATGCGGCAACTTGAGAGAATAACCGGAATCGGTTTCGGTATAATGCAAAGATTGAAGACAAAAACGTATCAAAAACTCCGTCCCCGTGACCTAAAAACGTATCAAAAACTCCGTCCCCGTGACCTAAAAACGTATCAAAAACTCCGTCCCCGTGATCTACTTGAAGTCTGCCGAGCGTAAGCAACTTCGACCACAGGTCAATTTTCAATCTTCAATTTTCAAAGTTTTCTTGCTTTCAGCAAGTGTTCCACGAGGAAGAGGTCTTCGGCATAGGTCACCTTGATGTTGGTCTTCTCCCCCTCCACGATATGCACTGGCACTTCGGGAAGGTATTTGAGCACCACGCCGCAATCATCGGTGGTGACAAAACCAGGGTCTTGCAAGGCGATGTCATAGGCACGGCGTATCACACCTCGCTTGAAACCCTGCGGGGTCTGTGCATTGCGCAACATCCTTCTGGGAGGGACATGGGCGATGCAATCGTTGTCGTCCACCTCCAGGATGGTGTCTGTCGTAGGCACCGCCACACCCACGGCCCCACACGTGTCAAGAGCACGTATGCAGTCGGCGATGATGCGGTGGTTGACCATGGGGCGCACAGCATCGTGGAAGAGCAGGTTGTCGGCATCGTCGACATAGGCGGCCAGCGCAGCGAGACTCGAGTCATAACGCTCCTTTCCACCCGGCAGCACCTTAGCCACCTTTTGATAATGCCCGGCGGCCACCAATCCCTCCACCACGGGGATACAGTCGGCACGGCTGACGACAGCGATTTCGTCAATCAATGGAGAAGTCTCGAAAACATCGAGCGTATGCTCCAGGATGGTCTTTCCTGCCACCTCCAACAATTGCTTGGGTTTTCCACCCCCCAGGCGGGAACCACTTCCCCCAGCAAGAACAATAGCGATATTCATAGTTGTCAATATTTTATAAAACCGACCTGTAATTGTTCATCGAATAGCATTAAAACATATAATTGCCATATAATTATTCAAAAATTTATACTTATAGATACACAAAACCTGGGGGAATTGTATGTTTTACATCCATTTATTAAAATTTTTGATTAATTCGTGGAAATTCGTGTTAAACCTAAAATCCGCACCATTTTGAACTAACATTATTCATAAGTTCCTGAGCAACAAAAAGTTGCTTAGGATTTTGCCATATCAAAAATTTCACTTACCATAGTGGTGCAATTCAAAAGCAGCAAAAAATTGAATGACATGGCAAATGTAGCAATAAAAAATGAGAAAATCACCGCTTTTGGCGGAATAAATTTCGTGTTGGACAAATTCGACGCTCTTCTGGGCGAAGTGATAGACCGTGTCCTCGGCATCCGCAGCACCACCACAGGCTACCAATACAGCGAAATCATCCGTTCTATCTTCGCCGAGCGTTACGAGGCGCTCTACGAGAAGGCGAAGAGGCCGCCAACTTCTACCTTTACGTCGTCTCGCTGCCGCTCATGTGCATGTTCGGGGTGGAGGCCACGGACAGGGTGAAGAGCTTCCTCTTCCGCTTCATCGCAGTGCCCGCCAAGTGGGTCAGGACGGCAAGGCAGAACGTGCTCAACATCTATTCCCAAAAGCCCTACGACCTCATTTGGGCTTACGGATAGGAAAAACACCTTCGAGGGTGGAAAAACACCGCCAAAGAGATTTGGGGTAAGGGGGATTGTATTCCAAAATGTACAATATTGTAAAATATTGTTACTTCTTGGCGTCCTTTGGCTGCTGCATTGCTTAGTTTGTCAAAATTTACGCCTCAAAAATATTGTTGCGGATTTTGGGTTAAAAACAATATTCGCTGAATGGCTACACTGACCTATACCTCTGCAAAAGTAGGAAAAAAAACACACCAAGCCAAAAAAAAAGCACACTTGTTGGGGGTTCGTTTTTTTTTGACTATTTTTGCCTACGAAATTACAATCAATTCACATTTCCAAAACTCGAAGCATATGTCGAAAAAAAAAGACGAATTCATCAATGCCCTCAAAGAAGCCCTGAAAAAGATGGGCATAGACATTGATAATCTCAGCGAAGAGCAAATAGAAGGCTTCCAAAAAATAGCAGAAGGGAATTTTGACATCGCTGCCATGATGGATAACCAATGGTTTAACTATTCATTGCCCGACTACGGGAAACTTTCCAAACCCATCGCCGAATGGTTGCAACCCCTGGCGCTGTTTGAAGACTCCTCCGACATCTTCGAAATATGCGAAGAAGCAGAGGAAAAGGCTTCGCAGATGGAGCGGCAGCAAGTGGTTGACGACCTGAAAAACTTCATCCATGCCTATCTCGCCTTTCTCTACGATAACGACCTTGACACCTTCGACAACTACGACAACTTCAAGAGCCTTTTCGCCGCCTTCTATCTCATCTCACGCCTCAACCTCACCGAACTCCTCGACACGGTGCTTGAGACACTAAAGCAACCCTACGAAATCCTCAACCATATCTACCTCTCCGGCAACGACTTCGTGGGGACGATCATCCTACATGACATTGGCAAAGGACAAATGGACAAACTGGAGGCTTTCCTCCAAGAGTCAGGATACATCCCCATGGCGAAACCCATCGTCTTCGATGCCTTGGCATTCACCTACAAGTATGAACCAGCACTACGGCTCAAAGCCTTGCACCACATCAACAACTACCTGAACAGATGTTTGCAGATTGGGATGGATGGCGGAGATGTCTCCAACGTCAGCCACTACGCCTGCACCCTTGCCTGGGTGCACGCAAAGGAGACCCTCCCAATGCTTAGGAAAATATATGAAAGACTCTTCATTCCCAGCATTGAAATCGACGGCATAGAAGAGGTGGAAGACATCATGGGCAACCCGGAAGCGGAACTTGAAGTCATCACTCCAACAACCATCGACGGAGCCCTCCAAATCATATCTGACTATGACGATTTGGATGATGAAGACGAGGATTTGGATGACGAAGACGAGGACTGGGACGACGAAGACGAGGACTGGGACGACGAAGACGAGGACTGGGATGAAGACGATGAAGACGATGAAGACGATGAAGACGATGAAGACGACGAAGACGACGAAGAGGAAGAGGAAGACGAGGACTGGTACGAAGACGATGAAGACGACGAGGATGACGAAGACGACGAGGATGAAGACTTCACGGATAATTTCAATTTCCTTTACGACCCTGATGCCGAAATGAGAAGATGCCAAGTCCAAGTCACCCTTAAAGGCACCCTCCATCAGATGGTTCGCTTGTTGAAAGTACCATCCAACATCTATCTGGACAGCCTGGCGCAGTTCATCCTTATTTCCTTGTCATGGAACGAAACGGACACCTGTTGGTTTGAAACTCCCCATGAGATATACACCGATATTTTCCCGGGTCTCATACCCAACAATAAGAAAAAGAAGGAATTAATCGAATTGGACACCAGCATACTGGATGACCTCTTCACGCCACGCAATAACAAAGTCACCTTCTTTGTCAAGGAAGGCGACACATTATGGGCATTCGACATCAAACTGAACAAAACAGACTATTATTTCGGAGACGAGAAATCTTACGTCGAGCTCCTCAAAGCCAAAGGTCCCGCCCCTGCATCAAGCCTGGACACCATAGAAGATTACGAGAGCAGCCTTGCCGAAGAAGAACTCGAACTGCCAGACATAGAAGACATCAATCAAGAAATGAAAGACTTAGAAGATAGCATGTTATGAAAGCCATCAATCCAACAAAGGCCTTGGCCGTCATCCTGACTGTCATCGCCACACTCACCACAAACGCCACACTGGCAGCCGACAAGAAAACCCTTCCCGCCAACGACAAAGGCATCACCTACACCGGCAGGGTGGCCGTCAACGACGATGGCTCCGTGAGTTACGACTGGACCGGCGTCTATCTGCAAACCGACTTCACCGGAGGGTATTTCGCCATCGAAGCCTCCGAGGCTGGCTCATCATGGCACAACCTCTTCATCGACGGGAAATGGGTGAGGAAACTGCAAATCACCGGCAGCACACCCCAACGCATCGTGCTCGCAGAGAAGTTGGGAAAGGGCGTACACCGACTCAGGCTACAGAAATGCACAGAGGGGCAATACGGATGCACCACCATCCATCAAGTGGTGATTGCAAAGGGAGCCTCGCTGCAACCCGTGGAGCGCAAGCAACGGATGATTGAGGTCTATGGCGACTCCTACACCTGCGGCTATGGCACTGAAAGCGACAAGGCCAACGACCCCTTCCGCCTCGAGACAGAGAACTGCGACAAGGCATACGGCTGCATCATCGCCAGGTATTTCGATGCCGACTACGCCCTCACCGCCCACTCCGGACAAGGCATGGTGCGCAACTGGGCCGACCCCAAGCAGATTTCCGACATCAACATGTCGACACGCTACACCAGGGTCTTCGACGACCACGGCACACAACCCTACCCCTTCGACCGCTACCAACCGCAACTGGTCATCATCAACCTCGGCACCAACGACTTCTCGCCCACGGCCATCCCCACCGACGAGCAATACACCAACGCTTACCTGAAGATGATTGAAACCATCAAAAACCAATACCAAGGGGTGAAAATCCTCTGCGTCACTCCACATTCCGCCAGCAGATACCTCCAGGCCAGCCTACAATACCTCAAGGAGCGCGTGGCCGGCATCCCCGATGTCTACATGGCCAACCCCTTGAGCGACATGGTCACAGTGGAGCACGACATGGGCGCCGACTGGCATCCCAACTACCAAGGTCAGCGCAAAATCGCCATGTCGCTCATCCCGCAAATCTCAGCCATCATGGGGTGGAGCCTCGCCGACAAGGTGGTGGAATAACACCCCTCATCCCACCAATGACATGAAAACCTCACTCACAGTCCTCGCGCTCGCTTTCGCTCTCGCCGTCACCGGCCAGACCACCGACAAAGGGAAGAAAGCGCCGAGAGCGATGAACTACCATCCCAACCAAGGACAAATCGTCTGCGTCAACGGCAACAACCGCTACACCAGAGCCTTGTATGGTGCCAACACACGCCAGCGGCTCGAAACCAGCGACCGGCCCGTCTTCGCCTCCTACGACCGCGACAACAGCCTCAACATCACCTTCCTCATCGAAGCCGGCGGCAGGCTGCAACCCCTTGACTCCACCTCCTTCTGCGAAGCCAGATACGAAGGTGGAATGAGAAGTTACACCCTCGGCGACAACCGATGGCAGGGAGGACAAGTGAGTCTCACCACCCTGGCCACCTTCTCCCAGGAAGGAGCCATCTGGAAATTCCACGCCGAAGGGTTCCCCTCCCCCCCCGCCCTCCACGCCGTGGTGAAGAAGTTGAAAAAGCCCAAGATGACCCGCGAGGGAGACTATGGCCTGGAGCCCCGCAGCAGTTACGAAGGCGCCGGCCTCCCCTTGCAAACCCTCACCTGGGTATGCGACAGCGACACCTACATCCTCCTCACCCCCGACCGCCGACTTGTCGTCGACACCCTCGGCGAACAACATTATCAAGAAGAGGAAGCCACGAGACAGGAACTCATCTCAAGACTGCGCATCAACACCCCCGACCCCTACATCAACACCCTGGGAGCCAATCTCGCAGCCGCCGCCGACGGGCTGTGGGATGGTGAGACATGGCTCCATGGATGCATCGGATGGCGAACACCACTGGCCGGATGGCGCGCCGCCTACGTGGGCGACGTGCTGGGATGGGACGACCGCGCCCGCTCACATTTCGACGCCTATGCCAAAAGCATGGTGACCAACGTCCCGCCCATACATCCCCACCCTTCGCAGGACAGCACCCGCAACCTCGCAAGGGCAGAGGAAAAATGGGGCACGCAGATGTACAGCAACGGATACATCTGCAAACTGCCCAACGACAACACGAAGATGAGCCACTATGATATGAACCTCAACTACTTCGACGAACTACTGTGGCATTTCTGCTACGATGCAGACCCGGAGTACATGCGGCAGATGTGGCCCTACATCAAACTCCACCTGGAATGGGAGAAACGCAATTTCGACCCCGACGGCGACCACCTCTACGACGCCTACTGCTGCATATGGGCCAGCGACGCACTCTACTACAACGGAGGGGCGGTGACACACTCCTCAGCCTACAACCATCGGGGCAACCTGCTGGCGGCACGCATCGCAGAAATCATAGGAGAAGACCCCACTCCCTACCGGCAAGAAGCCGACGCCATCCTCCAGGCAATGAACAAGAGGCTATGGGTCAAGGAAGAAGGGCATTGGGCTGAATACCAAGACCTCATGGGACTGAAACGGCTGCACAACAGCGCCGCCCTATGGACCATCTACACCCCCATCGACTGCGGCGCTTGCACCCACAAGCAGGCATGGGAGGCCACCCTCTACGCCGACAAGCACTTCCCCCACATCCCCGTGGAATGGATCGACGGAAAACCATCGACAACGCCCCAAGATGACCCATGCTACACCATCAGCACCAGCGACTGGCTGCCCTATGACTGGAGCACCAACAACGTCGCCCACGAGGAGGTGATGAACATGGCCCTCGCCTATTTCATCGCCGGCAGGAGAAACGAAGGATTCCGCCTGCTCAAAAGCGACATCCTCGACGGAATGTTCCTCGGCGCCTGTCCGGGCAACTTCGGACAAATCAGTTATTACGACAAAGCCCGCAGCGAAGCCTACCGCGACTTCGGCGACAACATCGGCATCTCGGCACGAGCCATCGTCAACGGCCTCTTCGGCATACGCCCCGATGCACTCAACGGACGATGCATCATACAATACTCCCTGCCCGACGAATGGAACGAAGCCAGCGTGGAGACACCCTACCTGCAATACGACTTCCATCGCGAAGGCAACCGCCTCACCTACCACGTGCGTCAGCATTTCAAGCAACCCCTCGACATCATCATCAGAGTGGGCGTGGGAGAAGGGAAGTTCGTAGACTTCAGAGGCACCAACGGCAACGAGCAAACCATCACCGCCGACCTCACCAGATGGGGAATGCCCAAAGAGCCTTCAGCACAAGAGTTCGTGGGATTCCGTTACGACGATACCGACATCGACCTCGCCGGACTGGCAGACTTCATCGAAGGGACACGGCAAACCACCATCGACCTGAGCCATCTCTTCAACGCCAACGTCGACGACATCTTCAAAAACGAATACCTCTCGCCAAGGCCACCCTGCACCACGCTCGAAATCCCCAAGCAAGGCATCGGGCAATGGTGCCTGCCCGACCGCACGGCACACATCGAGGACGACGGTCTCAGGGCGAAAGTCACCAAGGGATTGTTCGACACCGGCATCGGCGTCACCTTCCGCACACCCGCCGAAGGACACAACATTGCCTACACCTCGCTTTGGGACAACTACCCCGACAGCATCACCGTCAACCTCAAAGGCAAGGCCTCCTACGCCTGCCTGTTGCTCGCTGGAAGCACCAACAACATGCAAAGCCGCATCGACAACGGCATCATCGTGGTGGAATACAAAGACCTCACCACCGACACCCTGCACCTGGTGAATCCCATCAACTGGTGCCCCATCGAACAAGACTACTACATCGACCAACTCGCCTTCTCCACCTCACCGCTGAGGCCCTACAGGGTGCACTTGGGAAGCGGAGCCGTCTCAAGGCACATCAGCGAAGCAGCACCCACGGGAAGTTTCAGCAATTCCGTTCCCGGCAACCCCGACAGCGCAGAGCCACGACTCATCGACTGCGGGGCGGCGGAAATACTCAAGATGCCACTCAACCCTGAGAAAAAACTCAACAGGCTCACCCTCCGCACCCTCTCCAACGACGTGGTCATAGGGCTCATGGCCGTCACACTCACCAAGTGACAGTGGAACGACTATCAGCCCCATAAAGCCCACAAAGCCCGCACCCCCCATAAAGCCCATTAGACCCATAAAGCCCACAACCTCCATTTTCACCTACCCATGCACCTCCTACACTGCGACACGCCACCGCCACCAAGGATGAACGACCCCATGGGGTATGTCGCCCACCCCCTCAGCATCGCAGCCGCAGAAGAGGTGCAACGGCACATCCTTGCCCATGAGGAATGGTTGGAGGATGCCAACCAGGGGAAGATGTTCGGCGTACTCGTGGTGGAAGACGAAAAGGGGAACCTTGGATTCCTCGCCGCCTATTCAGGACTGTTGGCCAACCGCAATGACTGGGATTATTTCGTGCCCGCCGTCTTCGATTTCCAACAGCCCGACGGACACTTCAAGCGCGAAGAGGCTGAAATCACCAGCATCAACAAGCGAGTGGCACTCCTCGAGCAAAGTCCGCTTCTACTAAAACAGCGCACCCTCCTTCAACAGGCGAAAGCCGCCATGGATGAAGATATGAAAAGATGGAAAGTACAAGCCGCCACCGCCAAGCAGCGGCGCGACGCCATGAGAAGCGGCTCCATCCCCTGCACCATAACCGACGAGGAGATGCTCCGTGAAAGCCAATGGATGAAAGCCGAAACAAAACGATTGAGACAACGACACGAACACGACATCGCCATCTTGCAAGAAAAGGTGGGAGCCATGGAGGCAGAAATCGGCAAACTGAGGTTGTTGCGCCACCAAAAGTCAGACGTGTTGCAAAAATGGCTCTTCGACCAATTCCGCATGCTCAACGCCCTGGGAGAGGAGCGCACCCTCACCGACATCTTCAAGGACACCACGGCAGGAGTACCACCATCAGGAGCAGGAGAATGCTGCGCCCCGAAACTGTTGCAATACGCCTACAAACACCACCTTCGTCCACGATGCATCGCAGAATTCTGGTGGGGGAAGCCGTTGGAAGGAGAAGTCAGGCAGCACCTGCATTTCTACCCCGCATGCAGAGGGAAATGCCTCCCCATCCTCCAACACATGCTCCTCGGACTTGACGTGGAAGAGCCTCTGCAACCCACCCCTATGGAAGCATCCCCAACCATCGTCTTCGAAGACGAAGACATCCTTGTGGCAGAAAAGCCCTCCGGAATGCTCTCCGTGCCAGGAAAGGCCGGTACCGCCTCCGTCTATGACTTCGTGAAGCATCACTGCCCACAAGCCGAAGGGCCCCTCATCGTGCACCGGCTCGACATGGACACGTCGGGGCTGATGGTGGTGGCTAAGACCAAGCAGGCACACCAAAGGCTGCAAGCACAATTCAAGCACCACGCCGTGGAAAAGACCTATGTGGCAAGGCTGCAATCCCCACTGCCGGAAGAGAAACCACACAGAGGCACCATCAACCTGCCATTGAGACCCGACCCTACGGACCGTCCACGGCAGTTGGTTGACCCCACACATGGGAAACCCGCCATCACCCACTATGAGATGACAGGCCCAGACACCGTGCTGCTGCATCCGAAAACCGGCAGGACACATCAGTTGCGTGTGCATTGCGCACACCCGCAAGGGCTGGGCACCCCCATCAAGGGAGACCCGCTCTACGGCACCGCCGCAGACCGCCTACATCTCCACGCAGCCATCCTCACCTTTGAGCATCCCATGACAAAAAAGAGGCTCACCTTTGAAAGCAAGCCTGATTGGAGCAAAGGCCAAGAAAGCCCTCCCCAATAAAATCCTATTACCTCCTAATGATTTCCCCGAAAGGAAATCACAGCAGATACAAGAAATTCTCCAATGGTATGCCGCGGTTCTTGTCTACGTTGTCCTTGTTGAGTTCTATCAGCAAGGCCACGGCGTCCATCGCCTTCCTTGTGCTTGAAACCAAGGAGTCCCCCTTGAGCAAATGCCCTATCAGCACAGCAGAGAAGATGTCGCCCGTGCCGGGGAAATGCACCGGAATCTCCGTATATTCCAGTTTGAGATATTCCTTGGAATGATGGTTGTAACCCACCACGCAATGCTTGCCATCCACCAACATGCTTGTAATCAGCACCGACTTGGAGCCCATCTTCCTCAATGCGTCAACCAACGAGCAAGCCTCCTGCACAGAGACACCATCCGTGTGGTAGTCCGCACCCGTGAGATAGCAAGCCTCCGTGTAGTTGGGATAGCAAAGATGAGCCACTGTGAGCATCTCCTGCATGCTGCGGATGGTGTCGGGCGTGACACCATTGTATAGTTTACCCTCGTCACCCATGATGGGGTCGACGAAGATCACCGTGCCGTTGGCAGCCTGCTCCAAGCAGTATTCCGAAACGATGCGCGCCTGCCGCTCCGAAGCGATGAATCCGGTGGCTATGGCATCGAAACGGAATCCCAGTTCTTTCCACACCGGGAAGACACCGGTGATGTAGTCGGTGGTGTCGAGGATATTGAACTTGCCATAATCCAACGTATTGGAAACCAGTGCTGTAGGCAAATTATAAACAGGCAGTCCCATATAGGAAAGGATGGGCAGCATGGCCGCAGTCGCCACCTTTCCAT
This sequence comes from Prevotella sp., assembly GCA_017524385.1. Classification (GTDB taxonomy): domain Bacteria; phylum Bacteroidota; class Bacteroidia; order Bacteroidales; family Bacteroidaceae; genus Prevotella. The sequence goes on from JAFWSS010000171.1 coordinate 30,717, forward strand.
ACCCCGCCATGTCGTTGATGAGCAAGATTTGCTTCTTCGCAGCGCCCTCATCCTCCAATGTCTCAGCCAGTTGGCGAGCCACTTGCTCCACCACCTTCGGGAAATGCTCCATTTCCAAGCCATGGCCTTTTTCGGCGATGTCATCGACAGTGTCATCAGGCGAAAGCGGGACAGCAAACTGTGCTATGATTTCCCCGCCATCACATACTGGAGTGACATAATGTATGGTGATGCCCGTCTCCGTCTCTCCAGCCGCCTTCACAGCCTCGTGCACATGATGCCCCCACATGCCCTTCCCCCCGAACTTGGGAAGCAATGAAGGGTGTATGTTGACAATGCGCTGTGGATAGAGGTTGATGAGATACTCCGGCACCATTGGCAGGAAACCCGCCAGCACTATCAAGCCTATGCCTTGCCGTCGCAGCAGCGGCACCATCACCGAAGGGTCGTTCAGTTCCTTCCTGTTTCTCACCACTGCAGGTACGCCCAACCGTCGCGCCCGTGTCATCGCATAAGCATCAGCCTTGCTGCTCACCATCAGTGTCAGTTCCACCAAGGCAGAGTCTTGGAAGTAATGCACAAGGTTCTCAAAATTGCTGCCACTTCCCGACACGAAGACGGCCACTTTCACTTTTTTCATAACAATTTCATTTTTCTCGATAGAAATGCCATCTTTTTCTCATCCATAATAATAGGTATGCAGTAGATGGCAAAAGCAATCATTTGCTGCCAATTTGCAAAATTAGCATTTAAAAATAACATAAATCAAAATAATGAGGAAAAAAATAAAAAATAGGGATAAACGTATCATTTGTACATCGTTTTTTCGTAACTTTGCATCCTCATTCCTACAAACAAGCATATATGACAGATATCAAGAAGATAAAAACCGCTCTCATTTCCGTATTCCACAAGGACGGCCTTGAGGAATTGTTAGCAACCCTGAACGCGGAAGGTGTGAGATTCCTTTCCACCGGAGGCACCCAGAAATTCATCGAGTCCCTTGGCTACGAATGCCAGTCAGTGGAAAGTGTCACCACCTACCCCTCCATCCTCGGAGGAAGGGTCAAGACACTGCACCCCAAAGTGTTCGGGGGCATCCTCGCACGTCGTGACAACGCCGGCGACCAAGAGCAGATGAAAACTTACGACATCCCGGAAATCGACCTTGTCATCGTCGACCTCTATCCCTTCGAGGACACCGTTGCCAGCGGAGCCTCAGAACAAGACATCATCGAGAAGATCGACATCGGCGGCATTTCACTCATCCGGGCAGCAGCGAAGAATTTCAACGACGTGGCCATCGTGGCCAGCAAGGCCGAATACGGCATCCTTGCCGGCATCATGCGAGAGAAAGGCGCTCAGACCAGCCTCTCCGACCGCCGCATGCTCGCCACACGCGCCTTTGGCGTGAGCAGCCACTACGACACCGCCATCCACGCCTGGTTTGCGAAATAAGCACCGGCAATCGGTCTCTGTCAACACAACACATCAATCACAACCACAAACGAATTCGTTCAAAAACTTAAGAAATGGGTTTTTTTTCATTCATGCGAGACATAGCGATGGATCTCGGCACCGCCAACACCATCATCATCAGTGATGGGAAGATTGTGGTGGACGAGCCCTCCGTCGTCGCTCTGGACCGCCGCACCAACAAGATGCTGGCAGTTGGAGCCAAAGCCAAACTGATGTATGAGAAGACACACGACAACATCAGCACCGTTCGCCCGCTCCGCGATGGAGTGATAGCCGACTTTTCCGCTTGCGAGCAGATGATGCGCGGCCTCATCAAGATGGTCCAAACCGGCAGCCGCTTTTTCTCACCATCACTCCGCATGGTCATCGGCGTCCCCTCCGGTTCGACTGAAGTGGAACTCCGCGCCGTGCGCGACTCCGCCGAGCACGCCGACGGTCGTGACGTCTATTTGATTTTCGAACCTATGGCCGCCGCCTTGGGCATCGGCATCGACGTTGAAGCCCCTGAAGGCAATATGATTGTGGACATCGGCGGTGGCAGCACCGAGATTGCCGTCATTTCCCTTGGCGGCATTGTCTCCAACAACTCCATCCGCATCGCCGGCGACGACCTCACCGCCGACATCCAAGACTACATGAGCCGCCAGCACAACCTGAAAGTAGGCGAGCGCATGACAGAGCGCATCAAGATACACGTTGGGTCCGCCCTCACCGACCTTGGCGACGAAGCCCCAGAGGACTACATCGTGCACGGCCCCAACCGCATCACAGCACTCCCCATGGAAGTGCCGGTGTGTTATCAGGAAATCGCCCACTGCCTCGACAAGACGGTGGCGAAAATAGAGAACGCCGTGCTCTCCGCGTTGGAGAAGACCCCGCCGGAACTCTACGCCGACATCGTGCACAACGGCATCTACCTCACAGGAGGCGGAGCTTTGCTGCGTGGCCTTGACAAGCGGTTGCACGACAAGATACAAATCCCCTTCCACATCGCCGACGACCCCCTCCACAGCGTGGCAAAGGGAGCAGGCAAAGCACTGAAGAATGTAGACCGATATTCGTTCCTTATGAGATAAACGTCTTGCCATGCGCAATCTCATAGAGTTTCTCAAGAAGCACCATTATTGGTTTGTCTTCGTTTTCCTTGAGGTGGTGAGCCTCTTCATGGTGTTCCAATACAACAACTACCAAGGAAGCGTATGGTTCAGTTCGGCAAGTTACCTCACCGGACTGACCCTTGAGACAGATGCGAAGTTGAGATCCTTTGCCGGACAGGGCGAGGCCAACCGCAACCTGACCGAACGGAACTTGATGCTTGAGCATGAAGTAAGCCTGCTGCGCGAGCAACTACAAGAGGAGCGCACGAGGAACGACAGCACCTACCAAGGGCAGGGACAGATCATCAACCTGAAAGACTACAAACTGATTCCTGCCAAGGTCATCAGCAATTCCGTCAACAAGAGTGACAACCTGATGACCATCAACAAAGGCCGTTACGACGGCGTGCATGAGGACATGGGGGTGGCTTGCGGAAACGGCGTGGTGGGCGTGGTGTTCATGGTGTCGGGCCATTACTCCGTGGTCATCCCTGCGCTCAACATCAAAAGCAATATCAGCTGCACCGTGCAGGGAAAGGGATATTTCGGCTACCTCCATTGGAGCGGAGGCCCCATCGACATCGCCTACGTGGACGACATACCGCGACATGCCGCCTTTGAGAAAGGCGACACCATCGTCACCAGCGGATACTCCTCTCTCTTCCCTCCGGGCATCCTCGTGGGAACCATCCTCGACCAGGAAGACTCCAAAGACGGACTATACTACAGGCTGAAGGTGCAATTGTCTACCAATTTCGGCAACATTCACGACGTGTGCGTCATCGACGATGCTGCGGTGAGGGAACAGTTAGACCTGCTCAGGCAAGCCACAGACTCTCTCAAACCCAAAAGAGACTAAGAGCGCAATGAACTACGACTTCTTCCGACTACCGCTGCTCTTCATCATCCTGTGCATCATGCAGGTGTTCGTGTTCAACCATATCCAACTCTTTGGTTGCGCGTTGCCAATGCTATATTTCTATTTCGTCCTCACCATGAAAAAGGGGATGGCGAAATGGGCCATGATGACATGGGCATTCGCCTTGGGGCTGCTCCTCGACACCTTCTCCAACACACCTGGCGTGACAGCGGCGTCGATGACCCTCGCTGCCATGGCACAACCCTACGTGCTCGACCTATTCATCACAAGAGAGGGCGACAATGAACTTACTCCCTCCATGTCGACCATCGGCATCAAGCCCTTCATCAACTACTCCCTCATCATGACAGGAGGATATTGCGTGGTGTTTTTCACACTCGAGATGTTCAGCTTCCTCAATTGGGCACGGTGGCTGGAATGTGTCGTGGGAAGCACTCTGACCACCCTGGCCCTGGTCTTGGCCATAGACCGCCTGAAATACAAGAAGAACTAGAAGCAGAAACACAACAAGACCGGGAAGACCGGGAAATCCAGGGAAACTAGAAAATCCAGAAAATCTAGGAATACCAAAAAGCAGCTATTTAACTACTAGATTGATTGGACAATATGAAAGATTACGAACTCGACAAGCGAAAATACATCATCGGCGGCGTGGCCATCACCATCGTTGCCATCTACATTGTTCGTCTCTTTACTTTGCAAATCATCAGCGACGACTACAAGCAGAACGCCGACAGCAACGCCTTCCTCAAAAAGGTGGAATTCCCCTCACGTGGTGTCATCTACGACCGCAACGAAGACCTGCTTGTCTTCAACCAGCCTTCCTACGACATCATGGTCATCATCAACGAGATGAAGCAAGTGGACACCTTGGAACTTTGCAGGGCGCTCAACATCACCCAGGAGTATTACGTGAAAAGGATGCGTGAAATCCAAGACCCCAACAAGAACAGGGGATACTCGAAATACACTCAGCAAGTCTTCATGTCGCAGTTGTCCGACAGGGAATTCAGTGTTTTCCAAGAGATGGCATACAAGTTCCCCGGCTTCTATATCCAGCGCCGCAGCATCCGCCAGTACCAATACCCCAATGCCGCCTTGCTCCTTGGCGACGTGGCCGAAGTGTCGCCCGATGACATCAGCGAGGACGAATACTACCAACCAGGCGACTACATCGGCAAGATTGGCGTGGAACGTAATTACGAGAAGCAACTACGCGGCAAGAAAGGCATCCAGATACTCTTGCGCGACGCCTACGGCCGCATCCAAGGCAACTATCAAGATGGCAAATTCAACACCCAGCCCACTCCAGGAAAGGACCTTGTCCTTGGATTGGACATCAAGTTGCAGCAACTAGGCGAGCGTCTCATGGAAGGCAAACTTGGCGCCATCGTAGCCATCGAACCATCCTCCGGCGAGGTGCTCTGCATGGTATCGTCGCCCACCTTCGACCCACGCCTGATGATTGGCAGACAACGAGGAAAGAACCAACGTGAACTGTCAAAAGACCCGATGAAGCCCCTTCTCAACCGCGCCATCATGGGATTGTACCCTCCCGGCTCCACCTTCAAACCCAGCCAAGCGCTCACTTTCTTGTCGGAAGGCATCATCGACTCCACCACGAGATATTCTTGCAACCGTGGTTTTGTCTACCATGGCATGAAAGTGGGCTGCCACGGTCACGGCTCCCCCCTCCCGCTCATACCCGCCATCGGCACCTCTTGCAACGGTTTCTTCTGCTGGGGACTATACCATATGCTCACCAACAAGAAGAAATACGGCACGTTGCACACCGCGATGAACACGTGGCGCGACTATATGAAAAGCATGGGATTCGGTTATCCTCTCGGTGTTGACCTTCCTGGTGAGAAACGCGGGATGATCCCCAATGCCTCCTATTACGACAAGGTGTTCAAGAACAACTGGAACGCCCTCGGTGTCATCAGCATCTCCATCGGCCAGGGCGAGGTGACGCTCACCCCGCTTCAAATAGCCAACCTGGGAGCCACCATCGCCAACAGGGGTTGGTTTATCACCCCTCACGTGGTGAAAAGCATCCAAGGCGAGCCCCTCGACAGCCTCTACACCCAGCGGAGATACACCATGGCATACACGGAGCACAACACCTCCCAGTATTACGACCTGGTGGTTCGCGGCATGCGGCGCGCCGTCACCGGCGGCACCTGCAGGTCGGCCAACCGCCGCGACTACGAGGTATGCGGCAAGACAGGAACAGCCCAGAACCGTGGCCGCGACCACTCCGTCTTCATGGGTTTCGCTCCGATGAAAGATCCCAAGATAGCCATTTGCGTGTATGTGGAGAACGGCGGTTTCGGTGCCACCTTGGGCGTACCCATCGGTTCGCTGATGATGGAGCAATACATCAAGGGTGAGTTGTCGGAAGGTTCGAAACACCAAGCCTCAAGAATACAAAGCCAACATCTGAAATATGGAACCAAAGACAGGTAAACAACCCGGTGTGCTTCAGTCGCTTGACTGGTGGACGATAGGCATCTATGTGGCGCTTCTCGCCTTCGGTTGGATGAGCGTATGTGGTGCCAGTTACTCGTTCAGCGAGCCCGACATCCTGAGCCTTTCCACCCGTTCCGGCATGCAGTTGGTATGGATAGGCACGTCCATCTGCCTTGGATTCGTCCTTCTGATGCTTGACGACCGCTACTACGACACCTTCGCCTATGTGCTTTACGCCATCCTCTTGGTGATTTTGGTGATTACCATCTTTGTAGCCGACGAAATCAAAGGTTCGAGGTCCTGGCTCCAGTTCGGCTCTTTCAGCATACAGCCTGCTGAGTTTGCAAAATTCGCCACAGCATTGGCCGTCAGCAAGTTCATGACATCCTATGGCTACAACATCCATCGGCTTCGCGACTTTGCCCTCTCCTGCCTCATCGTGCTGGCGCCAGTGGCGTGCATTTTCCTCCAGCGTGAGACAGGCTCCGCCCTTGTCTATCTCTCCTTCTTCCTGATGTTCTACCGTGAGGGCATGCCTGGCAGCATCCTCTTCACCGGTGTTGCGATGGTGATTTATTTCGTGGTGGGCATCTCTTTAGACGAAGTCAACTTGTGGGACACCCCCACGTCGGTGGGCAAATTCGTCGTCCTTTTGCTGATTCAACTCTTCTCAGCCGGTCTTGTACACTTCAATTGTGATGACAAGGAGAAGGCTTTGCGCCTGATAGGCATCACGACGAGCATCACGATGGTGTTTCTGCTATTCTCAGAATATGTGATACCCTTCGACATCGTATGGGTCCAACTCGTGGTGTGTGCCTCCCTGATTGGCTATTTCATCTATCAAGGTTTGAGCACCCGTGTGAACAACTACCTCTACATTGCCATGTTCACCATTGGTTCCATCACCTTTTTCTATTCCGCCAGTTTCGTGCTCAACCATGTGATGGAAGAGCATCAGAAGAAGCGCATCTTGGTGGTGCTTGGATTGGACGAAGACAAGAGTGCCGCCGGATACAATGTGAACCAGAGCAAGATAGCCATCGGTTCGGGCGGTCTACGCGGCAAGGGTTTCCTCAACGGCACCCAGACGAAACTGAAATACGTGCCAGAGCAAGACACCGACTTCATCTTCTGCACCGTGGGAGAGGAGGAGGGTTTCCTCGGTTCCGCCAGTGTGCTACTCCTCTTCCTTGCGCTCATATTGCGACTCATCATCTTGTCTGAGCGACAACCCTTCAAGTTTGGAAGGGTTTATGGCTATTGCGTGTTGAGCATCTTCTTATTCCACCTCTTCATCAACGTAGGGATGGTGCTGGGGTTGGCACCAGTCATCGGCATCCCTCTGCCTTTCTTCAGTTACGGAGGCAGTTCTCTATGGGATTTCACCATCCTGCTCTTCATCTTCCTCCGCATAGATGCCAGCCGCAACTTCGTGAGGACGTAGGAGATTGAAGATTGAAAATTGAAAATTAAAGATTAAAGATTGAAAATTGAAAATTGTAGATTGAAGATTGAAGTTTGAAGATTGAAGATTGATAATTGAAGATTGAAAATTGAAGATTGAAGATTGAAGATTGAAAATTGAAGATTGAAG
>JAFWSS010000172.1 GCA_017524385.1 Prevotella sp.
CCTTCGTTGCTTCATAACTTCTCACATTCTTTTATACAATGCGAATGGCAGGTTCTTGTTGATGATGGCGAGGATATGCCAGCGTTTGGTGACATAGACTTTGGATTTCTTCTTGCGGATGGCTGTCCATATCTGGTGGGCAACCTTCTCCACGGGCATCACCCAGAACAAGCCATCACCCTTTGCCATAGCTGTATCAACAAGACCGGGACGAATGTCGGTGACTAGAATCTGGTTTCCTGCCTTGAAAGCCTTCTTCCGAAGTGACTCCATATAATTGATTTGGTAGGCTTTTGTTGCGCTGTATGCCGGTGCCATAGGTTCGCCGCGCAATCCCCCGATGGAGGTGATGGCTGCGAGATGTCCGTGTCCTTGCTTCTCGAAGATATGGTAAAGGGAATCAATGACGAAAGTCCAACCAACGACATTCGTGTCGATGGTTGGCCGCTCCACGGCATAGTCGAGTGTAGCATTAATGTCGCCCGTTCCCGAACAGACTATGGCAAGGTCGATATCTTGCAGTTCGGTAAGCAAAGCTTTCAAGGCCGATTCTGTTTCTTCAAGTTTCGTGATGTCTGCCGTAACGGCAACGGTATTGGCTGGATGTTTTTGTCGCAATTCCTCCAACAAATGACTCCGTCTACCCACGATGCCGACACGGTTTCCCTCGCTGACATATCTCTCAAACAGGGCTTTGCCTATCCCTGATGTCGCTCCTATAACGATGATGTTCATTATGCGTTTTGTCTTATTTATGGAATACTGCGCCAATGATATAATAGTGTGGGCAGAATTCGAAGTATTCGCTGGTCTTGGCTTTCTCCTCTGTCAGTTCTGTGTCTCCACAGAAACGGATTCCTTTTGATTGCTCGTCCCACCAGAAAGAACCATAGAAAACAAGGGGAATGAAGGTGTCAAGGGAGAAAGAAGTGGGCTGGTATGGCACTCTCTGATAACGGTAAACGGTTGGGGAGGCTTCGGTGATAGGTTTCAGCGTCAGTTTCCATGGCGCTGCATCATTGCGAGAAGAACGCAGGGTGATGGTCTCGATAGAGTCCGACTGAATGGGAGAAAAGCCTATGGAGAGGGTCTTTGAAAGACGGTAGATGCCCCGTTCCATGTCGTCACCATCTTTTTCCTCATAGATGTTCTTCTGGTCTTGCTTGTTGAAATCCGAAATCATGGTCTTTGTCCTAAAGCCGTACAGTTTCTTCTCGTCAATCATCTTTTGCTGGTCGTACTCGCGGATGACAATGGTGAAGCCCGACGCGGAATCACGCAGGGAGGAAATGTCATAGGTATAAACGTCATAGCCGTACATAGCCATATGTTCCATGAAGTCCTCGAGTGAGGCCGATACTCTCTTGATTTGACTTTGACTTCCGCTTCGCACGTCGATTTCCAATTCCCCTTGGTCGTCGATTTTCAATTCTTGCCCCTGCCCCGCCATTGCGACGAGGGTGAGCAGGATGGTGATGATGGATTGCTTGTTCATATATCTTCATTATGTTGTAGAAAAAAAATAGTATTCAAAAGACCTTTTTCAATTTTTATTTGTATATTTGCAGACTAAAAAGAACTATTATGGCAACAGTATCAAAAGAAAGGTTTTATTTGGAAATACCCTCTATTGAGGTAGCTTTCCTTCGCACTTTGGCCAAGAAGATGGGATGGACGCTTAAACGTGAGCGCAAAAGCGGCATTCAACAGGCTTTGGATGATGTAGAGGCCGGGCGTGTGCATGAAGCCAAAAATGTTGATGACTTGCTGGAGCAGCTTAACGCATGAAATACACCATTCGTTATTCGGGACGTTTCAAAAAGTCTTATAAACTTTGCAAACGTCGTGGCTTGGATATGTCTCATTTCGAGCAAGTGATTCGTTTGCTTGCAGAAACAGGTTCTTTGCCAGCCTAGTATCGTCCACATATTCTTACCGGAAAATATGCTGGAATTTGGGAATGTCATATAGAGCCTGATTGGTTGATGCATTGTTCTATTTTTCATTTATAATTTTATTTCTATCTAATCTTCCCTCGCTCGGAAGAGTCGAAGCAAGCTTCACTCTCCTCTCGCTTACTCGAAGATTGTTGCTAGTTTTGTCTGCAGATTCTTTCCCTCCAAGTCAGTGGAGATGACCTTTCCGTCAGGAGAGATGAGGATGACGGCAGGGATGCCTCTAATGCCGTAGAGGTCGAGTGCATCGCCTTTTCCTGCGTGACTGCGTAGCGCCTTCCACGGCAACTGATGTTTTTCCAACGCCTTCAACCATGCATCACGATCTTTGTCACATGACACACCAAGGAAAATGAGGCCACGGTCTTTGTAAGTGGCATAGAGTTGTTTCATGAATGGAAAGGATGAAATGCAAGGACCGCACCAAGAAGCCCAGAAATCAATCAGTACATACCGACCATGACCCATGTATTCCGAAAGGCGGTGCGTGGTGCCGTCGGGAGACTCAGCCTCGAAATCGGGTGCTGGTTTGCCCGTGATATCCATTTGTTTGATCTTGCCCCAATATGCTTTCCATGGTCGCTCCATAGCGGGATGATGGGCATAAGGGGCATCCTCTTGTATGAACTCAACCATTTGTTCGTAGTTGAGGTTGGAGAAATCCGTAAAAAGATACCATGCGGGAATAATGTTGTCCTTGTTCTCACGGATATTTTGGCGGATGAGTGCATCACGGTCGGCACTGAAATTCTCATATTTCAGGAAGTTCGCGCTGTCCTTTGCTGTTGCATCGGGCAAGCCATCCTCTCTCATGGTGATTATTCTGTCCTTTTCTTCGTCGCTAAGGCTTTCCCACCATGGTTCTGCTACATTGTCAATATCCCTTTCACGCATCTGGCAGCGAATGAAGCGTTGTTGCAAGTCGCTGCCTTTTACCTCGCCCGTGACAAGATTGATGTCTGTGGGTGTCTCTTCGATGATGAAACGGAGGTCGTTACCGGCGAAGTCACCAATCTGAAAGAACGTGTTGCGAGGCTGACGGCCTTTCACTGTGAAATGTCCGTCGGTGATGGGGAATTTCACCCGTTGCCCGAGGGGAGCGCAAGGGAATGCAGCCACGCTGTCGTTGGGGCTGGTGGTTGTGCCAGTGATGACAAAGTTGATACTGTCCTCCACCAGTGGCGTGAAGGTCTGAGCTTGACCCGTAATTGCCATGAGGACGAGCAGAAAGGCTACGGGTAGGCGACGGAACGTCGGGAATGCGGTGATGATGATGTCCTTTTTCATAACCTATTTTTCAATTGCAATGTTCCGGATGACGAAAGCACCCTCACCATCGCCCTCCTTAAAGTCGAAGGTGGTTGGCGTGGTGTCAAACGGCTCGAAGGTGAGGGTGAAGTCGGTGTAGAATAGTTTACCCATGACACCTTCTGTGGTTGCCGTCGCTTTCTCTTTGGGATAGTTGTTCTCATCAAGTGTGATGCCATCGGCTGCTGTCAGTTGATATTTCTTGCCGTTGGCCTCAAGATAGGATTCCTTGACGATACGGAACCAATAGCCTTCCTGACCGTAATAGCGGAAATTGATGGTAGTAACATCGGGCTTTATGCCAATACTGCGCACAGCCAACTGCAGGTTGGCAGTGTTGTCCTGCTTGGGGCCACTGATGGCCTCTGCCATACCCAAGAACCACCCTGCGCCATATCCGGCTCCCTTCCAGAGGATGCGCTTGTCGGGCGAAATCAACACATAATAAGGTATGGCTTTCATATCGCAATAGTGGTTTTCTACATCGGCTTTGCCCATCTTCCCATCATTCCAGTTCTTCCAGACGATGCTCTTGCTGAAATTGTCCTCTTGCCAAGCAGAGAGTTTATCCTGGTTGATGCCGATGATTTCCAGTTTGCCTTGCATCTTATCATAGACTTCTCTCATCTCTGGCTCTGATATGCGGCAGGGGTAGCACCCCAGGCTCCAGAAATCGAGCAGCACATATCGGCTGGGTTGACCGAGCACTTCGGCAAGATGGTGCTTCTGACCTTCCATGTCGATGAGTTCGGCATCGATGGCCTCTTCACCCACTTGCAAGATATGCGGCGGATAAACCTGAGTGTGTATCAGCGCCAGTTGCTCTTCAAATCCTTTCGGCGCACGGGCGGCGGTGGATGCCTCCAGTTCCTTCAACTGCTCCATATACGGGAAGTCCTTCTGATAGTTTCTTGCCATTATGGCCACATCTTCCAACTCATCGAGCGACGCGGCATCTACCGGCAAGGAGGGAAGGATATCCATCGTCTGTTTCAAGTATTTCATATAGACAACCTTTTCTTCTTCCCACGGAGCATTGGCAAGACCGAGTCGCAACATTTCGGCCAGCATGTCATGACCATGTTCCGTAATACGGCTGACTGTCTGCTGTTCGGGTAGTGGACTATCCACTTTCCATAATGGGTAGAGACAGTCTGTTCCCGTTACTTTCACCTCCACACCAGGTTTCAGCCAAATGGTCATCAGGTGATTGGGGCATCCTTCTCCCTCAAGGAATAAATAACTCTTCGTGAGTCCCTCCACGGGAACTGTCAGGGTGAAGTGCCCACCGATGACCGTGTCAGATGCAACGCGTACATTTTCAACACTGCACTCTGTCACTGTACTGTCTTTCAGTGCGGGTGAATACCCCGTGATGGTTGCTGTCTTTGTAGTTTGTGCCTGCCCCATTATTGCGACGAGGGCGAGCACAGGGGTTACAAATCCCCTTAAACAGGTGATGATGGTTTGCTTGAACATATTGGTTTTGGTTCAATTGTCGTTTCCAAAAATCTCTGCCAACTTCTTGTCAATATTCTCCCCACGCAATCCTCGGGCGAGGATGGTGCCGTCGGGGCCGAAGAGGATGGTGTGGGGGATGGCATCGATTCCATATATATTTGTGTTTTCTTCTGATACGCCAAGAATCTGAGCAAATGGAATGTTCTTTTCTGCAATGACCTTCAATGATGCATCGGGCTTCTCCCACACGGCAATGCCGAGAACCTGTAGTCCACAATCCTTGTATTTGTTGTAAGCAGCAATGATATTGGGCATCTCACGAAGGCAAGGCCCACACCAAGACGCCCAGAAGTCAGCGAGCACATACTTGCCACGGCCAACATAGTCGGAAAGATGGGTGGTCTTACCGTCGTACTCTACGACAAAATCCTTGAACATCGTACCCTCTTTGGTTTGTTGAACTGCCAAAATGGTCTGTCTCATATCGTGGATGATGGGATTGCTTTGCTGCTTCGGACTGAGCATTGTGATATAATCCATCAGACGCTCATTGCCCAAATCCTCAAGAAATGATACGATAACCGCTCCCAAGACATCATTGCTATGATTGAGGACAAGGGGGGCTGCCAAACTGTCGAGTTTTTGTTTGGCCTCTGTTCGGGTGATACGGCCTTCGTCGGATGCCTCCTGTATATCATTGAATTGTGTATGGAAATGTGCCCACTCATCATTGAGAGGAGTACCCATATAAGCAGCGCCTCTCGTTGTCATTGCAAATGGACGGAGTTTGATGGTGCCTTCTTCCACAAAAAGACAAGGGAATTGCACCATATCTTCTCCCCTGGAGTGCAATAAGGCCAAGAATGGTTCTTGGGCATTGCCTTCATAGGTGCGAATCTCGCCATTCTCCACCCATAGGCTGTCTATGTCAGTATAATTCTTGTCACTCTGGTTCATCAGATAGAGCCACCCGGTAAACTCCATGCCGATATTGCCAACGATACGATATTGGAAGGTCTGTGCCTGTCCTGCTGCCTCACCCCTGACCCCTCTCCAAGGGGAGAGTGGAACTATGAGGATGAGCACGAGGATTACAAACCCCCTCAAACAGGTGAAGATGATTTGCTTGTTCATATTCGATAAATATATTTTAGTCTTTCTTTTTGGCGTCGAGGTGATAGGTGAAACTGAGGTTGACATAGTGATGGCGGAAGTCCTGCCATGAGGTGGAATGCTGGTAGGCAGAACGCTCACTCCAAAAATCATCTTGTTTGTTGAGGATGTCCTCAAATTCCAGTTTCAGACGAGCCTTGTTCTTCAGGATTTTCCATGTGACGGCGGCATTCCATAGGAGCATGTTTCGGTTCATCGACTGGGCAGGATAGCCACGGCGGGTGATTTCCGTGATATCCGTCTCAAAAACAAACTTTCCCACGGTGGCTTCGGCGTTGAAGCCGAAGTCGTTGTTCCAAAGCGTGGTGTTCTGTTCGGGCGATGCAGAGAAACGCAGGCGGTCGGCCTCGATTTTGGCAAACGCAGAGGCTTTGAGCCAGTCCAAGTCAAGAGACAGGGTGAGGCGGTCCTTGGGGTGAAGATTATTCTGCCTGTTCAATGTGCGTTCCGTCTGTGTAGGTAGCAAGGTCAGGTAGCCGTAGTGCTGCCCGACATTTAATCGAAACTCATTCTCCAGCCTGAGCAACTCGCCGAGCGCCTGGTCCATATCGAGACGGAACTCCCATGTGCGGCTGCCGCGGACGTTCTCAGGGCGGCTGACATAGACGGCGGTCGTGGGATGATAACTGAGAGCCGTCACGAAGTCGCGGTCGTTTGCCTTGTATTCGACGCTGGCGCTCAGCGAAGTCTGGCTACGGGCGAGCACCATGTTGTATGATAACTTGATGTTATGGCTGTGCGTATCTTTCAAGCCAGGGTTTCCCTCGGTGATGAAGAGCGGGTCGGTGAGGTCGCGGTAGCCGAGGGTCTGAAGGATTCCTGGTTGTGTCGTGCTGAAACCGTAGTTCAGTTCGAAACCTACCGTCTTGCTCAGTTTCCATGTGGCGCGGATGTCTGGTTGGATGAGAATTCGGCGGCGCACGGCGGTGGTGTCGAGCACGCCTCGCTGATAGTCTCGACTCTCGCGCAGCCATTTTGCTGTGACATTGGGCATGATTTGAACGGGTGCGAGGTTGAAGGTGGAGCCGACTCTCAGACTATGAGAGTGATTGGTGGAGCGGTCGCGGTAGGAATTGGCGGCATCTGCCACACCATCGGTCATGAAGTCACGGTCGTTGCTGTTTCGGCCATACATGAAAGTGTATTGCGCTTTCACCAACCATTTCTTGGTGAGCCAGTTGGAGAAGAGAAATTGACCCTCGGTGGACAGTGCAGAGTTGGGGGAGTTGGATGACTGACTCAACTGCGACGAGGCGAGCGATGCCATGTGAGAAGTGACCATTCGGTCGGTCCAGCGGTTGGTCTTTCCCTCAGAGTAGTCCAATGAGACGCTGCCGCTGAGTCCGCCATCCTTGATGTAATGTTCCCACATCGCCATGGTGCTTAGTTTGGTCGTATGGCCTTCTTGACGGGAACTTACAATTTGCGAAATAGTGGGCATGTAACCACTCGAAGAATCCAACAAGCCATCCGATTCCACACCCGACGTGCTGTCGCCTATCCGTTGACTTTCCTGTTCCTCGGTCTGTCTGTTGTATGAGCGCTTCTTCTTATGCTCCACGCTCGCCCGGAGGGTGAAAGTGTTTAGGGAATCGGTAGCCCAGCGCATGTCGGCATTCAACGTCGGGTTTAGGTCGTGGCTGCGATGATACGTCTCATTAGTGCTGCGTGTGGCGGCGGTGTTGGGCAAATAGTTCTCTTTCTCTCCGTAAGAA
>JAFWSS010000173.1 GCA_017524385.1 Prevotella sp.
AGGCGGTCCTTCAACTCAGAATCACTATTGATTTTTACTCTATTGATTGCCATGATCGTTTAAAAATTAAGTCCACCTTTACGGGCTGCGTCAGCCAGTTGCTTCACTCTTCCGTGATACAGATAACCATTACGGTCGAACACGACAGCTGTAATACCAGCGGCCTTTGCCCTTTCTGCAATCAGCTCGCCCACTTTCTCAGCCTGTTGGCATTTGGGCATTTTCTCCATTCCTATGGAAGAAGCCGACACCAATGTTTTTCCCTTCGGGTAGTTTTGCACAGCCACGTTGCGCTTAGGGTGCTTTTTCTTCACGATGGTAGTGAAAGGCTTCTCCGTATTCATCCATGAGTCGTCGATGATTTGCACGTAAATGCCCTTGTTGCTGCGGAAGACCGTCATGCGTGGGCGCTCAGCAGTGCCATTGACCCTCTTGCGAATTCTGTATTTGATTTTGATTCGTCTTTCTATTTTCTTCGTTGTCATAATCGTAAGGTTTTAAAGTTACTTAGCCGAGGCCGACTTGCCAGACTTCCTGCGGATGACCTCACCCTTGAACAGGATACCCTTGCCCTTGTAAGGCTCAGGCATGCGGAAAGAGCGAATCTTAGCACAAATGAGTCCGAGCAACTGCTTGTCGCATGACTCCATGATGATGACAGGATTCTGATTTCTCTCAGACTTGGTCTCCACCTTCACCTCAGGTGGTAGCATGATGAAAATGGGGTGTGAGTATCCCAGAGAGAACTCGAGTAAGTTTCCTTTGTTTGACACACGGTATCCAACACCTACGAGTTCGAGTGTTTTCTGGAACCCTTGGCTGACACCAACCACCATATTGTTGACCAATGCCCTGTAGAGTCCGTGGAAGGCCTGCTTCTGCTTGATGTTGACAGGACTGTCCTCGTTGATGGTGAAAACCATTTCACCGTTCTCCATGGTCAAGTTGACAGATGGGTCGACCTTTTGTGAGAGTTCCCCTTTGGGACCTTTCACAGTGACGATGTGGTTTTGCTTGTCAAACTTGACATCTACGCCCGAAGGGATAGCGATGGGTAATTTACCTATTCTAGACATGTAGCTTTCCTCCCTTGATTAATAGACGTAGCAAAGGACTTCGCCGCCGATTTTGAGTTCTTTGGCTTCCTTGTCAGTCATTACACCTTTGGATGTGGACAAGATGGCGATGCCCAATCCGTTGATAACTCTCGGCATGTCCTTGTACCCCGTATACTTGCGGAGACCAGGAGTAGAAACTCTCTTCAGTTTCTTGATGGCGTTAGCCTTGGTGGTCGGGTCATACTTGAGCGCGACCTTGATGGTACCCTGAGGCCCGTCCTCGATGAACTTGTAGTTGAGGATGTAGCCTTTCTCGAAGAGAATCTTGGTGATTTCCTTCTTGATGTTTGATGCAGGTACCTCCACGACACGGTGATGTGCCATGATTGCATTTCTGAGCCTTGTCAGATAATCTGCTATTGGATCTGTCATAAAAATAAAATGTTT
Organism: Prevotella sp.; assembly: GCA_017524385.1. Lineage (GTDB taxonomy): Bacteria > Bacteroidota > Bacteroidia > Bacteroidales > Bacteroidaceae > Prevotella. Next base: position 1,506 of record JAFWSS010000173.1, read on the forward strand.
AATTAATCGGGACTCCCCCGACAATATTAAATATGAAAAGCTTGCGTTCTTTCTTTACCAACTAGCCTTCTTCACGCCAGGTATGAGGCCAGCAGAAGCCATCTCGCGGAATTGGATTCTTGAGAGGCCGAACTGTCTCATATATCCCTTTGGACGCCCAGTGATCTTGCAACGGTTGTGTAGTCGGATGGGGTTGGCGTTTTTTGGAATGCTTTGCAATTTGCGTGCAGCCTCGTAAGCCTCAGCGATGTCGTCGGTAGTGGCGATGATTCTCTTGAGTGCGGCGCGCTTCTCAGCATACTTAGCCACGAGCCTAGCCCTCTTGACCTCACGGGCCTTCATTGATTCTTTTGCCATGGATTATGCGTTTTTAGCGTTTTTGAAAGGAAGTCCGAAAGCCTTGAGCAGTGCGAAACCTTCCTCATCGGTTTTAGCGGAAGTAACGAAAGTAATGTTCATGCCCTGAATGCGCTCGATGCTGTCGAGGTTGATTTCAGGGAAGATGATTTGCTCGTCGATGCCGAGGGTGTAGTTGCCACGTCCGTCGAGTTTTGACTCGATACCCTTGAAGTCGCGGATACGCGGGAGAGCTACGCGTACGAGTTTCTCGAGGAACTCATACATGCGCTCCCTGCGCAGAGTCACCATGACGCCGATGGGCATCTTCTTACGAAGCTTGAAGTTGGCGATGTCCTTCTTGGAGTATGTGGCGACAGCCTTCTGTCCTGCGATGGTAGTCAACTCATTGATAGCCACGTCGATGATTTTCTTTTCCTGGGTGGCGTCTCCGAGTCCCTGGTTGATGACGATTTTCTTGAGAGTCGGTATTTGCATTGGCGAGGAGTAGTTGAACTGCTTCATCAGCGCCGGTGCAATGACTTCATTGTACTGTTTCTTTAACTGTGCTGTATTCATTATTTGATCTCCTGTCCTGATTTTTTAGCGATACGAACTTTAGTTCCGTCCTCTTTTACCTTGATGGCGATTCGCGTAGCTTCTCCGCTCTTTGGGTCGATGAGGCTCAGGTTGGAGATGTGTATGGGGGCCTCCACCTTGACGAAGCCTCCTTGGGGATTCTTAGCCGAAGGTTTGGCACTCTTGGTGACGATGTTGACACCCTCTACGATGGCGCGCATTTTCTCGCGTTCCACTTTGAGCACCTTTCCGGTCTTGCCCTTGTCCTCACCGGCGAGGACAATCACGGTGTCGCCTTTTTTGATATGTAATTTGGTCATTGGTGTAGTGCTTGTTAAAATGTTAAAGTACCTCTGGTGCGAGGGACACCACCTTCATATTGACGGCGCGCAACTCTCTGGCGACGGGTCCGAAGATGCGGCTTCCCCTAAGCTCTCCAGCATTGTTGAGGAGAACGCATGCGTTGTCGTCGAACCTGATGTAAGAACCATCTGCCCTGCGCACCTCTTTTTTAGTGCGTACGATGAGAGCCTTTGAGATGGCCCCTTTCTTCAGGTCGCTGGAAGGAATGACGTTTTTCACGGCCACGACGATGATGTCTCCCACGCTGGCGTAACGGCGGCGTGTACCCCCGAGAACTCTGATGCAGAGTGCCTCGCGAGCTCCGCTGTTGTCGCAAACTGTCAGTCTTGATTCTGCCTGTATCATGATTACTTAGCTTTTTCGATGATTTGAACTAGTCTCCATCTCTTGGTCTTGCTCAAGGGACGGGTTTCCATAATGAGCACGGTGTCGCCTATGTTGGCCTCGTTATTTTCGTCATGTGCATGATACTTCTTGGTCTTCTGCACAAACTTGCCATAGATGGGGTGCATCTCCTTGAACTTAGCGGCAATAACAATGGTTTTATCCATCTTGTTGCTCACGACAACACCCGTTCTAGTTTTTCTTAAATTTCTTGTTTCCATCTGGACCATTGTTATTTGTTAAGTTCTCTTTGACGGAGCTCGGTTTTCATGCGTGCGATGTCTTTGCGCACCATCCTGATTTGCATCGGATTCTCCAGCGGCGTGATGGCATGGTTCATCTTCAGTTGCTGAAGGTTAGCCATTGCTCCCTCAAGTCTCTCAACCAAGTCCTGGGTAGAGAGTTCCCTTACTTCATTTATCTTCATGGTTTATGCGTTTTTATCGAAATCACGTCTAACAACGAACTTGGTTTTCACGGGTAGTTTCTGTGCTGCGAGGCGTAGGGCCTCCTTTGCGATGTCGAAACTGACGCCTTCTACTTCGAAGAGGATGCGTCCGGGCTGCACAGGTGCCACCCATCCTGCTGGGTCACCCTTACCTTTACCCATACGCACGTCTGCTGGTTTCCTGGTGATGGGTTTGTCGGGGAAGATGCGAATCCACACCTGTCCCTCGCGCTGCATATACCTATTGACGGCGACACGAGCAGCCTCGATCTGTCGGCTGTCGATCCATTTGTGTTCGAGTGTCTTGATGCCGAACGAACCGAAGGCGAGTTCTGTACCCCTGTGGGAGTTACCTTTCCTTCCGCGTCCGTCCTGAGGTCTTCTATATCTTACTCTTTTTGGCTGTAACATTGTAGCTTCTGGTTTTAACGGTTATTGCTTCTCTTGCGACCTCCTCTTGGGCGTCCACCGCCACCTTGTCTTCCACCAGCCTTCTCCTGTGTGAAATTGGGTGCGAGGTCAACCTTTCCATAAACCTCTCCGCGGCAGATCCAGACCTTGATGCCCAGGATTCCCACCTTAGTGAGAGCCTCGGCCTGGCAGTAGTCCACGTCGGCGCGGAAAGTGTGCAGAGGAGTCCTACCCTCCTTGTACATTTCCTTTCGAGCCATTTCCGCACCGTTGAGGCGTCCAGTGATTTGGATTTTGATGCCCTCAGCCTGTGCTCTCATGGCATTACCGATAGCCTGCTTGATGGCACGTCTGTAGGCGATTTTTCCTTCAAGCTGCCTAGCGATGTTGTTGGCAACGATAGTAGCGTCGAGGTCGGGTTTCTTCACCTCGAAGATGTTGATTTGGATCTCCTTGTTGGAGAGTTTCTTCAGTTCTTCCTTCAGTTTGTCCACATCCTCTCCACCTTTTCCGATGACCTTACCAGGCCTTGCAGTGCAGATAGTGATTGTGACAAGCTTTAGAGTGCGCTCAATGACGATACGGGAAACGCTGGCGTTGGCCAGTCTTTCATTGAGGTATTTGCGGATCTTCTGGTCTTCCACGATGTTTTCGCCGAAGCTCTTGCCTCCGAACCAGTTGGAGTCCCATCCTCTGATGATTCCCAGACGGTTGCTGATTGGATTAACTTTCTGTCCCATTCTGTTTATTCTTTATCGTCATTAGTTTTTGAATCTACGAAAAGGGTGACGTGGTTGCTGCGCTTGCGGATGCGGTATCCACGTCCCTGCGGTGCAGGTCTCATTCTCTTCCATGTGACTCCCTCATCGACGAAGACTCGCGAGATGAAGAGTTCACCTTCCTCAGCCTTGCGGTCATTTTTCGCCTCCCAGTTGGCCACAGCCGAGCGGAGAAGCTTCTCCACATCGATGGCAGCCTTTTTGTTGGAGAACTTGAGCACACCGAGTGCCTTGTCGACCTCCATGCCACGGATCATGTCGACGACATATCTCATTTTCCTTGGTGATGAGGGCACCCCTACCAATTTGGCGAAGTAGAGGTTCTTTGCGGCTTCCTTTCTTTTTTCAGCCGCGATTTTCTTTCTTGCTCCCATTATGTTATTGTTTTTTATTCAAAGGGTTGGCCTGCTTACTTCTTGTTACCGGCGTGACCGCCAAACCTGCGTGTTGGCGAGAACTCTCCGAGTTTGTGTCCCACCATGTTCTCAGTGATGTAAACAGGGATGAATTTGTTTCCGTTATGTACTGCAACAGTATGAC
>JAFWSS010000174.1 GCA_017524385.1 Prevotella sp.
CTGAGCGAATGTAGGCATCAGCATAATAGCTGTCATTGCACATGCCAAGAAAATCTTTGAAAATTTCTTCATTCCAAATCCTCCGAAAAATAATAAATAACAGTTTTACAAATATTCATCACCTACAACAAGCCCATCGACGACCAGCGCGTGCGCTTCTTCTTCAAGAGTCCCATCAATGATGGCGGCACCTTCTGTGGCGTGGCCGACCTGGCAGAGAAATACGGACTCGTGCCCAAGAGCGTGCAGCCCGAGACCTATTCGGCAGAGAACACCAGCCGCATGGCAAGGATTGTGGCATCGAAGTTGAGGGAGTTTGGCCTCGAACTGCGCCAGATGGGTGCCGACGGCAAGAAGCCGGCAGCCCTGCAGCAGCGCAAGGTAGAGATGCTCGGCACCATCTACCACATCCTCGCCATCACCCTCGGCGAGCCCGTGAAGGAGTTCACCTTCGCCTTTACCGACAAGAAGGGCAAGGCCATTGGCACACCGCGGAAATACACCCCGCTGGAGTTCTACAAGGCCACGGTGGGCGGTCCTATCAACGGCACGTTCATCATGGCGATGAACGACCCGCGCCGTCCTTACTACAAGACCTATGAGGTGGAATACGACCGCCATACCTACGACGGCCACAACTGGAAATACATCAATCTTCCGATGGACGACATTGAGCAGATGGCCATTGCCTCCATCAAGGATGGCTGCAAACTCTACTCCTCCTACGACGTGGCCAAGCAACTCGACCGCAAGCGGGGCTATCTCGACCTCGACAACTACGACTACGGTTCGCTCTTCGGCACGACGTTTACCATGGACAAGGCCCAGCGCATCATGACTTTCGACAGTGGCTCCACTCATGCCATGACCCTCACCGCGGTAGACCTTGATGCCGATGGGAAGGCTACGAAATGGAAGGTGGAGAACAGTTGGGGTGCCACCAATGGTCAGAAAGGCTGTCTGATTATGACCGACCGGTGGTTCCGCGAATACTCTTTCCGTCTGGTTGTCGACAAGAAATACGTGCCCCAGAACATTCTTGAGGCCGAGAAGCAGAAGCCCGAGATGGTGATGCCCGAAGACCCCCTCTTCCAGATGGACGAGTGAGAATTATTGAAGATTGAAAATTGAAAATTGAAAATGGAAGAAGCGGCAAAAGTGGATAATAATGATTCACTTTGCTGCCTATAACTTGACAATATGATAAGACTATCGAAATCAGTAGTGGGAAAGGCCGAGGCCGAGGCTGTGGCACATGTCATCGAAGACATCGGCTATCTGGGCATGGGCGAGACAGTGGGCGAGTTTGAGCGCGCACTTGAAGCATATATTGGTGGCGGCCGTCGCTGCGCATGTGTCAACAGCGGCACGGCAGCCCTCCATCTTGCCATACAGGCTGTCACGCAGCCTGGCGACGAGGTGCTCGTGCCTTCGTTCACCTTCGTGGCCTCGATGCAGGCCATCACCGGTGCCGGATGCATACCGGTGTGTTGCGAAATCGACCCTGCCACGCTCACCCTCGACCTGCGTGATGCTGAGCGGCGCATCACCCCGCGCACCAAGGCCATGATGCCGGTCTACTACGGCAGCAATTGTGTCATGGCCACACAATACCAGGACTTCGCCCGCGAGCATGGCTTGCGGTTGGTGGAGGATGCCGCCCATGCTTTCGGTTGCTACTGCGACGGCAAGAAAATCGGGTCTACGGGCGATGTGGTGTGTTTCAGTTTCGACGGCATCAAGAACATCACCTCGGGCGAGGGCGGTGCCATCTTCACCGCCGATGAAGACACCTATCAGCAGGTGAGCGATGCCCGGCTCCTCGGCGTGCAGAAAGATTCAGAGAAACGATATGCAGGGAAGAGGAGTTGGACGTTCGATGTGGTGGCACAAGGCTACCGCTACCATATGAGCAATATCTTCGCTGCCATAGGCAAGGTGCAACTCTCCAGGTTTGAGAACGAGTTTGCTCCCCGCCGGCGTGCCATCGCCATGGAGTATACCCGCCGTCTGAAAGACAACCCTCACGTGCGTCTCATCCACATGGACTATTCCCACGACATCACGCCCCATATCTTCCCGCTGGAGATTCTCCACGGCAAGCGGTCGCTCGTGGAACAGGCTTTCAAGGCCCACGACATACAGTATGGCATACAGTATTTCCCCAACCACCTGCTGACGTATTTCAAGAGCGGCTATGCACTGCCCGTCACCGAAGACGTCTACTCGAAAATCATCTCCATACCGATGCATCCCGAACTCACCGAAGACGACATCACGCTCATCTGCGACATCATCAACCAAATATAACCCCTTATGAAAACAATCATTCTGGCTGGAGGCTTCGGCACAAGGCTGTCGGAATACACCAAACTGATTCCCAAACCCATGGTGGAGATAGGTGGCAAGCCTATCCTGTGGCATATCATGAACCACTATGCCCGATATGGCTATAAGGACTTCGTCATCGCTTTGGGCTACAAGGGCGAGGTCATCAAAAACTATTTCCTGCAATACTACGCCGAGAACAACGACTTTACCATCGACTTGAGTACCGGCAAGGTAGACTATATCCAGGAGCATACCCAGGACTGGCGTGTCACCCTCGTCGACACCGGCGATGCGTCGATGACGGGCGGGCGCATCCTCCGACTGAAAAACATCATCGGCAACGAGGAGTTCATGATGACCTACGGCGATGCCGTATCGGATGTCGACATCTCGCTGCTGGTAGAGAAATACCATCAGTCTAAGGCACTGGCCATGGTCACTGCCGTACATCCCACCGCCCGCTTCGGTGAGATTCAGATTGATGACGACGACTTCGTGCGCTCCTTCAAGGAGAAGCCCCAGGTGAACCAGGGATGGATTAACGGTGGCTTTTTCGTGCTCCACCCCAAGGTGTTCGACTATATCGACAACGACCTGACCACCTTTGAGCGCGAGCCGCTTGAGCAACTCGCCGCCGAGGGGCAACTCAAGACCTACCGCCACGAAGGCTTCTGGCAGTGCATGGACACCGTGCGCGACCGCGACATGCTCAACCAGATGTGGGAGGAGCGGCGTGCGCCATGGGCCATCGACCCCTCCCGCCGCCCTTGATCAACTTTGGCCAAGGGCCAATTTTCAATTTTCAATTTTCAATCGGGCAAAGCCCGGAAATATATGGCAACCTACGACATACGACCACTTCAATTGCGCATGCTGGGCATCATCGAGGTGATGGACCAGGTGTTTCGCCAACATGGCATCTCCTATGGCATGTTCAATGGCAGTCTGCTCGGGGCAGTCAGGCACAAGGGGTTCATCCCCTGGGACGATGATATGGACATCGTGATGCCACGGCCCGACTACGAGCGGTTTATCCAGCACAGCCATGAGTGGCTGCCGGCACCCTATGAGTTTGTGTGCCCCGAGAACGACAAAGCATACCCCTTGCCTTTTGGCAAGGTGCAGGATGCTTCTACGACCCTCATCGAGCGGCTCCATCTCAGTTATCTCGGAGGCATCTATGTGGATGTCTTCCCCTTGGATGCCGTTCCCACCAACATCGTCAGGCGGAAGTTGCACCAGGCCCACTACGCCCTATTAAGGCAGGCACTCTACTGGATTCACCGCGACCCCTACCGCCACGGCCACGGTCCCCGTTCATGGATACCCCTTCTCACCCGCAAACTTACCACCATGGAGTCGTTGCAGGCGAAGATACGCAAGGTGCTCACCAAATACGATTACGACTCCGCCGAGTTGGTGAATGATTATACAGAGGGGCCACACGGCGTGATGCCCAAGACCATTCATGCTGTCTTCGCGCCCTATGTGTTTGAGGGGAAGACCCTCATGGGCATCAAGGACTACGACCGCTACCTCACGCAGATCTACGGCGACTACATGAAGATACCGAAGGGTGACCAGCAGCGGCAGCACAACTTCCATATCCTCGACCTGGAACATCCCTACAGGGAGTATAAGGGGGAGGCTTGAGGTTTATCATGCTTTCTGGGCTTCCTGGGCATTCTGGGCTTTTGGGGCTATCTGGGCTTTTGGGGCTATCTGGGCTTTCCCGATAAAGAAAAATAATTTTCAATATTCAATAATAAAATATGCAGAATATCTTATCCAACGACATCAACTACACGTTTAGTAAACTGTCTGACGATGAACGTGCCAGACTGAAAGACGCCACCGTTCTCATCACAGGGTGTGCCGGTTTCCTCGGCTATTACTTCATGCACTTCTTCGACCAGAAGGCCGATGAACTGGGCATCAGGAAAATCATCGGACTCGACAACTTCATGCTCGGCTATCCCGAATGGGTGAAGAAACTGGAGCAAAGCCCGAAGGTGAACATCCAGAAATTCGACATCATCCGCGACAATATCGCCGGGGTGCAATATGCCGGTGAGGCCGACTATATCATCCATCTGGCATCGGTGGCATCGCCGATGTTCTATCGCAAGTATCCCATCGAGACACTCGATGCCAATATCTGGGGACTGCGCTCGCTGCTCGACTTCTATTGCCGGAAGCCCATCCGCGGACTCCTCTTCTTCTCGTCGAGCGAACTCTACGGCGACCCCGACCCCGAGCATGTGCCCACCTCGGAGGACTACAACGGCAACGTGTGTGCTACAGGTCCGCGTGCCTGCTACGATGAGTCGAAACGCTTCGGCGAGACGATGTGCATGCTCTTCGCACAGAAGTTCGACATGCCCATCGGTGTGGCAAGGCCGTTCAACAACTATGGTCCTGGCATGCGCATCGGCGACAAGCGTGTGCCTGCCGACTTCGCCCTCGCCGTGATGCAGAACCGCGACATCGAGATTCTCTCCGACGGGTCGCCCACCCGCACTTTCTGCTATATCGCCGACTCCATCTGCGGCTATCTCAAGATTCTCCTCCATGGCGAGTATGGCTATTACAACATCGGCATAGAGAAACCTGAGATTACCATTGCCCAACTGGCAGAAATCTACGCCAAGGCAGGAAAGGAAATCCTCGGCTATACCGGTGAGGTGAAATATGCCGTTTCCGAAGACAAGGAATATCTCACCAACAACCCACAGCGCAGGTGCCCTAACATCGACAAGGCACGGCGCGAACTGGCCTACGACCCCACCATTTACGTGGAAGAGGGCGTGGCACGCTTCTTACAGTATCTTAAAGAGAGCGAGGAGGGCGAGTACAAATGGTAATCACGGTTTTCGGACTCGGATTCGTAGGACTCACCACTTCGTTGGGGTTCGCGGAATATGGCCATAAGGTGTATGGCGTGGAAATCAACCCCTCTCGCCTCAGTGAGATTCAGGCAGGCAAGTTGCCTTTCCTGGAGCCCGGACTCGATGATGCACTGCTCCGCCATCTCGGCAACAGGTTTATCCCCATTGCCGCCGACCAGTTGAAAGAGGCTGTGGAAGAGAGCGACTGCGTATACTATTGTGTGGGCACCCCATACGGCAAAGACGGTCAGGCCGACCTCACCTATCTCTTCTCTGCCATCGACCAGACCCTGGAGGCACGCCCCCAGGACCGTTATCAGGTGATGGTGGTGAAGTCGACCATCCCTCCCTCCACTACCTCGGGGAAAATCATCCCCTATCTGGAGAGCAAGGGCATTAAGGTGGGCGAGGACGTAGGGGTGGCCAACAACCCTGAGTTCCTGCGTGAAGGCCATTGCTGGGACGACTTCATGAATGCCGACCGCATCGTGCTCGGCGTGAGTGACGAACGCTCCGCCGATGTGCTCAGAAAGGTATATGCCACGGTCACCGAACCGGTGTTCTGCGTATCGCTCAACACGGGTGAGTTTATCAAGTATCTTTCCAACACGCTGCTCGCCACGCTCATCAGTTACAGCAATGAGATGAGCATCGTGGCCGACACCATCGGCGGCATCGACACTGCCGAGGCCTTCCGCATCCTCCACATGGACAAGCGGTGGGGTGGGGCAACCATGGCATCGTATGTCTATCCGGGCTGCGGCTATGGAGGCTACTGTCTGCCCAAGGACACCAACGCGCTCTATGCCGTTTCGCGCACGGCAGGTTTCGACGCGCAAATCCTGCATCATGTCATCAATACCAACGACAACATGCCGACGTTTATCGCACAGAAAATCATCCGTGCCATTGGTGACGACAAGCAGCAGCGCATCGGCATCCTCGGACTCTCATTCAAGCCCGGCAGCGACGACGTGCGCGACACGCCGAGTGCCAAAATCATACAGGCCTTGCTCGATGCCGGCTATCACAACATCTGCGGCTACGACCCTGTGGCCATCGACGAGTTCAAACGGCATTATCCATTGGCAATCGACTATGTCGACTCCTATGCCGCTGTGCTCAGCCAGTCGCAGTCGCTGGTCATCACTACCGCATGGCCAGAGTTTGCCGATGTGCGTCAGCGCACCGACAAGCCCGTGGTCGATTGCAGGTATATGCTGTAGAGATTGTTTTTAATACCAAAAAGGTATCCTTATCCCGCCCCTCTTCTCTATGTAGAAGTGGGGCGGTTTTCTATCGAGGATGGAAAAAAGATGCTGGTGATAGAGGAAAAAATAGATAGAAAAGAAATTGTCGGACCGGCTGAGTTCCGACCGATTCCTACCGCTGTTTTCGTTCCTTTAGGCCCTTAGACACACCCATATTTCTATAGGTAAGCGGCATACGGACAGGTTTGGAAAACCTGCAAACACTACTCCCACACTATGTAAAGTACTCCTTTCACCCTTGGCTCTTGCGGATGCAGAGGCTGCCACCTCTTACCAATTGACTACTTGTTTCGTTTTGGAGTTTTCCTTGCGGTACTCGCCCCATCCACGTATTGCAGTGGAACAACCGTATTTTCGTACGGGAGTGCACAACACTTTTGCGATAACGAGTGAAGCATGGATGTAGAAGGTCCACCTTCCCAATGTGTCTCTGTAGGAGATGCGGTTGTGCTTGTGTCCTTCGTACCTTTTGAGTACCTTAGAACCAACACCCCCTTGCCCTCGGCTGCCACGCCTACTGACTTCACAGGCCCCGTGCATCCCACTGTTTCCAGATGGTGCTGCCACACACCGTCAACCCCGGGCGGGTTATAGGATAAGGACCGGTGATTATCCACTCTCTAAGACTGGCGATCTTCGGGAGTCGATTTCACCCCGTACGTTGTCGATGTTGCCATCCAAGTTGACTTGACAGGAGCCAACGCATCCCGCTTTGGGGTCTGCCCGACCTTAGTCCGAAGGATGCTCGTACGTGATGGTTTTCCGGTGAACAGGTGTTCCCTGCGCAACCTCCTTCTTTTGGAAAGGCTGAAGGTCACTTTATAGCATTACTGCTTTATTCTGACAACGCGAAGCCCGCCGGTTGGTTTTATCAGGAAGAAGCCAACAAAGTTTTGTTTAGAGAACGGGTTGCCCGCATTCTCTTTTCAAATCCCCATGTCTCGAAACCATCTGTGAGGTTGGCACCCCACGATAGCGTTTACAAGGCATGAAGTATGTTGTTATGGTAAAAGTCTTTTCAAAGATCGCTTTCAAAAACTCTTGTGATTTCTAATCACGATGCAAAGGTATGCGTAAACTGCGCAGTTTTGTTGCGTAGTTGGAAAAAGTTTGGAGAAAATTTGTTTTTTTGTGTTTTTCAGCAGTGGGGAGTGGATTTCTTAACTATTCCTGTTTTTCTGAAGCCTGTGATTCGATTCGGGTGGCGGTTTATGACCTGGCGTCTTGTTGCATTTTAGATAAAGATGGTGCAAACCACATTTTCTCCATTTTCCTTCTCCTTTTTTCTTTTTTCTCATCAGAACTTCGTAATTTTGCAATCCCTAAAACAGAACATACCCTATGAGTCATCAAGCAACTTTTTCATATGAAGAGGCTTACAAGGCCTCGCTCGACTATTTTGAAGGCGATGAATTGGCCGCTCGCGTGTGGGTCAACAAATACGCGATGAAGGACAGTTTTGGAAACATTTATGAGAAGTCACCCTCCGACATGCATCGGCGCATTGCCAAGGAAATAGCAAGGATTGAAAAAAAATACCCCAACCCCGTAGATGAGCAAACCATATTTGAAATGCTTGACCATTTCAAATATGTCGTTCCGGCCGGTAGTCCTATGACTGGCATCGGAAACGACCTGCAAGTGGCATCGCTCTCCAACTGTTTCGTCATAGGACTGGACGGAAACGCCGATTCATACGGAGCCATCTTGCGCATAGACCAGGAACAGGTGCAGTTGATGAAAAGAAGAGGAGGGGTAGGGCACGACCTCTCACACATCAGGCCAAAGGGGTCGCCTGTCAACAATTCCGCTCTCACAAGCACCGGATTGGTTCCATTTATGGAAAGATACAGCAACTCTACACGTGAGGTGGCACAGGACGGGAGAAGAGGTGCTCTCATGCTCACCGTTAGCATCAAGCACCCGGACAGCGAGGCGTTCATCGATGCCAAGATGACTGAAGGAAAGGTCACTGGTGCCAACGTGTCGGTGCGCATAGATGACGAGTTCATGCGAGCTGCCATGGAAGGAAAGGACTATGTCCAGAAATTCCCTGTCGATAGTGACGAACCTTTGGTGGAAAAGACTATCAAGGCAAAAGACCTGTGGGGGAAAATCGTGCACAATGCATGGAAAAGTGCCGAACCGGGAGTGTTGTTCTGGGACACCATCATCAGGGAAAGCATACCCGACTGTTATGCCGACCTGGGATTCAGGACCATTTCCACCAATCCTTGTGGAGAAATCCCACTCTGTCCTTATGACTCTTGCAGGCTACTTTCCATCAACTTGTATTCCTATGTAGAGGAACCTTTCACCGACAAGGCGCGTTTCGACTTCGAAAGATTCAAGAAACATGTGGCGCTGGCACAACGCTTCATGGACGACATCATCGACTTGGAATTGGAGAAGATTGAAGCCATCATGGAGAAAATCAAAGCCGATCCTCAAAGTGAGGAAATCAAGGGTGCGGAATACCATCTGTGGGAGAAAATCCTCAACAAGAGCAGCATGGGAAGGCGCACTGGAGTGGGTATCACCGCCGAAGGAGACATGATCGCAGCGCTGGGAATGCGATATGGCACCCAGGAGGCTACAGACTTCGCCGTGAGGGTGCAACGCACACTGGCGTTGGCTGCATATGGAGCGTCTGTCAACATGGCAAGGGAGAGAGGCGCTTTCGCCATCTACGACGCAAAAAGGGAACAGAACAATCCGTTCATACAACGTATCAAAGAAGCCGACTCGAAGCTGTACAACGACATGGTGACATATGGGAGACGCAACATTGCTTGCCTGACCATCGCTCCTACAGGAACAACCAGTCTCATGACCCAAACCACAAGTGGGATAGAGCCTGTGTTCAAACCTGTTTATAAAAGAAGGAGGAAAGTCAACCCGGGGGACACCAACGTGCATGTGGACTTTGTCGATGAGGTGGGAGATTCTTTCGAGGAATACATCGTCTATCACCCCAAGTTCATCACTTGGATGAAAGCAAAAGGACTCGACACGGAAAAAAGATACACACAAGAAGAAATTGAGGAGATGGTGGCGCAATCGCCTTACAGCAAGGCTACTGCCAACGACGTGGACTGGCTCATGAAGGTCAAGATGCAAGGAGAAATCCAAAAATGGGTCGACCACTCCATCAGCGTGACGGTAAACTTGCCTAACAACGTTGACGAGTCTTTGGTCAACAGGTTGTATATAGAGGCATGGCTGTCTGGGTGCAAAGGCTGCACCATATATAGAGATGGAAGCAGGTCTGGGGTAATGGTCTCCGTTGAGAAGAAAAAGAAAAAGAACGCCAAACTACCAGAGCCGGAATGCAAACGCCCGGAGGTGACGGAAGTAAGACCTCAAACCTTGGAATGTGATGTGGTAAGGTTCCAAAACAACAAGGAGAAATGGGTGGCTTTTGTTGGCTTGCTCGACGGATACCCCTATGAAATCTTCACCGGGTTGCAAGACGATGAGGAGGGTATCGTGCTGCCTAAAACAGTCACTAAAGGCAAAATCATCAAACAAACCAACGAGGATGGAACACATCGTTACGATTTCCAGTTTGAAAACAAAAGAGGCTATAAGACGACTGTGGAAGGACTAAGCGAAAAATTCAACCCGGAATATTGGAATTATGCAAAACTCATCTCTGGTGTGCTCAGATATAGAATGCCCATCGACCATGTCATCAAATTGGTAGGTTCACTCCAACTCAAAAGCGAGAGCATCAACACTTGGAAAAATGGGGTGGAGAGAGCCCTCAAAAAATACATCGTGGACGGCACCATGGCACATGGGCAAAAATGCCCCGTTTGTGGACAGGAAACACTAGTCTATCAAGAGGGTTGCCTCATCTGTAAAAACTGCGGTACTTCCAAATGTGGATAAGTCAGTCTAGCATACACGACACGGTTGTGTTCATCAAAAACATAAGGTTCCATGCACAACATGGGGTGATGGAACAAGAAAGACGTGTGGGGGGAGAATTCCTCGTCACTGTCGAGGTGAAAGCAAAGATACAAAAAGCTTTTCTCACCGACAATGTCGAGCATACCATCAACTATGCGACCATCCTTGAAATCGTCAAGAAAGAGATGAGCACACCTTCTGCTTTGTTGGAACATGTGGCGGCAAGGGTCGCCGACTCCATCATGCAAGAATTCGACACCGTCTATGAAGTGATGCTGGAAATCGTAAAAGTCAACCCCCCGATGGGTGCGCAATGCGATGGAGCTGGAGTTAGGGCTTTGTTCACCAGAAACTGAACAGCAAGACACAAAAAAGAGAAAGCATTGGACTTCAAATTTTCTGTTACAATGTCTTTTTACTCAAAAACAACTATTGTATCTTAAATAATGATAAAACGACACCACAAAAAAGGTTTTTCAAGCATAATTGATTAATTTTGCAAAAGAATTGTAATGGAAATGCGTAAAAAGATTGGATTAATTATTGCTTTCATGGCTCTTTTGGCTATGCAAGGACTTGCCGCTGGCAAGTTCGTGCTTGTCATTGATGCAGGGCATGGCGGGAAAGACCCTGGGGCGATAGGGAAGACATCACAAGAGAAAGACCTCAACCTGAAAGTGGCACTCGCTTTTGGCAGTTATGTGGAAAAAAACTGTTCTGACGTCAAAGTGATTTATACAAGAAAGACTGATGTGTTTGTTGAACTCAAAGAACGTGCCAACATCGCCAACAAAAACAAGGCCGACCTCTTCATTTCAATACACACAAACGCACTCGACGGAGGGAAAATATCAAGAGGATTCGAAACTTACACTCTCGGTATGCACAGGGCGGCCGACAACCTCAACGTGGCAAAAAGGGAAAATTCAGTCATCTTCATTGAAAAAAACTATAAGCAGACATATGCGGGATTCGACCCCAATTCCGCTGAGAGTTACATCATGTTTGAAATCCTACAAGACAAAAACATGGCCAACAGCGTGGAACTTGCAAAATTAATACAAAGCGAAGTCTGCTCTTCTAGTGCAAGGGTGAACAAAGGGGTGCACCAAGCGGGATTCCTCGTGCTCAGGGAGACATCCATGCCCAGCTGTCTTATTGAAATGGGGTTCATCACAACACCTGATGAGGAAACGTATCTCAACTCAAAAGAGGGACAAGACAAAATAGCAAAAGGTATCTATAACGCCTTTGTCAAATATAAGAAAAAATATGGCTCTAAGATGGCGCAAAACGAAGATGGACATCAATTAGAACCATCTGGCGACATGGAAATGAAGGATATGGCCTCAAATGAAACAGGGATCATGCTTGCACATGGTGATGAGGATGGCAACGGCGACAATGAAGACCTGCCCTCAAATAGCATCGTGGAGCAAGACGACAATCTTTATGCGGTCACAGAATATGCACAACCAAGGGCTGTAAGAGGCATCGGAACAATCTCCACCTACACAAACCCTCAGGATCCCGTTCCACTCGACATTCCAGAAGAGAACGCAAAGGATTACACTCACCAATCAAACAGTCTTGACAAGGATGTGCCAATTGTGGCGGCAACAGCCCCCCAAGCACCCAACGATAAATCAAGGCAAGATTCCAACACCCCACAACCTGTTAACCCTTCAAACCCCACAGGGGACAAGAACGTCTTGGTTAGCGTACCACCTCAAACTACTGATGTGGCAAGCAGGGCTGGTTTGCCTAAAGTCTCTAACCAAGCAAGCGCCGTTGCACAAACGACCGAACCCAAACAGAAGTCAGATAGTCCAATCGTCGTTGCACAAACGACCGAACCCAAACAGAAGTCAGATAGTCCAATCGTCGTTGCTCAAACGACCGGCCCCGGTCAGAAGCCAACAGATCCATCCGTCGTAGCACAAACGACCGACCCCGGTCAGAAACCAGCAAATCCAACCGTCGTTGCTCAAACGACCGGCCCCAGCCCGAAATCAGATAATCCATCCGTCGTAGCACAAACGACCGACCCCGGTCGGAAGCCAACAAATCCATCCGTCGTAGCACAAACGACCGACCCTGGTCAGAAGCCAGCAAATCCAACCGTCGTAGCACAAACGACCGACCCCGGTCAGAAGCCAGCAAATCCAACTGTTGTTGCACAAACGACCGACCCCGGTCAGAAGCCAGCAAATTCGACTGTCGTAGCACAAACGACCGAACCCAGTCAGAAGCCAGCAAATCCAACCGTCGTAGCACAAACGACCGACCCCGGTCAGAAGCCAGATAATCCAACTGTTGTTGCACAAACGACCGACCCCGGTCAGAAACCAGCAAATCCAACTGTCGTAGCACAAACGACCGACCCCGGTCAGAAACCAGCAAATCCAACTGTCGTAGCACAAACGACCGCCCCCGGTCAGAAGCCAGCAAATCCAACCATCGTAGCACAAACGACCGCACCCGGTCAGAAGCCAGCAAATCCAACCGTCGTAGCACAAACCACCGTCCCCGATCAGAAGTCTGATAATCCATCCGCCGTTGCACAAACGACCAAGCCTGGTCAGAAACCAACAGATTCTGCAATAGTTGCACAAACGACCGACTCTGGTCAGAATTTGCAAGGTGATACCCCAACTAGATTTCATGGACTCCCAGAGGTGACTGCACCACCACAAGGTACAATTCTTGAAGGGAGGCCCATCTTCAAAGTTCAGATAGCAGCTACAACTGAACCCAAAAATGTCAATAGCGAATTCTTCCATGGAGTCAAAGGCGTCGATGCATATGTCGAAAACGGCTTGGTGAAATACACAGTCGGAGCCACAGATAATTTCGCTGAAGTGGAAAACTTGAGAAACACGCTGCTTGACAAGTTTCCCGGTGCATTCATCATCGCATTCAGAGACGGATATAAAATACCGCTCCCAAACGCAATAAGAGAATACAGAAAACAACAATAATCACTTTTCCTTTTTTGTCTTATGAAAGTCTTTACCAAAGAAATAAAAATAGCATTGGTCGCCATCGTTGGAATTGTATTGCTCTTCTTCGGAATGAACTACCTCAAAGGAGCCAGGATATGGGCAGACGGAAACAACTATTATATCAATTTCTCTAATATTGATGGGCTTTCAGAATCCAATCCTGTCAAAGCAAATGGATACAAGGTGGGAACCGTCACGGACATCAATTATGATTATGACAACCATGGAAAAATCGTCGTCGAAGTAGATATTGACAAAAAATTCAAAATTCCGGTTGGCACCATTGCTGAAATATCAAGCGACTTGCTTGGAAACGTGGAAATCAACCTCGTGGAGGGGGATGCCAAAGACGGATTCGTGCAACCGAATGGGAACATTGATGGAAGAATCAATGGAGGGGCTTTGGCACAGGTCAAAGACATGGTGCCAAAAGTGGAAAAACTACTGCCAAAGATCGACTCCATACTTACCAGCGTCAACTATATCCTTGCCGACCCTGCACTGCCTTCTACCGTTCATCATGCAGAACAAGTCACATACGACCTCACTACGACTACTAAGCAAATCAACTCCCTCATGGCTGAAGTAAACAAAAGCATTCCTGGACTCATGGGAAAGGCTGACGGCGTGCTCAATAACGCCAACTCGGCTATGGGAAACGTTGTCAATGTGACCGACAACCTCAATGGGAAAATCCAAAATCTTGATTTGGAAAGCACCCTGGCCGAACTTCAGGCTACATTGCAAAATCTAAAAACATTCACGGCGGCACTCAACGACAATGATGGATCACTTGGACTTTTGATGAATGATCGTTCTGTTTATGACAACCTCAACTCAACCATGGCTCATGCCGACTCGCTCCTGGTCAATCTTAGGGAGCACCCCAAAAGGTATGTGCATTTCTCCATTTTCGGGAAAAAGGACAAATAAAAAACAATACTTCATACTTCATTCATATAAGAAGCATGCAAAACAAGCATGCATCAAAACAATATGCTTATTAAACACAAAGATGCCATTGGATAATGTCCTTCTTCGTGTTAAAAAAACGTAACGCTGCCACTTCCTCGATAATTGAAAAACAAACTGAAAAAAACACATCAGAGTGCTTAAAATAGAATAGGTCTAAATAATAATACCATAAACAATCACTTTAATAAAAATAAAAAATAAATTGATAAACAGATAGTTGTATTAATTTTTATTATAAAAGATTTCGATTTTGTCAATCCATATTCTTTTCTTATAACTTACGATATTTCAATCACTTGCAAAAATGCAAATGTAAATAAATTTCTACAGTTTAACCAAATGGGGTAAATGTCCATTCCATAGTATTTTACGGATTTTCGTTGAAATAATCCTAAAACCAACATTTGCTTATCACAAAAAAAATACCGATATTTGCATTCGAATTTAAAAGAAAGGCATCTTTTGTCTTAATACCTTTTCAAATAGTCAATGAAACAAAATCCAGCGGAACTCTGGTCGAAATGTCTCTTGGTCATCAAGAACAACGTCTCAGAGCAGCAATATAAAACATGGTTCGAGCCAATTGTCTTCGAGTCCTACACACCGGCCTCGATGACGATTGTCGTCAAGGTGCCAAGCCCATTCGTCTATGAGTACCTTGAGGAGAACTTCATTGACTTGATCAGCAAGGTGCTCAAAAGAGAATTCGGGAACGGAGTCAAACTTGCATACAAAATCGTCACCGACAAAACTAACAACATTGGCATGGTGGTGGATTCTGACAACAAGGAAGACGATATCGAAAAACCTCTACCGAGAACAAGGGCCAACCAGTCTTATTCGGTTCTCGATGCTGCACAACCGCAACCAATAGACTCCCAACTCAATCCTCAACACACTTTCGAAAATTTCATCGAGGGTGCTAGCAACAAGTTGCCTAGAGCTGTGGGGCTGTCCATCGCACAAAATCCGTTCACAACACAATTCAATCCCATGTTTGTGTTTGGGCCTTCAGGATGTGGGAAAACTCATCTCATCAACGCCATCGGAGTGAAGGTGAAAAAACTTTTCCCCAATAAAAGAGTGCTATACGTCAGCGCAAGACTCTTTCAAGTCCAGTATACCAACGCTGTCAGATACAACACACTCAACGACTTCATCAATTTCTACCAAACCATTGACGTGCTCATCGTTGATGACATACAGGAATGGATTACTGCACAGAAAACGCAGGACACATTCTTCCACATCTTCGACCATCTCTTCAGAAACGGGAAAAGAATCATTCTTGCTTGCGACAGACCGCCTGTTGACCTAAAAGGTATGAATGAGAGACTGGTCACAAGGTTCTGTTGTGGACTCATTGCAGAATTAGAACAGCCTGATGTGCAACTTTGCATTGACATCCTCAATGCAAAAATCAAGCACGACGGATTGGACATTCCTCAAGATGTCGTACTGTACATCGCCGAAAACGCTAATGGAAGCGTCAGGGACTTGGAGGGGGTTGTCAACTCGCTCATGGCTTACTCTATCGTGTATAACAAGCGCATCGATATCAATTTCGCAGAGAGCATTCTCAAAAGGTCGGTGAAAATGGACAACAGACCCATCACTGTTGATGAAATTGTTGACAAGGTGTGTGAATTCTATAACGTACCTGTTGAGGAGGTGGGAGGAAAGAGCAGGAAAAGGAATCTTGTCGTTGCAAGGCAGGTGTCCATGTATCTCGCTCAAAAACATACAAACATGCCGGCTGCTAGAATTGGAAAACTCATTGCTGGAAGAGACCATTCAACAGTGCTACACAGTTGTGAGAAAGTGGAGGAAAGAATGAAAATTGACAACCATTTCTCCGAAGAAATCATCAATATAGAACATTCGTTCAAACTTAAAAAATAACTTACGCATTATTGCTTCAAAAAAGGGGGATGTAGAGATACATCCTTCTTTTTTCTATAATGATGGAAAGGGAAGAAAAACACAGGGGAGAATACACATAAACCAACATGCACCGAGTCTCCCGACCCAGCGCATGATATAACTTACTAAAATAAATTAACTCAAAGATGTCGACTCTCTCGAGCGGACTTAACCTCACAAAAATGAGGTTTTAGCGAAAATTATTATTGTCTTTGTCTAAATCGCTTGCCATTTTAAGGGTTGTTTTTACAACCATTTTTAAAATGATATGCAAAATTAGCAATTTTATTGCGCAATTCCAAAATATCTATCACCTAACTCGAAAATTAAAGTTTTTTTAACAATGTGCACGCGCACGGAAACGTGCGCGTACACAAGATTGTTTTGGAATTTGTCAGTGGGCAGGTCCTGACTGTTTTGTCATCATTTTTTTCCACTTCACATACCCCATTATGGCTATGATGACGTAGAGACCATAGAGGCTGGCTTTGAAAGGTATGCCTTTGTAAAAATATAGGGCGCATGTCACAATGTCGACTACTATCCAGATGAGCCACTGCTCCAAATATTTTCTTGCAAGTGCCCATATGCCGACAAAACTCAATGCCGTGGTGAAACTGTCGGCTATTGGCACGCGAGAGTCTGTTTGGGTGACAAGCAGCCACCAAAGACCAGCCCAAAGCACTAAGGTGGCGACGACCCATGGAAGGATGAGGCTTTTCTTGAAATGAGTGACAGGGAGGTCGGTTTGTCGCTTCTTCTTCCCTTTCACATATTTCCAAGTGATGAAACCATAAATGGTCATCGCTATGTAATATACTTCCATGCCGCAATCTGCGTAGAGGCCGTTTTGGTAGTAGAGGACGATGCCGAGGGCCTGCATCGAGAAACCCACAAACCAAAGCCATATGCTGGCCTTGTATTCCAAATAGATGTAGAGCAACCCCAGCAGCGTGGTGGTGATGTCAAGCCAATGGACTTCGAGGAATGTCGTAATGTTGTTCAAAACCTGAGAGTGATATTGCCCATGGCGGTGAAACCTGCCATGGGGATGAAACCTATTTGATAGTATCGGTTGTCATTGCCGTGCCCGCCACTTTCGTATATGGCTGAATAAACCCATCCGCTGCTCGCATAATGGCGCCCAAAGATGTTGTTCAGACTCATCCCGACAGTGACTTCTTTCAGCCCGGCTGCCTTGCTTACCTTCGTGGTGTGTGTCAAGTTGAAGTCTGATACACTGTAGCAAGGCAGTGAACGGTCTTTGTTCTCCGTGTTGTCCAAATACTGCCTGCTGACGAAATTCGTGTGCCAGACGGCCTGCCAGCATCCATGGTGCAAGTTGATGAAACCGTTGAGGATGGCGGAGGGGGAGAATGCGAGGGTGGAATTGTCATAATGGATGGTACGTTCGCCAAGGTCCCAGTCCTCCACCACTTCATTGAAGTCCTTGATCTTGTTCTTGCTCAAGGAGGCATTGCCTTCCAAGGATAGCCACGAAAGAGGCGACCAACCTGCTACTATCTCCACGCCTGCACGGTAGGAGTCCTTGATGTTGGTGGTTAGCGACTCTCCGATATCGCTCTTGGCACCTGTTTGCACAAACTGGTCGGTGTAGTCCATATAATAGAAGTTCACGCCTCCGTGCCAGTTGCGACCTGTGATGGTGTAGCCTAGTTCATAGTCGAAGAGTTTTTCTGCAGATGGAGCGGGGTAACTGCCATTGTCGGTGAAGTTGTTGCGTTCAGGGTCTCTGTGGCTGGTGGCTACAGAGGCATAAAGATGATGCCTTTCAGTCTTGTAACTCAATCCGCCCTTGAGGTTGACAAAGTCATACTTCTTGTCGATGTCAAGACGTTGGTTGCTGTAGGTGCCGTCTTCATTGGCTAAGAACTTGTCATTGATGCCATCGGTCTGATAGTCTATATGGCGGTATTGCACGTCGCCGAATACTGTCAGATGAGGAACGATGGTGTATGCGGCTTTCACATAACCATTGTAGTCTCCTTTGTCGGCATCTGAATCATAATATGAGTAGTCGCCTTTTGAAAACAGAATTTTGCCTAGTTCATTATTGCTGGTATAGGTAAGGTAGCCAAAATGGTTGCCATTGAATTGTTGAAGCGACACGCCGCCTACCAAGTCCCAACGCTCGTCGTTGTAGTTGGCGTTCCATATCAGGCCATATGAGTCTTGCTCCAAACCTTTCTTGCGGACGAAATCGGCACGCTTCACAGTTTTGCCATCTGAACCGTTGAAAGTCAGGCCAAACTTGCTCAACTTGTTGTTGGGGCGGAATTCATTGTAATAGCCATAGCCGTGGGTGTAATGCAGCGAGGCACTGGTCTTCAACCGGTTGGAAATGGCCCATGAGAAGGAAAGGATGTTGTGGCTTTGCCAGAAATTGTCTGTGGCTTTCTCCCAATAACTGCCATCTGCCATCGTGTATCGACGAGTGACGTAGTTGCCTTTCCCGTCTTGGACAAAGACTCCGTTTTCATCGGTGACAAGCGACTCATACAGGCTGTTGAAACGCCCCAGGCCTGACTCATGGAGGTCTTTGTAGGTGCGGATGCCGGTGTGCTCACCATAAGTGCCGTCCATCAAGGAGAGGTCGTCGTTGCCGGCTGTGACTCCGTTCCAGGCTTGTCCGGTCTTTTCGAAATTGCCAAAATTCTTGTAGCCTATCTGGAAGCGTTCGCCTAAGTATCGCAAACCTCCATAATAACTGCCGGAACGTCCGGATGTCCCATGGAGGTAGCCGTCGGTATTGGTCTCATGGTAAGCTCCGTCAAGCACGAAATGATTCCACAATAGTCCGGTGGAAAAGGAGCCTCCGACATTGAAGGTGTTGTAAGAACCATAAGAACCGCTGATTTCCA
This sequence comes from Prevotella sp., assembly GCA_017524385.1. Classification (GTDB taxonomy): domain Bacteria; phylum Bacteroidota; class Bacteroidia; order Bacteroidales; family Bacteroidaceae; genus Prevotella. The sequence goes on from JAFWSS010000174.1 coordinate 19,191, forward strand.
GTGAAGGGGTGGGGGAGGCAGCTTTGGAAGCCAAGGATATCGTGCTGCCAAAAGCACCATCGCCATTGGTGGAAGAACCTACGCCGCGTTGTATTTCTACACTACCAAGTAGCGAGGCGTAACTGTTCATATTGGCCCAAAACACACAATGGTCTTCAGGAGAGTTGAGTGGCACCCCGTCGAGTGTTACGTTGATGTTGGCATCCCCTGAGCCACGGATGCGCATGTAGGTCGTGCCCGTACCCATGCCGTTCTCGCTCCATGAGAGGACGCCCGGGGTTTGGGAGAACAAGAAGGGCAGTTCCCTGCCTGTCTTCGAAAATTCCTGCAACTCCGCTTTCTTGATGTGTGTGATGGCATACGGTGCGTCCTTTTGTGCCTGTACGCCTTTCACCACCACTTCTTGCAGTTGCTCAAGCCGTAGCGAATCAGTGTCTTGTGCACTGACACTTGCAGCAAAAGGAAGGACTGCATAAATGAATAAGATTTTTCTCATCTAAGTCTTACCTTAGTATAATAAAACATAAAGGGATGGAAAAGAAAGATTCCCTACGCCGGCATTACCCGGATCAGGTCAGAGGGTCTGATCTCAGCCCGAAACATCGGGCACCCCTTAACTTGCACTTTGCAAATCGGATGCAAAGGTAGCACAAAGATGATAAATCACAAAATAAAAACAGGTTTTTCCTTCTTTTCGCTCTTTATGTCGACATCCTTGTATGCGTGATGATCGCGACTTGGCTGATGATCGCGACTTGGCAAAAAAGCCCGGCGTGATGAAATCACGCCGGGCGAATGGGAATTCCGGTTTCCTAGGACTTATAAGCTTTATGAATCTTATCGCATGACTTTCACGGTCTTCACGGTGCCGTCTGAATAGGTGGTGCGCATGATGCTCGCGCCACGATGGGAGGCATTGACACGTCGGCCGGAGAGGTCGTAGAATTCCACTTTTGTCACTTTGCCATTGGTGCCCTCTACCTCGACGATGGAGTCGGCATCTGTGACTGGGGCGGAGTTGGCATTCACCACCAAGCCATACTCCTGGTCGATGAGAAGGACAACCACGCGCAATTTGTTCAAGTCTTGGATGAGGCTTTCCATCCTCGTGTTCAAAGAGTTGGCCAACTGGAAACGGAAGGTGTGTTTCAACAGGCGTTCTGCCTTGATGGTGGAGGGAAGGCTGCCGGTGATGCCGCCAATCCTTGACATCTGGATGGCTACATCGTTGTAAGGTATGCCCACAATGGAACTTTCCATAGATTCGAATCCACCCATTTCGCCCATGCTTCCATCGGCATAGTAGTTGGATTGCACCCAGTCGTTGGTTGTTCCGGTGAGACTGTCGGCAACAAGGATGTATTCCAAGGCATACTTCGCACCTTCATGGTCGGTGGCAAAAGTGACTTCTGTATTTACCGTGACCGTTTCCCTGTTCTTGCTCAGGGTCGGAACTATGTTGATGGTGGCCTGGCCGAATTCTCTGGCACGCAGGTTCAAGTCATCAATTATGCCCATGGCTTCTCCAGTGCTGCCATAGTAAGGATCCACCTCAAAAAAGCGGTCAACAAATGCGTCGGGGTAACCACCCACATAGTTGGGGAAATAATCAGAGGACATGATCTCCATTGGGTCACCGTTATGGTAGCTCACACGTACATAGTCATCGGGATACAACTCGGCTAGTTGCTCCATGGCAACAAGTCCGCGAGGGCAATAACCACACCAAGTGCCGGTGTATTCCTCGATGAGGCTGCGGTGCTTGGGGAAACTGTTGATGACCAAGAGTGGAATGATGGCTGCACTTGCCAGACCTTCATTGTCATGGCCGTTCACCTTGGTCACTTGGATTTCCAAGTCATAGTTGCCGCTGGTGTCGACAGACGGGAAGGTGAATGGCGCGGAGAAGTACTTTCCATAAAATCCTGCAACAGGTTCGGAGAGGTCTATGTGCCCGGTGCCGCTTTTACCATCCAGCGTGTATCCGAAGTCGATGGAATTGACTTCACTCGCTCCGATGTTGAAAAAACCGAGGTCGACATCTATGGGGCTGCCTGCCAAGACATAGGTGGGCTCATCGCTGGCGGCAACTACGTTGTATTCCTTTACCTTGCTGCCTCCAACTGTCACTTGGATGATGCTGTTCAACCATAACTCGGTGGAAAAGTCCAGCCATTTCATAAAGCCTTTCGAGGTGTGGAGGAAGAATCCATTGGTGTTTTGAAATCTCATCACCGCTACGGGAGTCTGGTTGAGTTCGATGCTGGCATCATCTACGGTGAAGGTGTAACCCACATACACGCCCTCTTCGGGTATGACATAGGGCTTCTCTAGTTTCACGGTGATGAAGCCAGCCTCGTCGGGGGTGAGGTCCATGCTGACGAGGTCGGGGACGTTCTTGCCGTCTTCAATGCGCAATTGGCTGGAAAGCCAGGCGGAGATGCCGCTGATGCCTTTCACCTCAACCATGGGGATGGTGATGCTCTCTATGTATGTGCCTACAAGGTCGGGATGGTCGATATGTATGGCCACGTCGTATGTCGCTTCCTTGCTTTCTCCAAAGAGATTCACATCTTCTTCTCCTGTGAAATAGCCATACTTGATACTGCCTCCTACATTGGAGGGGTCGATGTCGGGATAGGAGGGGGTGGCGGCTTCAGGTTGGGTCGTGGAGCCCAATCCTTGCACGTTGACCCACGCAATCTCTGAACGGCGTTCCTCTCCCTGGCCGCGGTAGATGGCTTGTACGCCGAATGCTTCGGGACCTATGACATGGTAGTAAATATTGCGTGTGACGCCATTGATGTATATGTCCCAATTCTCGGTGAAATCAAAGGGTATCTCTGTCATATCCTCGTCCAAGTAAATGAATTCGCCTGCTTCCAAGGTCATGGGCTTCTCCTCGCCGTTCACACGGGTGTAGAGTTGGTAGGTGAGCTTTTCCGGAAGGATGTAGTTGCCATCCACGTCCTTGGTACTGAGGTCGAATGATAAAACGCCCCACCCCCAGCCGTTTTGGTAGAAGTCGATACCTCCTTCTTCGAGAGACAACTTCTTAGGTTTTAGCGGGGTGGCTGCCACCTCGGTGAAAGGCTTGATGAGGGCCTTGGTGAAGGCTGACAGGTAGTATACTTCATCTGTGCCGGCATTTACGAGGAACGTGCTGCCATTGCTCAGTGTCTTGGTGGCTTCATCGTAGTCGAACTCGATGTCGCCTTCTGTAAGATTGTAGTGGGTCACTATTTTCCCTTGGTCATTGTCCCAAGTTTTCTTGCCTTCAGCGGATACCAGGAATTGATGATATCCGCTCTGCTCATCCGGCCCTATGTATTGTCCGTTTTTGAAGATGACCTTGTCGCCCACAACCGTGCCTTTTACCCATGCGTCGGGCATGGTGTAGGAGATGCCTTGTACGTAGATGTCGGTGCCTTGGAAACCCACTTTCACTAGGCTGCCCTCATATTCCTCGGCGGTGATGGAATAGTCGGTTGTCTCCAATCCTGCGGGGGCGGCGACAGTCTCGGCATCCATCTTGCTGACGTTGATGTCCCAGTCGGCATAACCTGTCCATTCATCATCTTTATCCACCAAGGCAACGACATCTTCACTTGAGGCGAAGGCGGAACCAGCGGGTGTGCTGATGCTGTTGGTGACGGGGTCGTAGTCCAACGTCAGTCTACGCGGACCATCTTTCGGAAGGTACCATTGCTCTTGTTCATCATAGCTTAGCAGGTCAACATAGTATGAAGTGCCTGACATTTCCAGGGCTTTCTGTGGGAAGTCGATGGTGATGGTCGAACCATTGATGGTGCCTTTCACCCATGAGTCGGTATTATACTGCGAGATGAGGTTTTTGATGTATATCGTGTTGTCCTCACCCAGGACGACGTTGCACACGCCACCATGGACCGTTGTGTTCAAAATGTAGATAGAAAGCACCATGTATGCTTTGCATGAGCGTATGCAGTTGAGCAGGGTGCCATCGGGAGTCTCGGAAATCAATTCGTAATCTCCTTCGATCGGAGCCTTGAACAGCCCTGCTGTCGTCGTTTCTTTTGCTTTGGATGTCTTTTTGGAAAATACGGCGCGTGCCGACATCATTCTGTCGAGGTCCACTTGGCGCTGGAGTGATTGCAGCGAGGGTTGTTTTTTTTGCGTCCCATCCGCCATCTTGGGGATGGAAGATGTAGGCAGCTGCCTCAACGTTCGTTGTGACCATGCGCATACAGGTATCAGCAGGACAGCCAACAGTAATAAAGTATATTTTTTCATAATATTTGGTTTTAACAACCATGCGCTATGGAAGCGCATGGTTGATGAATAGTGGTGGCGAAAAATCAATAATTCTGTTTCACCGTTTTCACGGTGCCGTCAGAGTAGGCGATGCGCACAATGTGAAGACCACGGGTGGGTGATGACACACTTCGTCCGTCAAGGGTGTGGTATGTCGTAGAGACGACATGTGAGTCGGAAACGGTGCCGAGGACCCTGGTTGGATTGTAGACGAAGCGTAGTGTCACCTTGGGACCGCGGGAGTCTATCGCATATTTTTGGGTGACGGGGTTCAACTTGTATTTGAGCAATTGAAACTCTGCCACAGCCGTTCCCGGGTCATAGGGTAGCCACTCGGTTTGGATGCTTTTCTTCTCATGGGCAGCAAGCGTTCCGGTTTCAGATGTCCAACTTCCTGTCATCTCACGCATCACGCAGTTCGTGGGGAAGCAGGTTTGAAAGGCGCCGTTGGGCAGGGCGGTGATGGAGTATTCAGAACCGCATACCACGTCTTCTGAGGTGAGGTTCTCCACGAACAAGCCTGAGGATATCTGCACGTCGCCGAAACCTAAGTCTTCAACCTCGGTCAGGTCCAACACGGAGCCATCGGCCACCTCGTTGCCATTGCTGTCTACAAAGCGCAGGGGGAAATCCTGTGCCTGGATGGACAGTGTGCCCATCACTAATAGAATGATTGTTGTTATTTTCTTCATAGAAATAATGGTTTGTGTATTGTTGTCTTACCCCATGACCACGGTCACGTCATGGTATCCGGGAGAATAGGGGATGGTGTTGCCCTTGATGAGATTGCCATCCACCTCTACGCTTGCCACGCCATGACAGACACCCTGGGGATTGGAGATGCGGATGCGGTATTCTGCATCGCGGAACTTGCGCTTCACCGAATACTCTGTCGCTGTGGAGGGGACACAGGGCTCGATGCGGAGACCGTCGTAGTCGGGCTTGATGCCAAGGATATACTGACTGATGGTGAGCCACATCCATGCGGCCGTACCTGTTAGCCAACTGTTCTTGCCTTCACCGGGGCGGGCGGCATCCTTTCCTGCCACCATCTGGCAGTTGACATACGGTTCCACCTTGTGGAGCGTGCTGTACTTTTCCTCCACATAACTGGGAAGAATCTTGCGGTAATGACTCCAGGCGTCATCGCCACGTCCGGCCAATGTCTCGCCGATGATCACCCATGGGTTGTTGTGACAGAAAATGCCGGCATTCTCCTTGTAGCCTTCGGGATAACTGCTGATTTCGCCATACTCATACACATATTTCGTGAACGCAGGATTGTTCAAGACGATGCCGTGTTCACACTCCAAGTATTTCTTGACAGCATCCAAGGACTTTTCTACCATGCCGTCTTCTTTGCCGATTTCTGCCATGGAGCACCAACCTTGGCTCTCAATGAAGATTTTTGCCTCTTCATTCTCGTGAGAACCAATTTTCCTGCCATAATAGTCGTATGCTCGCAAATACCAATCGCCATCCCATCCGTCACGCTTCACTGCTTCCACCATGGCATCGACATGCTTTTGGGCACGGTCGGCTTCGGCGTCTTCGCCTACACGCCTGCAGAGGGCGATGTATTCCTTGCCTGTCACCACGAAAAGGCCGGCTATCATGACACTCTCTGCTTTAGTGCCTTCTGTCTTGTTCTCCGTTGTCTGGAACGACTCGTTGGGGTCCCATGAGAAGCAATTCAAGTTCAAGCAGTCGTTCCAATCTGCTCGCCCTATCAAAGGTAGTTGATGAGGGCCAAGATTCTCCACAACATGGTTGAAGGAGACGCGCAAATGCTCCATCAGCGATACTTCGCTGCCTGGTTGGTTGTCGAATGGGACGAGTTCGTCGAGGATGCCGAAATCTCCGCTTTCCTTGATGTAGGCCACGGTGCCGAAGATGAGCCAACAGGGGTCGTCGTTGAAACCTCCGCCGATGTCGTTGTTGCCTCGCTTGGTCAATGGTTGGTATTGGTGATAGCAACCACCGTCGGGGAACTGGGTGGATGCTATGTCGAGGATGCGCTGACGGGCACGTTCCGGTATCTGATGGACAAAACCTACGAGGTCCTGGTTGGAGTCGCGGAAGCCCATGCCACGGCCAATGCCGCTTTCGAAGAAGGAGGCGGAACGCGACATGTTGAACGTCACCATGCATTGGTATTGGTTCCAGATGTTCACCATGCGGTCGAGCTTGTCGTTGCCTGTGTCAACCACGTAAATGTCCAATAGGTCATCCCAGTAGTCGGACAATGCTTGGAATGCGGCGTCGACTTTCTCCGTGGTGTCGTATTGGGAGATGACAGCCTTGGCTTTTGCTTTGTTGATGACTTGGGGGGCGACGAATTTCTCGTCTTGCTCGTTCTCCACATAACCTAACAAGAAGATGAAATCTCGACTCTCACCTGGCTGAAGTTCCACTTCGATGTAATGTGAGGCTATCGGGCTCCAGCCGTGGGCATGGCTGTTGCGTGGCCGGCCTTCAACCACGGCATCGGGTCTTTCGAAGCCGTTGTACAAACCGATGAAGGTCTCACGGTCGGTGTCAAAGCCATCGATGGGAACATTCACGCTGTAGAATGCGTAATGGTTTCTGCGCTCACGGTATTCTGTCTTGTGATAGATGACAGAACCTTCTATTTCAACCTCGCCTGTGGAGAAGTTGCGCTGGAAGTTTTCCATATCTGTGGCGGCGTTCCACAAGCACCATTCCTCAAAGGAGAATAGTTGGAGGCGGCGGGGCTTGTCGCTGGTGTTGGCAAGAGTGAGTTTCTGTACTTCGCACCAACTTTTCAATGGGACGAAAAAGAGCACATCGGCTTCGATGCCATCTTTGCGTGAGTTGATGCGTGTGTAGCTCATGCCATGGCGGCATTCATAAAAGTCCAGTGGTGTCTTGCAAGGTTTCCAACCTGGGTTCCAGATGGTGTCACCTTCCTTGATATAGAAATAACGTCCGCCGTTGTCCATCGGAACATTGTTGTAACGGTAGCGTGTGAGGCGACGGAATTTGGCATCCTTGTAGAAACTGTAGCCACCGGCTGTGTTGCTGATGAGTGAGAAGAAATCTTCATTGCCCAGGTAGTTGATCCAAGGCCAGGGGGTCTGGGGGTCGGTGATGACATACTCGCGGTTGACGTCATCGAAATGTCCATATTTCTTGTTCTGCATAGATGGTGGTTTTAAAGGTAGTGAATGGTTTCGTTGATGTGTTGTTATATTATATGAGGTTTATAGTTTATACAAGTCGCTGGCAGCCAGCAAATCGATTTTCTTTGACTGCAGGATTTGCTCGCAGAGTGCAAGGTCGGAAGGGCGAATGACGACATTGGCGCCATCCCCATTGCTGAAGGAGTACATGTATTCTATGAAGACGTTGGCATCGCTCAAGCATTTCAACACTATGGCGAGGGAGCCGGGGGTGTTGGGGCAGGTGAAACCTATGACATCCGTGATCTTCACTGTGAAATGAGCCTCTTTCAGTACCTTGTATCCTAATTCAGGGTCGCTGACGATGCAGCGAAGGATGCCGAAGTCGGAATTGTCGGCAATGCTCATCGCCGACAAGTTGATGCCGGCTTTGCCAAGGACGTCTGTTACCTCGGTAAGGCGTCCTGATTTGTTCTCAAGGAAAACAGATAGTTGTTTTGCTAACATGGTTTTGTAGTTTGAAGGTTCTAAAATATGATGTTGGCTTTCTTTGAAAGGACCCTGGGATTTCTTAAGGAATCCTAAGACCCTATGAATGAATTCAAAGCACTCTCTTGTCTATCACCCTCTTGGCTTTTCCTGTGGAGCGTTCTATGCCTTTGGGTTCCACAAGTTTCACCTTGAATCCAAGGCCGATGACACTGCGAAGCTCTCCTTCGAGCTTGCGCTGGAGTGCCACCATGTTGGCCATGTTGTCGGTGAAGTATTCCTCTTTCACTTCCACCTTCAACAAACTCGTGTCGGTGTTGTTCACGCGGTCGACTTCAAGGAGGAAGTGGGGCTCGAACTCTTCGGTCTTGAGGATGACGGCTTCAATCTGAGAGGGGAACACATTGACACCACGGATGATGAGCATGTCGTCACAACGGCCGAGGATGCGGTCCATCCTCACTAATGTGCGACCACAAGAGCATTTCTCATAGTGGAGGGCGGTGAGGTCGTGGGTGCGATAGCGCAACAGTGGCATGCCTTCCTTGGTGAGATGGGTGAAACAGAGTTCGCCGAATTGGCCTTCGGGCAAAGGCTCTCCAGTTTTGGGATTGACTATCTCTGGAAGGAAATAGTCTTCGTTGAGGTGGGTGCCGTGCTGACATTCGCACTCGAAACCGACGCCGGGACCGGCTATCTCGCTCAAACCATAGATGTCGTAGGCCTTGATGCCTAATGACTCTTCCAGTTTCACTCGCATATTTTCAGTCCATGGCTCGGCGCCAAAGGCACCTATGCGGAGTTTGAACTCCTCTCTGGGCCAGTCCGACTCGCTCATGGCTTCACCAAGGAACATGGCGTAGGAAGGCGTGCAACAAAGAGTGGTGGTGCCGAAGTCGTGCATCAGGGTGATTTGCTTCTGGGTGTTGCCCGAAGACATGGGGATGACGCTGGCCCCTATGTTGGTGGCGCCGTCGTGCGCACCCAATCCGCCGGTGAAGAGGCCGTAACCGTATGAGATTTGGAAGATGTCTTCCTTCGTGCAGCCGTAGGCTGTGAAAGCACGAGAGATGCTTTCTGTCCACATGGCTATATCCTTGCGGGTATGCAATACCACCACTGGCTTGCCCGTGGTGCCGGAAGATGCGTGGATGCGCACGATCTGGCTCATTGGGACGGCGGCAAGTCCGAATGGATAGGTGTCGCGAAGATTGGTCTTGTCGGTGAATGGCAGTTTGGAAAGGTCCTCTATACCTTTGATGTCATCTGGGGA
>JAFWSS010000175.1 GCA_017524385.1 Prevotella sp.
AATAAAGTATTAAGCAAAAATCCTTACAAATGGAGGCGTTTTGATGGAATCATCGTTTGGCTATCCATGGATTTTTTTTAAGAATCGACTGTAAATAATTGAAAATCAATATAACCGAACTTCCGAAACTTAAGTAATTACCCAGGATATGGCATGGGGCGCAGTGATGCGTCCCGTGCCTTTGCTTTTTTCTTCCTCTCAACTCCCCACCGACGATTTTCTCTTCTCAATAATCACATTATCCTTTTTTTTATTGTCTTTGCAATGTTTGGATGCATTTACTCGTATAAGTAAATAGAAGACCGTAAGAATTCATGACAGAGGCAGAACAAGAACTGATAGAAGGACTTCGAAGGCAAGACCCCAAAGCGCAGTGGCTGACGCTACAACGCTATGGCAAAGGCATCTTCGCACAAGTGGCGAGATTGGTGCCTGGCAAGGAAGATGCAGAGGAGGTGTATCAGGATGTCTTTGTCAAGGCCTTCACCCACATCGGGCAGTATGACGAGTCGCGGTCTTCACTACGGACATGGCTCACACGCATCGCCTATAATGCTGCAGTCGACCGGCTGAGGCATCAACGGCAACCAGTGGTCTATTTCGAAGACCGCGAGGGCAAGGCCGAGGCGTTGTCCGACCAGGAGGTAGACAACACTTTGGGCCATCCCAATGCCGAAACCGTGCAACTGATACGCGCTGCCCTCAAGCACCTGCCGCCAGAAGAACGGGCTGTCATCACCATGTTCTATTATGAGGAGATGAGTTTGAAGGAGATTGCCTTCGTCACCGGGAGCATCCCCACTACCGTCGCCTCGAAACTGAGCAGAACGAGAAAGAAATTATGCAGAATCATCAAAATGCTACAATCATGAACAAGGGCAATCATTCGAAATTGAAGGATGAAAACCTGCGCGAGGCACTCAGACAAGAGGAGGCTGCGCTGCCGCAGATGCCTGCCGACCTGAACGACCGGCTGATGAAGCGTCTGCACCATGAGAGGCGGCAATGCCATTACAGGATATGGCCGTGGGTGGTTGCCGCATGCGTGGCTGCCGTGATGGTCGTGTGGCTACCGCCAAAAGAGAATGGCAGCGAAGCAATGACCGATTCTGGTGAGTTGACTGCGCAAACCTGTTCGATTGCAACCGAACAAGGCGCTAATAATGATCTACAAAAAACAAAGGATATAGCATCCACAACAATGGCCCAGGACCAGCGGATTACAAATCCTGATACTCGTGACCGCCGAATAGCAAATTCGACGGAGCGGACTGAGCGGATTACCAATTCTGATACTCGTGACCGCCGAATAGCAAATTCGACTGAGCGGACTGAGCGGATTGCAAATCCTGATACTCATGGCCGCCGAATTGCAAATTCGACGGAACAGGTGACCGAGGTGCTATTGGCGCAAGAAGAAACCTCTGACCCGTCAAAAAATGTGACTGCAAGTGGTGAAATAGCGCCTGCACACTTGCCCCGCGCACAAGCGAAACCCCAACAGGTTGTTCTTACCGAGCGCGACATCCCCATCAGTCGTCCAGAAAACTATCGCTATACACCCGAGGAAATCGCCCTGATGCGACGACAGGCCAATGAAACCTACGTGAAGTGGATGGAACTGGAAATGGCTATCATGAAGTATCAATTAGAACAAATAGCAAAACAATAAAAACATCATCAATATGAAACGTATCATCTTCCTGCTGCTCATCGCCTGCAGCACCCTTACGACCTTTGCTGACCCATTTGCCGACCAACCTAAGCGGCCAGAGAAAGTAATCGCCAACCTGAACGCCATCATCAATCTCCATGGCCACAAGGCGGGACAATCGTTTGCCATCAACAGGAATCCGAACACCAACATCATTGAGTCGAGCGAGAAGATTGCCACCTTCTCATGCTTTACTTATGATGCCTCTTTTGAAACCATCGCAGAGAGTTTCATGGCCGACGAGCCGCTGTGCTATCAGATACTGCACATGGTGCCTGGAAATACAGAATCATTCAAACTCAAGGTGGTGACCAACGAGGGCTCAAAGACCATCGTTCTGCGCTCAAAGAAAGAACAGGAAATGTGGCTCATGTGTACGAAGAACCCGGAGAACCCGCAACTGCGCGATGCCTATGCCATTGTCTGGGAAGAGATGGGTGACGATGATGTAAATTTCGAAGTGGAAGGCACGGTCTATATGATCACGTCGCTGCGCCCCGACATCTACGAGAAGAGTGCGGAGAGCAACAAGAGGATGTTCAAGATTGAGGGCCGCGTGGATGCCAACATCGCCGACTCGCTATACAACATCTACATCGCCGACTCGCGCGATGCCCTCTATGCCTTGGACGATGATGACTATGTGGCGTGCGTGCCCGTGGTGAACAAGCGCTTCGAGTTCCAGACCGAACTCGACCACCCCATGGTGGGCCGCCTGCGCTGCATCTTCCCCGACGGCTCGCTCTGCTCCGCGTGGATAGACCTCGATTTCGTGCCCGGCGAGACTTATCGCATCACCGTGCACAATGGCTACTACGACGAAGACCGCGACTACGAGCGCCGCGTGGGACGCCAATCGGGCCGGAGCCTGTTGGTGACAGATACTCCTCGCATGGTAGATGCTGATACTATGGCTGTTGGTTCCGACAACGAAATGGACCAGTGGGTGAAAACCATCTCTCCCGAACAGGAGATGCGTTTTGAGATGAAAGAGAAAGTGCTTGAAAGCGACATAAAAGCATTGCAAGGAATCTATGAGCAGGTTGGCGAACAGTTTAGTGAAGCCCAGGACTTTAATAAAAAGATGGGCATTGTGGGTGTGGGCAATGCTTGGACTCCCCATTTTGACTCGCTCTATGAGCAGATTGTCACTCTAAACAAAAAGATGGATGCCGATATCCAAGACTTCTTGAAAGAAGCAAAAGCCGCCCATATGCCATCATCCGGACTCATCAAGCTCTACGGTAACATGTTGGGAGAAGCCTACTCCGAGCAAAACAAAAAACTAACGGTGATGCTGTTGGCAGACCCCAGCAAGAAAGGGAAGAAAGCACAGAAATACGTGCAGAAGTTGATGGAGAAATACATGGAAGAAATGAACAAAGTGGTGGATGAACCAAAATGGTGAATGAAGGAGCATTCCCAACAATAAAATAATATCGACAGTTTTATAATCATAAGTACCCGGGACAAGGCATGGGGCGCAGTGATGCGTCCCGTGCCTTTGCTTGTAAAATGAAAGGATAAGAATGCTTGTTCTATCCATGAAATTCTGAACAAAAACCATTTTTTTTGTCACATTTCGCGCTTTCAATCGTATCATTAGTAGAATATGGAAATCGACGTGCTGACATCCTCGTTTCTTGGCTTGCGCGACAAGCTGCACCACATCGCCCTGAATTATCTGGAAAGCGATGAGGATGCCAAGGATGCGCTACAGGACACTTGGCTGAAACTGAAGAATGGAGACGAAATAGAGACCACGTCTGAAGCGAGAAACAAACTCGTGGCCGCGCTGCGACACGTCTGCATAGACCGTTTGAGAAAGGCCAAGCCCATACCATTGGATGCCGTCAGTGTTCGCGAGATCAAAGGCTATAATATAGTTGAAGAGGACTTGAAACACCTTGAAGCACTTTTGCAAGAGGGACTGACTCCACTACAACGGGAGATATTCCACCTCGTCACTCACGAAGGAATGGAATATGAGCACGTTGCAGAAAAGCTGTCGATGACCGTGGAAGCTGTGAGGAAGAACATGAGCCGAACCAGACAGAAGATGCGTGAAACCTACAATCAATTGAACAGATGAAACAGAACGCCAAGCATATCACCATGGAAGAAGCCGAACAACTCTGTCGACTCTATATGGACTGCCAGTTGTCGGTGTTGGAAGAGACGGAACTGGAGTATGTGCTGATGCAGTCTGAGCTGGACTCGTCTCTGCTCAGTGAAACCCGAGCGCTGATGGGCATATCACGTTCTGTCAATCTGCAGACAAAGAAAAAACGTTTGTTCGTGACCTGGGGATGGCGTGCAGCGGCATGTGCTGCCATTCTCATCGGTTGTGCCGCCCTACTAAGAAACCATGTAACAACCGAGACAGATGCCATAGCAAACAAGGAGGGCGTTGTACTCAGCGTTGAGAATACAAAGGGCATTGCCCAATCGGAAGCAACCAAGAAAAAACCACAGGAAAGCAAGGTGAATACTGAAGAGAGGGTGAAAATAGATGCGGGTCAAACAGTGTCACAACCAAGACCTGCCACGTTATCCATGAAACATGGCAAGAGGAATACGAGAAAGGTGCGCCAGAAACCATCCGACATGACGACACCCAAGGAAGAGCAACCCATCATTGCCGAAAAGAGCACCCCGGCGACGGAGCCAACGATGCCATCCACTCACATTGCGCCGGAGCATGTTGTATATATCATCAATGGTGAAAGGCAAATGCCAACTCCTGACATGCCGTCAATCAACGACCTACGCATGCGTGGCCAACGGCTGACAGCGGAAGTAATGCAACAAATACAAAAACCGATAGAATTCTAAATCCACATGATAATGAAACGAACAATTCTCATAATGATGCTTGCACTCATTTGTGCAGCATCACACGCGCAGGTGAACCCAAAGATGCAACAACTCTTCGACAAACTCACGGAGTTGGATGAAGCCCCCAGAATCGTCAAGTCGGGCGGCAAGGACCAGCCTGTTCGCTTTGATTACAGGGTTCACCTTTACTATGGCCCCAACATGTATCAAGGCGTAGGTTCCCAATCCATAGACAGCATCCTCAGAGAAGACAGGAAACATATGAAACAGTGTTTGTCCATCATCCGCCACACCCTCGATGAATTGCAAGCGGAGGCAGCGGAGAGTTATCATTACGAATACCACAAGGGAGGAAGCGACACCATCATCTATTCGATGAACCTATGTTGCGATACCACCCGCTACGCAAGTAAGCACCATACCGCCAACCATCCGACGTTCTATTCCGACGAATACCTTTACTTCAACTGTCAGCCATATCATGATGAGGGCGAGGTAGGAGCTACTCTCCAATATATAGTCCAAGGTCCCAACCCCGGTCCACAAGCAGAAAAGAACAGTCTTGAAACGCTCACCTCTGACATTGCCCGGCTTTTCATGCAGAACAAAATCAAGCCACGCAAGGCAATGTGGCAGCACGACAAAGCATATTCCGACTCCATTTTGGAAACCAAGGCTCCCGTATTTGAAACGATGGTCTGCATTGGTGGCAACAGCAATGAGGGCATCACCAACGCAGAGATATATACAGTGCCACGCGAGCAGGAAGACATGGCCCGCCAGTTCTACGATGAAATATCGAGGATGGCACTGCAATTCACAGAAGGAAACCTGGATGTCTTGTACCGCTACAATTATTTGACATTCGACGAATCCTATTGGGGAGCCATTCTGACATGCTACTATGACGAGACCACATCCTATAGCATCAACATGCGAAGAAATGAGTCGGGCTTCCACTTCGTCATCGCCAATACCAACGGCATGGAATGGTTTCCGGTCGACTGGCCCAGCATCAAGACTTTTGTCAACGGCAAGGTTTCCTATTTCAAGGGTATGGAACCGAAGGAAAACGAATAATATCGACAGATTTTGATTCATAAGTACCCGGGATGTGGCATGGGTCGCAGTGATGCGTCCCGTGCCTTTGTCCGATATAAATGAAATGAACAAGAAAACAATAAAGACAACCATGAATAACAGAAAATAAAATGAACGATTTGCCATTTCGTGTGTATGCTGTCAAAACGA
This sequence comes from Prevotella sp., assembly GCA_017524385.1. Taxonomy (GTDB): domain Bacteria; phylum Bacteroidota; class Bacteroidia; order Bacteroidales; family Bacteroidaceae; genus Prevotella. Next base: position 5,804 of record JAFWSS010000175.1, read on the forward strand.
AATCAAAACAGAAAAAATGAAACGGATTTTGACGACACTACTGGTAAGTCTCATGATAATGACGGGAGCCAGCGCACAGAAAACGGAACTTATTGACCGTGGGATACCACTATATTTGGCGGAC
>JAFWSS010000176.1 GCA_017524385.1 Prevotella sp.
ATATAGGCATCGCCCCAGCCCACACCCACGCGGGCAGGAACCATATACTGGTCGGTACACTCCTCGAGGGCGTGATACATGCCAAACCAGTCTTCTACCAGATAGCGGTATTGTGCCGTGGCAGCACCGAGCAGCAGACTGAGGTCGGTCTCGTTGGCGAGGTCGATGTTGGTCTCGTTGAGGCGGTCGTAGAGCGTCTCGTCAAGATCCGTACAGGATGTAAGGCTGATGCTTCCTGCTGCAAAGGCAATCAGTACCTTGTTGAATATCTTTTTCATATTGCTGTCTCGATTTTAGAAGTTAAGTGAAAGTCCAACGGTGTAGTTGCGGGTCACAGGATACTTGTCGCGGTCGTCGATGCCGGGAGCCATGAAGTAATTGTCCACTTCGGGGTCGATACCCGTGTAACCGGTGATACAGAACAGATTGGTGGCATTGGCGTAGATACGCGCTTTCTTGATGAAGTTGCTCAGGGCACCCTTCGGCGTGAAGGTGTAGCCCAGCGTGATGTTGCTCAGTTTCAGGAAGTCGCCGTTCTCCAGATGGTCGCTCCAGAAACCCTGTCCCATCGACTGCGACATGGTCACCATCTTCTGCTTGCCTGTTTCAGGGTCGATATAGGGTGTGCCGTCGGGGTTGATGGCGGGATGCAGGTCGGCAGCGGTCTTCAGACGGTTGTAGGCAATCGAGTTGTTCTCGTAGAAGCAACGCGAGGCATTCAGAATCTTGTAGCCCAACTGGCTGGTGAACTGCATCGAGAGGTCGAAGTCCTTGTAACGGAAGGTGTTGCCCCATCCGAGGATGACCTTCGGGGTGCCGCTGCCCAGGCGCTGACGGTTCTCCAGGTTGTTCAGGTTGGCATTGAACTGTTTGACAGTCCATCCGCCATTGCCGTCGCTGGCCTCCACAAGGGCGAAGCCGTCCTTGTCGTAGCCCACGAACTTCAGGCCCCAGAAGTCGCCCAGTGGCTTGCCCACCTCCATGCAGTGTGTCTCGGTGCTGATGGGGTCGCTGATGCCGCCTACTTCCTGGAAATTGTCGGTCTCGTAGAGGTCGTTGCTCAGTTTGAGCAGTTTGTTCTTGTTGTGCGAGGCGGTCAGTGTGGTGGTCCACTCAAAGTCCTTGGTCTGGAAAGGAATAGCCTCGATCATCAACTCGATACCCGTGTTGCGCATGTCGCCCACGTTGACCAGTGTGGAACTGTAGAGGTTTGGTGGCATGGGCACATTGTACCAGAAGAGCAGGTCGTTGGTGGTCTTCACATAGACATCCAGCGAACCGTGGATGCGGTTGTTCAGGAAGCCGTAGTCGAGACCGAAGTTCCATTCCTTGCTCACCTCCCATTTCAGGTCGGGGTTGGGGTTTTGGGCCACTTCGAGTGTCTTGATCCACTTGCCGTCCATGGAGAGCACGTCGCCATAGTCGGCAAAGCGGTAGATGTTCTGTGCCAGATAGTTGTCGCCCGGGGTAATACCAGTCACACCGTAACCCACACGCAGGCGCAGGTTGTCGAGCCAAGAGCGCGTGCCCTCCATGAACTCCTCGTTCATGATGTTCCAGCCGAGGGATATCGACGGGAAGGTGGCCCACTTGTGGTTGGCACCGAACTTGGAGCTTCCCTCATGACGGATGCTCACCAGGGCATTGTATTTGTCGGCGTAGCCATAGCTGATACGTCCGAAGAAACCCACCAGTTTGCTGTCGTTCTTGTAGCTGCCCATCCAGGCATGGTGGTCCTTGTCGTTGATGAACGTTCCGTTGCCCAGGTTGTTCCACTTGAAGGCGGTGGTGGAGAAGTCCTGGTTGCCGGCGTTGAAGCCGTCGTTCTCGTTGAAGAGATAGCTGTAGCCCACGATGCCGTTGAAGCGGTGCTCGCCCCACTGGGCATCGTAGCGGGTGGTCAGTTCCAGGTTCTTGCTCACGCTGTTGCCCTCGCTCTTGTTGGCAGCACCGTTCCATCCCTCGCGGACGAGCGACTGGTGCAGCGGACTGGTCCAGTCCTCACTGGTGGCAGCGGTCTCACCCCAGGAGATCATCAGGTTGGTCTTCCAACCCTTGATGGGTTCCACGGTGACGTTGCCCACCAGCTGCGAGAAACGGATGCGCGTGTCACCGTAGGCCTCGTTGATCAGGGCCACGGGGTTGTAGTATTGCAGTTTGTTGAAGTTCTCGTAGTACGAGCCATCCTCGTTATAGACAGGCTCGGAGGGGTTGTGGATGAGTGCCTGTCGGTAGGGGTTGGTGTGAGAGTAGCCGTTCAGGTTGTCGTTGGTGTATTTCTGACGGGTCACGAGGGCATTGAAGTTGAACTTCACGATGTCGTTCCAGATGAACTGTGTGTAGTCCATCTGCATCTTGAAGTTCTCGTTGGATGTCTCGCGAATGATACCCTCTTCCTTCGCATAGGAGATATTGGCTGAATAGGCGGCATTCTTCGAACCACCGCTGATGTTCAGGTCGTGGTTGTGCTTGAAACCAGCCTTGCGGGTGACAGCAGCGAGCCAGTCGGTGTCGTAGCCGAGATACTCCTGTGCCGTCTTGCCGTAGATGACATCATGGGTGTCCATGAAATCAAGTTCCTTGCTCCACTTCGAGAATGAGGCATAACCATTATAATTGACTTGAACGGGCGCGTCGCGCTTGCCGCCCTTTGTGGTGATCAGGATGACACCGTTGGCGCCACGTGTACCATAGATGGCAGCTGCGGAGGCGTCCTTCAACACATCGATGGAAGCAATGTTCTCGGGGGCTACAGTATTCAGGCCACCCTCGATTCCATCTACCAGGATCAGCGGAGTAAGGCTGCCCACCAGGGTGGTGATGCCACGAAGGCGGATAGAGGAACCTGCCTTTGGGTCACCGCTGGAGTTGACCACCGTCAGACCGGCTATCTTGCCTTTCACCAGTTCGGCGGCATCACCGATTTTACCGGCGTTGAAGTCCTCTGCCTTGACGGAGGCAACTGCTGAGGTGACGTCACCCTTGCGCTGGGTGCCGTAACCGATGACAACGACCTCGTTCAGCAGGGCATTGTCTTCGAGGAGGGTCACATCGCTGCCTGCCTTGACCTCCTGGGAGGTGAAGCCGATGTAGCTGACAACGAGAATAGCATTGCGGTTAGAAACGTTCAGAGAGTAGTTACCGTCAATATCGGTAACGGTTGCGTTCTTGGTGCCCTTCTCGATCACGGTGGCGCCAATGATCGGCTCACCCTTCTCGTCTTTCACGACACCCGTCACTGTGACGCCTTGCTGAGTAACCTCGGCAACGGCTGGCGATGTGCTTTCTGAAGCGTAGGCCCCAAGAGCTCCGCCAAAGAAAAGCAAACATAGAAAATGTTTCCTCATACCATTTTGTCTTTTAGGTTTGTTAGTGATATATGTTGTTATGTGTTTCCTTAAGTAGGTGATCAAAATTAGATGATAGTTTCAGATAATTTTGATTACCTGTTTACTTTCCATTCGAGGACACCGCCCGACTCGCCTTTTTGAAGTTTGGCAAGAATCTTCAGACCAGTGGTCTTCACCGGGGCGAAACTGACACTGTTGTAGCAGTCCTTGCGCACGGTGTAGGGACTGTGGTCGGCCACCTCATGCCACTCGCCCTGGGCATCCTTGTAGTAGAGGCTCCACGACTCGGGGATGCGGAAGTTTCCGTCGTAGTGGTCGAAGTCGAGCCAATATACTTGTACGTTGCTCACCTCGTATTCCTGGTCAAACTGATAGGTGATGGCCTCGGTGCTGCCCCGTTTCAGCCACCAATAGTGGTAGGGCTTCGATGTGTCGGAAGAGCGCTTCGGCTCCCACTGGTCGTTGGTCCCGCCGGCATAGGAGTCCACGGGCGCGGTCTCCGGGGCATCGTTCTGTATCGGACCACGGTTGCAGAAGGTCTGTGCCTTCGAGGCTATCGTTGCAAGTGGGGTGGCTACAGCCTTGGATGGCGTATTGGCAATCCACACTTCCATCTGCCCGTTGCCTCGGTTGTTCCAGGTGGAGTAGGGGATGGCGCGGAAGGTCACATCCCTGACCTCGCCGTCGGGTTGTAGTTCCTTGGCATTGCCTTCGAGCACCATCACGCCGTTCAGGAGGTTCTGCTCGTAATGGGCGGTGACAGGTGCGCTGTTGAGGATGTATTTGTTGAATACATGATGGTCGGCTTGGTCATTGCCTTCGAGGCAGAACACGATAGGACCCCGCTCCAGGGCAATCTTGCCACGGTCGTCCTCGGCATTGTCGTTGGCTGTAATGCGGCGGATGTCCATGGGGAAGTCGAGCGCGATGGTGTCGCCCTTCTTCCAGGAACGGGAGATGCTGACATAGCCATCCTCGTCCGCCGTGCCTGCTGCCACACCGTTCACGGTGACGGTGTAGGCAGAGGCGGCTTCATGATATGTATAGAGAGAGTTGTTGGTCGGGGAATCCTTCAGCCAGGAAGGGATGCGGAGCTTGATGGCGAACTTGCCACCGCCCTTGGTCACCTTGATGCATACCTTGCCGTCCCAGGGATAGTCGGTGGTCTGCTCCAGTTCGATATTGCCAATGTTGGCTTTGCCCTGCACATAGAGGTTCACGAAGATGTCCTTGCCTTGCCGGGCATAGATGTAACCTGGAACGGAGGCCACGAAACGGGTGATGTTGCCTGGACAGCAGGCACATCCGAACCACTTTTGGCGCTCGTGTTCGCCATCGCTCTCCAAGGGGTTGTCATAGAAGAACTTGTCGCCGGAAAGACTGACACCACTCAAGACATTGTTATATAAGGCTCGCTCGCATACATCGATGTATTTGCTCTGTCCGGTGGCCAGAAACATACGGTAGTTCCAATAGACATTGGCGATGGCGGCACAGGTCTCGCAATAAGCAGTGTGGTTGTTTAATTCGTAGTCGGGACCAAAGCCCTCGCCCTGAGGACGACTGCCGATGCCACCCGTGATGAAGAGTTTCTTGGATGACATGTTCTCCCAGATGCGCTCCAAAGCCTTGAAATATGCCTCGTCGCCTGTCAGTGCAGCAACATCGGCAACACCGCTGTAGAGATAGCCAGCCCTGACGGCGTGCCCCACGATTTCTTCTTGCTGAAGGATGGGCATGTGGTCCTGGGAGTATTCGCTGGGTTGATGACCGTCTGTACAGCGTCCCGTCTCCTCCACGAAATATTTGGCTCCTTCGAGGTATTTCTTGTCGCCCGTCACCTTGTACAACTTGCAGAGCGCCATCTCGATGATGGGGTGTCCGCCCGGGCGGTGAATCTGTCCCTCGTTGGGGCCGAAGGTCTTGCACACGAGGTCGGCATTCTTGATGGCGACATTGAGGAAGGTTTTCTTGCCCGTGGCGCGGTAGTGGGCCACGGCACTCTCGATGAGGTGGCCGGAGTTGTAGAGTTCGTGAGAGTTGATTTTCTCCCACTTGTGGGTGCCCCACCAGCCACTCAGGCGCGTACATTTATTAGTGACGCAAGTGGTCAGGTATCCATCTGGCTCCTGGGCCTGGGCGATGATGTTGATGACTGAGTCGAGGTAATGGTCGAGACTCGCGTCATAGTGTACAGCAAGGGAGTAGGATGCCCCTTCGATGACCTTGTAGGGGTCGGTGTCGTCAAAGGAGAAATCCCCTTTGTGCTCGCCTTGTATAAGTCCGGCGGCCAACGCGAAATTGTCGAAACGCCCGTTCACCTCGCATTCATGGAAGGCAGAAGGGATGGATACCGTGCGGTTGATTTCGATGCGTGGCAGCCAAAAGCCATCTTTCAAGTGTACCTGGGTGAATGACACCTCCTGGATGGGTGCAGGGACTGTCGGCTTTTTTATAGCACTGGCAGAAAGGGTCAGAAGGACGGAAATTGTCAGCAACAATGTTCTTTGTTTCATTGTTCGTTATGTTTGTTAGGTTCGTAATATCCGGTCGTTTTAGATTGCGCTACAAAATAATGGAAAAAGAAGGAGAACGAATGAAACTATCGTCCGAGAAGATGCAAAAATAGTCCAAACCTCTGTGTGAAGGGCTTTTTTGGACGATTTTGCCATGGATTTTGGACGATTTTTTTGTCCGTTGTCATCGGTAATGGCTATCTTTGCAGCGACTAAAAAACAAGGAAACGATGCTCAAACAACTACTAACCATTGCCACCTTGATATTCATCGGAGGCGGCGGGACGATAGCCAAAGACTATTCTGTCTGCTCACCCAACGGAAAAAACGAAGTGACTGTCGGAAATGGAATCACCATCAGCGTCTGCCATGATGGAAAACCCGTGGTCAAGGTGAAAGCAGGACTGTCGACACTTTCGGATATCCAACTCGCCGGCTGCAAGGCGACATCGGCCACGGAGACCATCCCGGCCCCCTTCTATCGCCAAAAGTCGTTTACGGTGGCGTATCGACAGCTGGATTTAAAACTGGGTAGAGATTTTGGACTTCAGGTAAGGGCTTACGACGAGGGAGTGGGCTATCGTTTCTATACTACTCGTCAGAAAGAGACCATCATCGCCGATGAAATGGCCGATTTCTGTTTCCCTGAAAATGACAAATGCTGGCTTGCATATTCTACAAACGAGGAAAAGCCCTTTGCCATGGCTTTTCAGAACTTCTACGATGAAACCAAACTGAGTGAGGCAAGGAGTCAATACGCCTTCCTGCCTGCAACCATGCAAAGCGGCGATGTGAAGGTGACCATCCTTGAGAGCGACCTTCGCAGTTATCCTGGAATGTTTCTCAAAGCTGATGGCAATCATCTGAAGGCCTCTTTCGCCAAATATCCCAAGAGAATGGAGTATTACAAGTGGCGCGGCATGAGTCATGTGGCTGAGACAGAGGATTATATTGCAAAGTCATCTGGCAAGAGGACATACCCTTGGAGGGTGATGGCTATCACAGAGAAAGACACCGACATGCCCGTGAACAACCTGGTATATGCCCTCGCCACACCAAACAAGATAGGTGATATCAGTTGGATACGCCCGGGCAAGGTGGCTTGGGATTGGTGGAACGACTGGAACCTGAAGGGTGTGGACTTCAAGGCGGGCATCAATACACGCACCTATCAGTATTATATCGACTTCGCAGCCAAGAACAATATTCCATACGTGGTGCTCGACGAAGGATGGTACGACTCGGCGAAAGGTGACATCATGAATCCAATAGCCGACATCGACTTGCAAGGACTGATAGACTATGGCCGGAAGAAAGGCGTTGGAATCGTGCTTTGGACGGTCTTTAACGTGCTGGACGAGCATTTGGTGGAAGCCTGCGAGAAATATGCCCAGATGGGCATCAAGGGGTGGAAGGCGGACTTCCTTGACCGCAACGACCAGACGGCGGTGGAGATGGCGGAACGAATAGCCGAGACCTGCGCCTGTTACCAACTCTTCGTAGATTATCACGGCTACTTTGCACCTACGGGCTTGAACCGTACATATCCCAACATCCTGAATTACGAGGGCGTGTTCGGAATGGAAGAAGCCCGCTGGGCGAAGAAGGAGACCGACATGCCCAAATATGACGTGACCTTCCCTTTCATCCGCATGATGGCAGGCAACGTGGACTTCACACCAGGAGCCATGCGCAACGGAACTCGGACCAACTGGGTGGAATGCTACGAGAACCCAGTGTCGATGGGAACACGTTGTCATCAGTTGGCTTGCTATGTGATTCACGACTCTCCTTTCACGATGCTTTGCGATGCGCCCACCAACTATGAGCGTGAGCCGGAATATGTCAACATCATCACCTCGATTCCTGACACTTGGGAGGAAACGAGGATTCTTCAAGGCAAAATGGGACAATTTATCGTGAGTGCCCGACGCAATGGCAGCGACTGGCATGTGGCTGGCCAGACCAACTGGGATGAAAGGGAAATCAATCTCTCCCTCGACTTCCTGCCCATCGGTGACGCCTATCAGGCCACCATCGTCACCGACGGTGTCAACGCAAACCACAATGCAGAGGACTACCATATGGAAACAAAAACACTCACATCCAATGACCATTTGAAGATAAAGCTCGCCTCGGGCGGCGGATTCCTTGTAAAACTAATCAAACAATAACAACGATATGAAAAGACTTTTGACAATCATCATGGTGGCAGGTGTGACGCTGGCCGCCGCTGCACAGAAGAAACAGTCTTCGGCACATGGATACCCCATCAATCCCGTGCCGTTTACAAGTGTCAAGGTGACTCCGGGGACATTCTGGGGGCAACGTCTCGAAGCCAGCCGCATGGTGACCATCCCGCTCGCTTTCTCGAAGTGTGAGGAGACTGGGCGCTACACCAATTTTTCGAATGCCGCACAACATCTGAAAGACCCCTCGAAGGTGTTCAAGGTGGGCGGACTCTCCTTCGACGACACCGACCCTTACAAGACCATAGAAGGTGCCTCGTATATCCTGCAGACATATCCCGACAAGAAGTTGGTGCAGTATATCGACTCCGTGCTCGACGTGATAGCCTCGGCACAGGAACCTGACGGCTACCTCTACACCTCGCGCACACAGAATCCGAAGGAGCCACACGAGTGGGCTGGAGACAAGCGATGGAGCAAGGAGGAGGATTTGAGCCATGAACTCTATAACCTCGGTCACATGGTGGAGGCGGCCATTGCTCACTATCAGGCCACGGGAAGCCGGAAGTTCCTCGACATCGCCATACGCTATGCAGACTGCGTGTGCCGCGAGGTGGGGCCGAATCCTGGACAAGCCTGTGTGGTGCCTGGACATCAGATTGCTGAGATGGCACTGGCCAAGTTGTATCTCGTCACGGGTGACAAGAAATATCTCGACGAGGCCAAATTCTTCCTCGACTACCGTGGGAAGACCACCATCGTGCATGACTACTCTCAGGCGCACAAGCCCGTCGTCGAACAGGATGAGGCTGTGGGCCACGCAGTGCGTGCCGCATATATGTATGCCGGTATGGCTGATGTGGCTGCCCTGACTGGCGACAAGGACTATGTCAAGGCCATCGATGCCATATGGGACAACATCGTCACCAAGAAACTCTATATCACAGGCGGCATCGGCGCTACCTCCAATGGGGAGGCTTTTGGAAAGAACTACGAACTGCCCAACATGAGTGCCTACTGCGAGACCTGTGCTGCCATTGGCAACGTCTATGTGAACTATCGTCTGTTTCTGCTCCATGGCGACTCAAAATACTATGATGTGCTGGAGCGGACGCTCTATAACGGACTCATCAGCGGTGTTTCACTCGAGGGAAACGGCTTCTTCTATCCCAACCCCTTGGAGTCGATGGGGCAGCATCAGCGTCAGGCTTGGTTCGGCTGTGCTTGTTGCCCGAGCAACATCTGCCGCTTCATTCCATCACTGCCAGGATATATCTATGCCGTGAAGGACCGCAATGTCTATGTCAACCTCTTCCTCTCCAATAAGAGCAACCTCGCTGTCGCAGGCAAGAAAGTCGCCCTGAGTCAGACTACAGAATATCCTTGGAACGGGGACGTCGTGGTGACCGTGGATCAGAATGCTGCCGGACAGTTTGCCATGAAGATCCGCATCCCGGGCTGGGTAAGGAATCAAGTGGTGCCCAGCAATCTCTACCAGTATTCCGACAACAAACGCCTGAGCTACTATGTGAAAGTGAATGGACAGGATGTTGACGCCCAACTGACGGAGGATGGTTATTACACCATCAATCGTAAGTGGAAGAAGGGCGACAAGGTGCAGATACACTTTGACATGGAGCCACGTACAGTCCGGGCGAACAACAGGGTGGAGGCTGATCGTGGCATGGTGAGTGTGGAGAGAGGCCCGTTGGTCTACTGTGCCGAGCACCCTGACAACAATTTCGACATCATGGGAGCTCTGCTTAATCAGACTCCGCAATTCACCCTCGGCAAGGGGGAGATTGCCGGTACACCGATACAGACACTGACCACCAACGCCCAGACACTGAACTTCGACAAACAAGGCAGGTTGGAAACACAAGACCAGATGCTCACTCTGATTCCTTATTATGCCTGGTGTCATCGTGGCAGCGGGAAGATGCGCGTATGGTTGCCTCAAGATCTGAAAGCCACCAACCCTTCACAACCTGCCACACTGGCAAGCGAAAGCAAGGTGACCTCCTCGTCGGAGATGCCGGCATTGTCATCCATCAACGACCGCTTGGTGCCGAAAGACGAAAACGACCGCTCGGTGCCCTATACACACTGGTGGCCAAAGAAGGCTACCTCGGAGTGGCTCGCATATGAATTTCCGCAGGAGTCGACCGTACAAAGCGCCACCGTCTATTGGTATGATGACGGTCCATGGGGCGGATGCAGGGTGCCGAAGTCGTGGCGTATCCTCTATAAGGATGCACAGGGGCAGTGGCTACCTGTAAGCGGTGCCGACAGTTATCCCACGGAAAAGGGTGCCGCCTGTACCGTGAACTTCGACCCTGTCAAGACTGGTGCCTTGCGCTTGGAGGTGGAGTTGCCCGAGGACAATGCTGCCGGCTTGTTTGAATGGATTGTCAGATAATGCTAACAACTAGGATTTATCTTGTATGGCTACCGGTTGTGAAGTGAAGCCCGAAGGACTGGGATGACCACAGACAGGTGGTGGAGCGAAGCGTAACCCCTGCTTGACGATGATATGAAATCAACAACCCCGAAGGGGTGGCAGAGCAACGATATGAAGTGTATGAAGTTGCCATTCTGCCACCCCTTCGGGGTTGTTGCTCACACCATGCTTTTAACAGGGGTTCCGTGCTTCGCACTCCACCACCTGCCTGTACTCTGACCACCCCTTCGGGGTTGCTAGTTCATTAGACGAGGAACCTTCCTATATGGATAGGAAGAGGTTTCGCGATAGGTGTTACATGCTACGTGTGTTGTTGGAATATCGTTTGGATGCAGAAAGACTGATTTCGCATTTTAGTGGCATGTATGAGGGTACCGTCGGTGTCTATATGTGTGTCTATGCCGTCAGGAATACGTGCATCGAACCATTGGAACGCGCCAACACTGTTCTGGCCTTGTTACTCTCACAATACCTGAAACTGTTACTAACATAGGAAGTGGTGCATTCGCGGGCTGTTCAGGCCTTATATCTATCAAGGTTGAGCCTTCAAATCCTCTATGCCCCATTCACAATACCTACAAATAATTCAAAGTGTCATGCCCAATACCTTTGCAACAGCATTCCTGATGAACGCATTGATGGTAATGCCAGCCTTCTGGCTGCCATTGCCGCGCCACTATGAATCTCTGGGGTCAAGCAAACTTTGAGAACGCCAGAATAAGGCTTCCTTGGCTCCACGCCCTTCTCTGCACATAGTTTCAAATAGTCATCCACTGCAACTTGAAAGTCTGCGGTAAGTTCATCGACTGTATCACCCTCATATGTGATGCAGTCTTTAAACATTCCCTGTACCTTGCCAAAGAGGCACTTGTCTTTCTCACTATACTCTACGCTCCCCATGTATCCTTTGTATTTCAAGTATCCCACCTGTTTTCCACAATGGGTGTTCCCAAATAGCCTTTTGATAGATTGTAAATGACTCATTTATTAGAGGATGACTTTTTACGACAAAAGTATGCGGAATACAGAAAAGGTAACAATAAGGTCGGAATCCAAGCGAGGATTCCGACCTTGATTTGCCTATGGTTCAAAAAGTTTTAGTGGACACTTATGATTTTAAAATACTGATTCTGCTTTTATGACACCTTAAATTGTCGCAAGGTTAGCAATAATTTTCTTCAACCAAATACCGGCTCCCGTGATTCGATGGCATTGGAGGCGCTTATAGGTTCACGACGTAGCGCAGTGTCACCTTTCCGTCAGCTTCCGATATGGCGGTGCTGATGTCATCTACCGTTATATTCTGATTCTCACCATATGAAAGGGAAGAGAAGTCTATGTTCTCTATCAAGGCTACGTTCTCTGCGCTGAAGTTGAACGTGCCGGTACCGGTAAAGGTCACAGTATAGGTGTTGTCTTCATTGCGGACGAGATGGAACTCACAGTCTATCTTGTGCTTGATCGTACCGTTCAGCAGGTTGATGATTCCCAGTAAGTCACCTTGATCGCCAAAGAGTTTATTGAAGTTATTCACGAACTCTTCCTTCGTCTTCTCCACAAACTGGTGACTGGTGTTGATGGTGAACGTGCCCGTTCCCTCGTTGCCCGTCATCGTTCCGACGATGTCGTCGCCAATCTTCACATGGCCGGCACCGTCAACCGTGATGAAGTCGTGGTTCTTGAAGAACCTCTCGATTTCGTATTGGAAGCGTGCTCGCTTGTTGAACGAATTGTCGAGCGGGACATTTATCGCCGTTTGTGACTGGTGCGGGCGTTTGTACAGGTTTTTGTCGAAGTCATACTCATAGGTGAAGCCATCGAGCGTCAGAGGCAAGACTACGCGATCTGGGTCGTAGGTCAGTTGCAGGTCAATGAGCTTGGGAACCTCCACCTCCACGCCGCTCTTGGCCAGATCCACCTTGAAGCCGCGCTTGCCGGTATGCTCCGAGATCTGGAAACTCCACATCTTCCGCTCTATGCCCTTGGGGTCGACGAGCACCACATTGAAGGGCATCTCGTTCTGCAGCAGGGCAAATACGGTGAAGTATCCCAAGGTGGCCGTGCCGTCATCGCCGATGGTGCACATCCACTCCTTGGCGTTGCTTATGCTGCCGGGGATTTCAGCAAAGCGCATCTGCCACCCGGCATATTTCGACTTGCCGTCAGAAGGTTTCGACGAGTCGCTGATTTGCAGTTTGTACTGTGTGTTGACTATGTTCGCCACACGTTCCAGCGCCTTATGATATCGGTTGCTGGCCTCCACTTTCAGGTTGTTCCTGATGGCCAGGATGACGCTCACCAAATCGCCGTTTATCAGGTCGGCATAATATTCGTCGCTGATTTGCTGCATGTCGGCCTCGCTGATCCACATATAGCTTGACAGTCCCTGCGTCTTCGCCCATTCATAACACCAGGTGCGTACTGCCTCGTTGTCTTCCCAGAAGCGGTCGCAGTATCTCTTCACCGCATATTCGATGAACGCCTCGAGTTCCACCTGCGACATCTTTCCCTCAGCGAAAATCGGGTAGAAGTAGTTGTACCAGTCCTTTGGCGTGCGTAGGTAGCCGTTCGGATTCTCCTGATTCATGGGGTACTTCGAGTCAGCCTGGAGCGCACGATTGCCTGCCTTGGTGTAGTAGTAGCGATAGGCGGCTCGGAACATATCACGCTTATGTTCCTGGACAGAGGTGTTCAGCTTGTCGAGAGCGATGCCGATGAAGGCCACAGTGCCCATGCAGGCCGACATGATGGGTGTTCCGATGGCCGATGCCATCTGTCCACCGGAATAGCTAAGCACGGTGCTCAGCGTACCTTTCAGCACTCCCACGTCGTCGCCCTTGATGTCGGCCCCCACCACGTCGAGTATGCTCATCGCCGTACCCAGGTAGCCTATGTAGTTGACAGCGTTGTCCAGGGCCTCGGGTTTGAAGTTGAGCAGGGGTTCTGAGATGCTGGTGACGATGTTGTAGAGGCCGCCTAACCCTACACTCTGCCAGAAGGCCATCTCATCCTTGAACTCCCTCACCATCTGTGCATCAGGGTCGTCGGAGGACACGATGTACAACAGTTTCTTGATGGCTTCATCTATTTCATACAGGTCTGGAGCCATGCCCCAGTAGTTGAGGTTGGCAAGACAGGAGAGGTCGTCTTTGATGAAGAACACGGAATACATCGACAGATGATTGGTGGTGATGGTTACCGTTCCGTTTGCTTCGTCGTACTTGAAGCAGACAGGCTCCCAGTGGCCTACCTCCTCGTTGTAGTAGGCCGCGTTCACCTTTTCCCATGCGTAGGGCTGTATGGGTATGACGATGTCGGCGGTGCCGGTCAGTTCGTGGGTGCCGTCCGACAGGTTCAGGTCCACGGTGATGCCGCGGGTGACGCCATCAGTGACGTCAGGCTTCAGAACGCCATTGCGGATGCTGAGCTGCACGTCGCCGTCGATACAGGTGCTGTTGAACGTCACCTTGCACTTCTGGGCCTCTGCGGTGAGCGTCGAGTCGTTCAGGTCGAACACCTCGGCGTTCTCATAGACGAAGCCCGGTCTCCACGTGATGCTGTCGATGGCTGCAACGGTCGTCGTATAGTCGTCCTTGCCATTGCGCTTGATGACCACGTGCTGTCCGTCGTCGGCAATCTCCATACTGCTCACCTCGCTGACGGGGATGTGCATGCGCTGCTGGTTGTCGTCTGTGCTGTTGACCACCATATCGTACTGGCGGCCTGGCGGTGGTGTGGGCTCATAGTCGTCTGGATAATAACTTGCCCATTCATAAGCCTCAAGAATAGACCTGAAACGTCGCCAGCCGGGAGCATTGGCATAACGTTCGCGGCTACCCTTGGGTACATATAACGTTAGCCTGCTGTTCTTGAAAATTTCTTCGTTGAATGTTGAGTCAGAGATGACGGGAGGAATGTCGGCCCTGATATATATATTATTTAAGTACTTGCTACAATTCTTGAAAGCACCTTCCATCTCAACTATAGTGTTGGGGATGACGATATTAGCACTTGTATTTCCACAGACACATCCGGGTTCTAATTTGACCAAAGTCTCGGGAAGGGGGTACAAACCATCAGATTTCCCTATCAAGTCGAAAGGATCAGTGACCGTCATCAGCAAACTTGTACCGCTATTGTTGAGCAGGTAGGGTTGGACACCGTTGTAGAAATAGGGATTGTCCCTTACATAGAACCACCACAGACCGACGGAATTCTTGAAAGCGTCGGGAGCTATGCTTTTCAACTTGGGTGGAATGGTAAATTGAGCGGCACCCCGACCGTCATTCAATTTAAAGAAACAGGTGAAAAATGCCTCTGAGCCTATTTCCTCCAAGTTCTCAAAGTTGGGGTTATTCAAGAAGTAGCACCAGAAAAACGACCGCCATCCCAACTTCGTAATATGGCTGAGCCACTCGCCCGTGTCGAGGCCTGTATTGTTGTAGAATGCTTCGTCGTCCACCTCGAAAGCCGGACTCTTGCAGGTAATCTCACCGACATTGCACATCTTGAAGGCCCTTTTTCCAATACGCTTGACAGAGGCTCCGATGGTCAACTTACGGACGCCTGCATTTTCGAAGGCGTTATCGGGAATCTCTTTCGCCTTGTCGCCAAACACCACTTCGTAGACATTGCTCATGATAAACGCATTCCGGTCGATGGCCTCTATGTTGTCGCCAATGGTAATCTTGTTGAAATTACCTTTTGCATAGAAAGCGAGACTGCGGATGCGGGTCACACGGTATTCCTTGCCCTCGTCGTCGGTCACCACCGATGGGATTGTGACGTCGCCGTTATCTTTTCCACCTGCGCCGAGTGTGTAGTCAATCACCTCTGCCGTACCGCTGGTCAGCAGTCCGTACTTGATACCGTCGATGACCTTGTACTCGGCATTGTAGGGACGTACACCGGTGAAGATGAAAGCATTACATGCATAATTGGAAACCAGCGCATTCTTGTAGAAACCGTCGCAGGAGCCACCCCAGCCGTAGTTGAAGTGGAAGAAGTCCCTGTCGGTATAGCCATCGCACACAAGCGCATGGGAACCCGTCGATTCAAAATCCGGAGAGCCGCAATACAGGACGGGACGAAGCTCGTTAAGTTCGGATCTCAAATAACCCACAAGATTGGCAGCTGAAAGCCCTTGTACCATCTGGATGCCCGGCTCATAGCCGAAAATGTCTATCAGTGGCTGAAAAACAAATTGGGTAGGACTGCCTTCAGGTGCATACATCGTGCCGAAGGCCTTGCCAATGTCGGCCATCAGATGCGCCACAGCCTCAGACTGTACATCGTTGTATCCCAACCAGTAGTTGTCAAGCATGTTGTCCCAGTCGTACACATGGCCGGAGAAGTCCTCTCCACCCACCGTTCCAATCGTCTTCTTTGGCCACTGCCAGTAGTTCATCAACTGGGCCAGGGCTGTCGGGTAGCATCCCGTCGGACAACCCGCCGGACAATAGATGTTGTAGGGTCCCCATTGATTCCAGGTGGTGGTGAGCAATGGTCCAACCACTATGGAACCGATGTAGCTGGGCCATGCACCAACAGCCCGGCGGGGTGCGGCCATTGCCGGGTTGCGTCGCAGGGTGTCAACGGCAGTAGAATAACTCTCCAGCAGGTCCTTCAGCTGTATGGGGCAGTCATCATAGGAGAAGGAACCGTGGTCGCAATAGCCGAGCACTTCGTCTTCCGCTCCCGTCTCACCCGCCACGACCACGAAGCCTTGGTCGTTGCCGAGGTTGATGACATATACATTATCCTTCTGCGATTCTTCCGAACGCATGACATGGGCCATTTGCGGCGAAACAGGCTTGGCAGGTGCCTTGCGGCGCGACAATTGCTGCGTCGAAGGACTGTTGGCAAACTGGCGTGCTATCTGCAGAGCCTCCTCAGGACTGATGTCGTCGGCTACGGCGCTCGTCGCAAAGAGTGCAACTATAAGAAGGGACAAGAGTTTCTTCATGACTTGCGGAATTTAAAGGTGAAACCATTGGTCTTTACGATATAGATGCTTCGGCTCAAGCCCGACACATGGATGGTGGCGTAGCCCTGGGAATCAAGTTGATAACGCCCCACCATCGTTCCATTCAGATGATAAAGGTAAACGTGCGAAAAGGGTTCGCCACCGCTGATGGTGAGTGTTTCGCCACGAAAACTGAATTGCGCGTCAGCCTTCGCCTCAGGGATGGCTTCCGCAACATCCTCCACGTCAAAGCTGATTTTCTTCAATAGGAAGATGGGATATTCGACCATGGTCTTTGTCGTGGTGAGGACAAGACAATCCCCCACATAAGTCACTACTGGTTTCTCTTCGAAAGCGAACTTGACCACATTCCCGTCCTGCTGATGGACAGCAATGGCGTTCTGTGCCCACATGCCTAGTGAGGGCAGGCAGAGAAGAAGGATAATAAGCTGTTTCTTCATCATTTGAAATAATTGTGTTGATCTTGGGTTATCTACATACTACATTCCATGGAATTGAAAGAACAATCCCAGCCCCAAATGTAGTGGAAAAGGAAGAAACAGGACTTACAATTCTCGTAAATACACTAACAATTTGCGAATTGTCAGTCGATTTGTGCTCTCCACTGGTTAGGAGTGAGGCCTGTCACGGCCTTGAAGGTACGGAAGAAAGATGTCTCGTTGGCAAATCCCGAGGCCGCCCATACCTCAAAAATCTTCTTGTCGGGATACCTACGTAACAGTTGCTGGGCATGCTCGACACGGTATCCGTTGACGAACTGTATGAACGAACAGCCCTTCTTCTGGTTGATGCAGGTGGAAACATAACTGATGTTAGTACCAAGCAAGGAGGCGACATCGGCCACTTTCAGTTCACTATTGAGGAACAACTGCTCTTCTTCCATCAACCGACATATACGTTGCAGAAGCATTTCATCGGCAGCAGGGTCTTCGATGGAATCTGCTTCTTTTATCTCCTCAGCATCTACGGTGCTCCTTCTTCGGAGCCAAAACAATAAAACGATGAGCCCAACCACCAGCAACAATATCATCCAAGGCCACCAAGTCCAGAACGCGGAAACTGTGGCAGGCGACCCGGGATGACGCTTGCCTACCCGCAGCAGCAGGGATGTGGCAGCCGGCGTGTAGTTACTTGGCTCCGGAAAAAAGATGCCACCAGCCATCAGCAAGTCGCCATCGGCAGTCAGAACCGGATGATAGCAACCAATGCTGTCCTGCGGTCCAGAGTGGTAGATTGACAGGGCTGCGGGAGTCCGACCATAGTCAATACAGAGTACATATAGGCGATGGTCACCTTTGTCGACACCATAGCCAGCAATGTACGCACGCTGAGCCTTGCGGTCGGCAATCACCGTCGAGAAGTAGACGATAGCACCCCACTTGCTGCGCATCGGGACAGGACAGGCAGTAGGCAACAGCGAGAACCGCTCACCTTCCACCTTCAGAAGAGCCATCTGGCCATCGTCTCTGACGCCTAAAAGCAGATAAGCATACTCTCCGTGGTCTTCATCACCGATGAACCCATCCTGAATATGGCCACAACTTTGGGGAAAATAAGGACGCCACGTTTGGAGCAGCGGTTCAACAAACGGTTCTCCACGAAGACGGTCAATCACAATGGTGTCAAAGGTATGACCATAGTTGTCGTGATCACTGAACATGATGGCATTATCCTTGGCCGTTCGTAGAATATATGGTTGGGAGCGGTGTTGTGTGACATCCTTCACTTTCTGGCACATCCTGTTGCCATAGAAGCACTCAACGTCGTCATCGGCATACCAGTTGCCGGTGATGACCACCTTTCCACTGTCCATTTCCAGTCCCTGAGCAATACAGCGTTTCCGTTCCAGACAGCCATAACCTTCGAAAACTTGAGTTCCAGGATAGCAGATTTCCAACGGGAACGTCTGCCCTATGCCAAGTGGTTGTTCATGTCCGCCTGCAACCACTAATTTTCCCGATTTCATCGGCACAAACAAACCTTGGTCGTGTGCATAGACCAGCGGTTGCAATTTCCACTCGCCCCCAACAAGAAACTCTGCCGTAGCCGTAGGAACGAATCCGGAGGTATGGCCTCCAATAACCATCACTTCGCCATTGACACAGAGCGTAGCGTGTCCTGTACGTGGCACATGGAGGTTTGGAAGCCTGTCAACCTGCATCTCAAGAATGGGACAGGTATTCCCATTACCGAGAACGCCAACAGCTGACAAGCCGACAACATATGTCAGTGCAGCGAGCAATATGAATAGTCTCGTTTTTACTTTCACGGGGGCAAAGTTATGAAAAATAATTAAAAAAATATAGGTTCGCTATAACTATTTGATTGGCATTTCCCCACATTACCATATGGGAATTCACTGCTCGCAAGTACCTTGTCGTATGCTATGGCCTCATCATCAAACTTCATCATTTGGTGTCTGCCAAGGCAGGATTAACAAGGGGGGGGCATTTTGCCCCCCCCTTATGGTTATGCGAGATTGAAAATACCGATTTGTAATCAGTTTTCTGGTGCCTGGTCAATCAACTCCATGAACTCGTCGAGTTTCGGGGTGATGATGATTTGCGTGCGGCGGTTGCGCTGACGGCCCAGGTCGGTGTCGTTGGTGGTGAGGGGGTTGTATTCGCCCCTGCCACCAGCGGTGAGACGTTTCGGGTCTACACCGAAGTTGTTCTGCAGGTACTGCACGACGCTCGAAGCCCTGAGACAGCTGAGGTCCCAGTTGTTGCGGATGTTCTCCCTTGAGATGGGAACTGTGTCGGTGTTGCCTTCCACCAGGACGTCGAAGTCCTTGTAGTCCATGATGATCTTGGCCACCTTGCTCAGCGTCTCTTGTGCACGGCTGTTGATTTCATAACTGCCGCTCTTGTAGAGCATGTTGTCGGCGAGGGAGATATACACAACGCCTTTGAGCACTTGGACGTCAACCTCCTTGAGTTCTTCCTTGCTGAGTGAACGTGTGAGGTTGTTGGTGAGGACCATGGAAAGGGAGTCGCTTTTGCTCTTCACGTCGACAAGGTGACGGATGTACTGGTTTGACTCGTTGATTTGGTCCACCAATTTGTCAATGCTGACATTGTTCTGGCTGGAATTTTCCAGACTCTTGTCCAGGGAGCGTTGCAAACGGGCATAGTCGCGCTTGGCTTGTTGCAATTGCTCTTCCAAGCTGGCGACACGTGAGTTGCTGGCGGCGAGCTGTTCCTTGGTGTCGGAAAGCATGTCCTTCGTTTCTTGGTATTTGCTGCTCAGTGCACGGTTCTCATCCTGGCAGCTGAGCAAGTCCTTCTTGCTGGCGCAACTTGTCAGGAGCAGTCCTGCTGCCAGCGCGGAAAGGATGTAAATTTTATACTTCATAATGATTAGGAATTAATGTGAAACTTCTTGTGACTTGTGAATTGATGATGATTTCCAATCATGCTTATCTTAAAGACGGGCAAAACCCACATTTGTTGAGTGGCATTAGAAATATTTAACCAAGATGGCGGCCGTTTATCGAAAATTAACGAATTTGACAACATTGGTGACCATTCAGCGAATCTTCTTTTTGAGTCGCCTAAGGCGAGAACCAGCGGTCGACGTGCGAAGCGGAAGGCAAATCTTTCAAATCAATGATGCATACTTTGTCGCTTGGCTCGTCCAAGAATTAATCATACGCTCGGCTCTGCCGCTTGGCTCGTCCAAGAATTAATCAAAAATTCTGACACACAGCCGCTCGGCGACGAAGGAGACGCTTGCCCAAGCAAGAATTTATGACTAATTATATGGTCGCTCGGAGACGAAGGAGACGCTTGCCAAAGCAAGAATTATATGTTAAAAACAGTACCAGGTCGTTGTTTAACTTTTACTAAAAAAACTTAATGTTTGCCTCAAAATGATACAATATTGAAATAATAGTAGTATATTTGCAATATCAAAATGATATCAGATTTCAAATCTTAAAAATCAAGGTAAAATGGAAACGAAGAAAGAATTTACTTTTTCAGGAACAGCCCTGAATGGCTTTTTGATGTTGTTTGTCAATCTGGCAATTTTTATCCTGTCTGTTATCGGCATTGTATGTGGCATCATCGTGTTGGACGCTCATTATGGTGACAATGGCGGGTGGCTGCTCGGCGGTGGCATCCTCTTGCTTCTCATCAACATCATATGTTGGTGCGGATTCTTGATGCTGGAACCCAATGAAGCACGTGTGCTCACTTGGTTTGGTAAATACAGCGGGACATTCACCCGCACCGGTTTCTATTGGGTCAATCCCTTCTATTCTTCTAAAAAAGTGTCGCTGCGTGCACGCAACCTCGATGCAGAACCCATCAAGGTGAACGACAAGACGGGCAACCCGGTGATGATTGGACTGGTGCTGGTGTGGAAGTTGAACGATACCTACAAGGCCATGTTCGAGGTGGACTCACAGACTATGGCAAGTTCGCCTACGGAATTAGGCGCCAGTGCCAAGAGCATCATGAATGCTTTGGAGAAATTCGTCCGCGTGCAGAGCGATGCCGCCTTGCGCCAGGTGGCTGGTCAATATGCCTACGACGATGAGGATGCACAGACCAACGAACCCACCCTGCGCTCAAGTGCCGACGAAATCAATGAACAGTTGGAGCAGAAACTCGACGAGCGCCTGGCACTTGCCGGCATAGAGGTGGTGGAAGCGCGCATCAACTATCTGGCCTACGCTCCTGAGATTGCAGCCGTGATGCTTCGCCGTCAGCAGGCCTCTGCCATTATCACCGCCCGTGAGAAAATCGTGGAAGGTGCTGTGTCGATGGTGAAGATGGCTCTTCAGAAACTTTCGGAAGAGGGTGTCGTGGAGTTGGACGATGACAAGAAAGCCGCCATGGTGAGCAACTTGATGGTGGTGCTCTGCGGCGACGAGTCAGCACAACCCGTGGTGAACACCGGTACGCTCAATCATTAACTCGACTTGCACGGCAATTGTCCCTTTGACTCCTCTTTAACTCCCCTTTAACTCCTCTTTAACTCCCATTTTACTCCAGATAGATGAGTGAATGTGAAACTTGAGTTATTATATTTAGCGCTTTACAGCTATGGCCAAGAAAACAACCCAAACGAAGACTTTCATCCTACGGGTGGACAGTGAAACGATGAGCGCCCTTGAAGCATGGGCTGCTGATGAGTTCCGCTCCACCAACGGGCAATTGCAATGGATCATCACCGAAGCGTTGCGCAAGTCTGGACGCCTGCCCAAAAAAAGGACGGCAAAGGCGGATGAGGAGGGGAAACCTTAGCCTATGGAGGATATGCTGGCGTTATACACAAGCGGGCGGTTTAGGAAACAAAACCGCCCGCTTGTGGTCACTAAGATTTCTACAGTATCTATTGCTTCAGCTGTCTTCAAAGACTGAAGCCTCAGTCATACTGGAACTGCATGAACATGGGCATCTTGGCGATGGTGCCTGAGAGTCGGATTTTCCATTGTCCATACAAATGCTTGATGTTTTGGGGAAGGTGGTTGGAGTCGCGCAAAGCAGCGAGGATTTCCCGCAGGGGTCTTCCTGGATGTGGGGGGTCGTCTTCCAACAACCCGGCACGTGCCAACTCGGTGTTGGCCTCCATATCGTTGATCTCATGTTTTCCCGTGCGCATCATGTATTTGTCGAGGCAATCCTGAAAGCGTTGAATTTGTTTGAAGTCAATCATAATAGGTAATCATTGAGGTTTTTGAGAAGTTGATATTTTATTGGGCGGAGAGAGAGCCAAAATGGCTAAGCAAGTTCAGACGCCACAAATATAAGGCATAAAACCCAAAGTTGTACCTTTTTACCTTGATTTTTAACAAATTTTACATATTAATAGAAATTTATGCAAGTTCCTTTCAATATGTTATGATTTTTGTTGTATTTCTTACAATTTAATACTTTTAAGTGTATTAATTACCATTGTCAACAAATAAAGGCTGGTATTAAACCAGCCTCGTTTGTATCAAAAGCCCCTTTTTTAGGGTGATGTTGAAAATCCTATGAATACCGTCCCTAATTAAGTACGATGGAGACGATTGCTACTATGTCGGCGATGGAAATGATTTTGTCTCTCACCACGTTGGCGGCAGCTATTCGCATTTTCGTTTTGCCTCCCAAGACATAATTGACAACCAACATGATGTCGGTGATGTTCACTTCGCGGTCGACGTTGACATCGCCGAGCAGGAAGGCTGGGAAGAGTGAGAGGTATCCCTCGTTGTCCACCTCGACGCACCATGCCTTCGGGTCGTTGGCTACCACCACGGAGAAGGCGTCGGTCAAGGTGAATGGATAGTTGTCCTCTGGTCCCATGATGCGGAAACCCTCGTGCAGTCCGTCTTCAGGTACACGCACCGTGATGTCGCTTGCCAAGGGAGCGGCGGAGAAGAGGTTCACCTCTTCACCAACCATCAACTCCACGCCGTTGAGGTGTGCACCGTTGAGAGTGACCGTCCCTGAAGATGGGTTGATAGCATTCGTCCCTCCACCGTTGATGTTTGTTCCTTGGTTGAGGTATAATGTGCCTGATACGTCAAAAAGGACGAGCGATGAGGGCAGCGTAGGGTTGGAGAAATCCACGGTGATGTCGTTGAGAGAGAAGTTGCTTGTGGAAGGCACGATGAACACGTTCGCTCCGTTCCATCCTTCGCCCGCAGAGAACGTGCCATTGATGATGGTGAGGTCGGCATCTTCGGGTATCTCGGCAGGGTAGGTGAGAGGGATGTTCACCCCATGGAGGTTGAGTTGTTGGCGAAGGTTGTCGCCTTGTCGGTTGCCGAGCCACTCAAAGAAATAGTGAAGGTCCTCTTCGTTTTTGACAATGAAGTCAATAGTTAGGTTGAGCGTTGTGGCGGGCAGGAACAAGGCATTGATGTTGCCGGTGCCAGTGGAGTTGATGGGAACCTTGGTGAATTCCACACAAGGCACATCGAGCGAGTATTCGCCCAAAGACACATCTTCGTCGGCTGCGAGGGTGAAGGTGAAGAGTTCGTGCTCTCCAGTAGGCAAGCCTCCGGTCAAGGTGGATGGAGAGAAGCCTACGAACGTGCAACTTCTTTCCCCATTGTTGGAAACGTTGTTGTAGATCACCCTCATTTGTGGAGAATTTTCATAAACGTCATCGCCAAGATGTGCTTCGACGACATTGATGCCATCGGGCAGTTTGACCTCGATCTGGAATGCTGAAAAAATATGGTCCTCGTCAGAAGAGGTATAGGATACTTCTACCTCTCCGGTGGCACCTGGCATGATGGTGACTTCGGAGAATGTAACGCTGTCGATGGCAAATGAGCAGATCGATGAGAGCAGCATGACCAAAGGTAGTAACTTTTTCTTCATATATCGGGAGTGTTTGGAGTTCAGAGTGTCTTATTTTCGAATTTGAATGCAAAGGTAATAAAATGAAATGAAATGCAAGGCTACAATCTCCAATTTTCAATCATCAATCTTCAATTTTCAATCACCAATCATCAATCTTCAATCTTCTTCGGCAGTTTTTGTTGTCTTTTGGGATTTTCCTTGGCACCGTATTTCAAGAGTTTGTTGGCAGCCGTGACGATGCTCTGTCCTGTCGGTGAAGTGGTGGTCCTGAGTTTGGCGAACGCCTCCTGTGCCTTTTTGAGTTGCTCTTCCGCAGTGAGAAACCGCTCGTAGAAGAGTTGAACACGGTTGACCAGTTCGTTGGCCGTCTTCATGATCTCCTCTTGGTTCTCCGCCTGCCTCACCTGTCTCCACGTCATCTCCAGCACTCTGAGCATCATATACATGTTCTGACTGCCACAGACGAGCACCCCTTGGTCATACGCCTCGCGGTAGAGGGATGGGTCGCCGAGCAAAGCCAGTTGGAGCGCACTCTCGTTATAGACATACATGATCACGAAGTCGGGTTTCTGCCGTCCCTCGTGGATGTATTGGCTGTAGTTCTTGTGGGACAGTTCGCGCACGTGGTTCCTCACCGACATCAGGTGTCTTTGCAGGGCATCCTCCTTGTCGCTTTCCGTGGAGGCATTGTGGTAGTCCTCAAAAGCCTTCATCGACATCTTGGAGTCGATGACGACATCACGTTTGTCGGGGAAATGGAGTACCACGTCGGGCACCATCCTCTTCCCTTGTTCTTCTTCGAGGATGGTTTTTCCCTTCTCGTCTCTCAGTGTCACCTGTTCCTCAAATTGTACGCCTTCCTCGAACCCCATCCCTTCGAGCAAGGTGCGCAGCCGCAGTTCTCCGAAGTTGCCTTGCGTCTTGTTGTCGGCGGTGAGGGCCTGGGCCAGTTTGTCGGCCCGGGAGCCCACCTCCCTTGCTTGTTCCAGGTTGGCCTTGATAGAGGCGTCGAGTCGCTCCATGGTCGTGGTGTGTTCCCTGTCACTGCGTTCCACCGCTTCCCTCATCTGTCGGAGGTGTTCGCCCAATGGTGTGAGGATGGCGGAGAGTTGTTGGCTGTTGGCTGCCGACAACTCTTCTGAGCGTTTCTTGAGAATTTCCTCAGAGGCGGTGTTCACCTGTTCTCTGACAAGTTCCCCCTGTTGTTTCATCTGTTGTTGGTGACGCTGTTCCATAGCCTCCAACTGTTGCTCGTATTGCGTCTTCAGGTCGGCCAATCGTTGGTCGCGGTCGGCTACGAGGGAGGCCATCTGACTCTCAAACTGCCGCCGCACCTCGTCGCGCTGCTCTCCAGCGAAGGCTTTCATCTCTTCCATCTGCCCAAGCAGCGTCTCCACACGAGACTCCAACACGTCGCGGCGTGCCATCAAAGAGGAGCGCTCGTCGGCCAACGCTTTTGCAGCAGCACGTTCTTTCTCCACCTGCTTTCTGAGTGAGAGCAGTTCTTCACCCAACAGGCGACCGCTGGTTTCCAAGGATGCCATCCTGCTGCGGGCGGCAAGATAGGCAATGACCGCCCCGAAGATGGCGGCGAATATCACCAATATGATTGACGTCTCCATATCCAAAATCGTTTTACACCCAAAGCATGTTTTTCAATCTTCAATCTCCAATCATCAATTTTCAATTTTCTTCAATTTTAGCTTCGCTGATTTTTGTCGCGACTCGGCAGGGTTCAAGCAAGCTTGACTCTGCTCTCGCTGCTCCAAATTAGCTTCGCTGATTTTTGTCGCGACTCGGCAGGGTTCAAGCAAGCTTGACTCTGCTCTCGCTGCTCCAAAAATTCAATTTTCAATCTTCAATTTTCAATCTTCAATTTTCAATTTCCTTCAATTTTCAATTTTCTTCAATTTTTCCTCCATTGTTTCACGGCATATAGCAGCACGGCGGTCAAGACCAACCATAGCAGGATGCCCCCCACTATCAAAAGGCCGATGTTTCTTCCTTTCTTCTTTTTCGACGAGGTGCCTTTATCTATTTTCCCCACTGAGTTGAAGTCATCCAACAACTCGCTGAACTTCGCATCGGTGGAGAGGGTAGGTTGTATGATTCCCTTTCCTATCCGGCACAGCAGTGTCACATATTCCTTGCTGTCAAAAGGCGAGTACTTTTTGGCCACGACGGAATGGTCTCTCACATAGAGTTCGCCTTTGTACCCTTGTTTCCAAGCTTTCACGCTGCCCTTGGGGAAGTCTTTTTCTTCTCCTTGGGAGATGATGACTTCCATGAAACGGGGCAGTGGGTCCATGCCGGGTGCGACGAACTGGTGGTAGAGGGCGTCGTAGTCGGCATAACTCCTCACCACGTTGGTGATGGTGTAGTTCACCCAATATTCACGCACACCTGTTTGACCTAGACCCCAACAGATGCAGAACGTCCCGGGCTCGCTTTCCACCACGCCGCATTTCAGCGCCTTTTCGTTGCGTGTGTGCAGTGCGTCCCAGTCGGGCACGTGGGTGTAGTAGTGCTCGCTATGGTCGTCAAACAACTTGAACTCCTTGATATGGCTGTCTTCCATCAAGTTGCTCACCACGGTGTATCCTTCCGTCCCCTCGTCGTCCACGTGCATCACGCGTTTCTCGGTAAACTCAGCATCGCCGTTGGGTTTCAGCCATACCACCACATACAGGGAGTCGAGCACGGAGTCGGCCCACGCTCCCAATGGCATTACAAAAATAAATATTGACAGCAGGCGACGCAAACACGCCTGCCACACATTTCTTTCTTTCATGCAAGCAAAGGTACGATTAAGCCTATGTTTATTGATGCACCATCAACCATTCCTCGATGGTGCGCGTCTTCGTCGAGAACGACAGGCCGATCTTGTGCAACCGACGCTCGTCATAGGTGAAAGGTATCATATAGCCCTTCTCGTCAATTTGCTGCAACGCTTTCCGGGCCGGTTGGTCCATTTTCAGTTCAATGACATAGACATCGGTGCGCGACTGCCACACTGCGTCGATGCGCCCCGTGGCCGTCCTCACCTCCGTCAGCAGGTAGCGGCCCATGAGCGAGAACACCACGTAGAGCAACTGACGGAAATGCCCCTCGGTGTTGGCTCCCTCGGCATAGGGGATGGAGGCGAGAAACGCCTTCAGGCGCTCCAGCATCTCCTCCAGGTTGTCATTGCGCAGGGCGCGGTACATGTCGACGATGCTGTTGCTGGTGGTCAGCGTGTCGTCCCAGACGTAGTACGGCACAAGGGCGTCCATCACGCCTTGATACACCTCGTTGTTGGGATACCCCAGGGTGTAGGTGTCGGTGTCGCGGTCGTAATCCTTGATGGTGAGGTAACCGCTCTGGTAGAACAGCGGCAGCACGCTCTTCATCTGCTCCGTGGGTGCGTCAAACTCGACAGAACGGGCAAAGCTGCCATCCAATCTCGTGATGTCGGTGCCGAATTTCTTCAGCATGTTGACCAACACCGTAGGCGTGCCCGTCTCAAACCAATGGTCTTTGATGCGTCTGTCCACCAACGCGTTGAGCAGGCTGAAGGGATTATACACGTCGGTCAGGTCTTCTGCGAAGTGGTAGCCGTCGTATTTCTCCTTCAGCTGTCGAAAAGCCTCCTCCGTGGCAATGCCCATGTCGGCGGCCATGTCGGCCACGGCGTCGCCCCACTGCTCGTGCAGTTCCTGTTCGGTGATGCCGCAGACGGCGGAATATTCCGGCACCATCGTGATGCGCTTCAGGTTGTTCAGTTCGCTGAAGATGCTGAGTTGCGAGAACTTGGAGATGCCGGTGATGAAGACGAAGCGCAAGAACTCGTCACAATCTTTCAATGGGGCGTAAAAGGCACGAAGGGCCAGGCGCATCTCCTCAAGCTGCTCCGGCTGGTGCATCACGCTGAGCAGCGGCGCGTCGTATTCGTCGATGAGCACCACGACCTTCTTGCCGTATTTCTCGGCACAGCCCTTGATAAGTTGGGCCAGGCGGTCGCCAGGCTCGTCACTGCTCCGTATAATGCCATACTTCTCCTCCAACCATCCAAGCTGTGTGCCTACGCGTAATTTCAAATAACTCACGCCACCGTCCTTCGCCGATGCCAGACTGATGTGGAGCACAGGGTATTCCACCCATTCCGTCTCCA
>JAFWSS010000177.1 GCA_017524385.1 Prevotella sp.
AAAATAGGATATTGGGGAGTATGCGCCTTGATTTATTGCAAAAAGGCCGATTAAAAGACTTATGCAACCCCAATTCGGAGGGATTTATTCCCTTTTTTATCTCAACTGGCTTAAAATATCGGATTTTTTATCTAAATTTGCTCCGTATAACAATAGTTGATAAATCTTTACTAAAAACAATTTTATTATGAAAGTACTAGCTGTATTATTAGGATTGATCATTTTCTTGGTCGTTGTCGTTTTGGTGTATATTTACAATACACAGCGCAAACTTGTCAGCATCGACGAGCTATGCAAGAACGCATTGAGCCAGATTGCCGTGCAACTCAACTCCCGTTGGGATGCCTTGCTCGCCGCAGCCAAGTTGGCGGCTCAATATTCCAAGCATGAGTCGGAAACACTCATCAATGTCATCAGTGCCCGTCGCGGGGCGGTAGCCACTACTGCCGAGGAAGTGCAGCAGCAACAGGGAGAACTCTCCCAAGTGCTGGGTCGCCTGCTCGCCATCGGTGAGGCCTACCCAGACCTGAAGGCCAATGACCTTTTCGCCAAGGCGATGGACAGCGTCAACACCTATGAGGAGAACGTGCGCATGAGCCGTATGGTTTACAACGACACTGCCACCAAGATGAACAGACTGGTGCGTATGTGGCCGTCATCCTTCGTGGCTTCCATG
Organism: Prevotella sp.; assembly: GCA_017524385.1. Lineage (GTDB taxonomy): Bacteria > Bacteroidota > Bacteroidia > Bacteroidales > Bacteroidaceae > Prevotella. The sequence continues at coordinate 677 of JAFWSS010000177.1, forward strand.
CTCAACTTCCGTGAGAAGGAGTACCTGAAAGTGGACGAAGAACAGAAATCCAGTTATCCCAATCTCGATGAAGCATTTGGCAAGTAAGCGACTTTGGCTTCTGGTCTGGTTGCTTGCCGTCACCATAATGGTGTCGGCGGGTCCGTCTTTGCGCAACCTCGACATCCACGTGGACTTGCGCGACAATGGTGATGCAGAAATCGTCGAAACGCGACAGATGTCCATCGACAGCGAGGGGACGGAAGTATATATCGTCATAGGCAATCTCAATGGGCAAACCATCACCGACTTCTATGTGACCGACGAGACTGGACAGCGTTACACCAATGTTGATGATTGGGATGTGAAACAGTCTCGTGAATGGAAGGCAGGCAAGTGTGGCATCGTGCGCAAAAGCGATGGCTATGAACTGTGCTGGGGGCTTGGACAAAGTGGCGAGCGTACCTACATCGTCCATTATGTCGTCACCAACCTGGTGCTCAGCTATGAGGAGAGCGATGGCTTCAACTGGATGTTTGTCACCCGTGATATGTACCCTTCTCCCCAGCGTGTCATCATCGACATCGAAGCATCGAACCGAGAGACCGGACTGCCCGAAGACTTAGTTGGCGCGTGGCTTTTCGGTTGCAAGCATGGTAATATCTGCAAGTTGGGCAACTCGGTGGTGGCCATTACGAAGAATATGACTACTGATGAGGGAGTCATACTGATGATGGAACTTCAGAAAGGCTTGCTGCATCCCACAAAGAGTGACAGCCGCACGTTCAATGAGGTGCGTAAGAATGCGTTTGAGGGAAGTGACTACGAGGAGTAATTTTTGATAACGTAAGAGTTTGTCAATTCTTGTAGACCATGATAAGAGGAAAAACAATCATCAAGATCTCAAGGATGATATATTACAATTTTAGGTAAGATAATAAGAAACAACATTACCCCAATCTTTATGAAACAATTGTTAATCAAGCGAATATCGCTCTTGGCAATATTGCTTGCCGTCACCATGATGGTGTCGGCAAGCCCCTCTTTGCGCAACCTCGACATCCATGTGGACTTGCGTGACAATGGTGATGCAGAAATTGTCGAAACGCGACAGATGTCCATCGACAGCGAGGGGACGGAAGTATATATCGTCATAGACAATCTCAATGGGCGAACCATCACCGACTTCTATGTGACCGATGAGACAGGACAGAAGTACACCAATGTTGGTGACTGGAAGGTGAAACAGTCTCGTGACTGGAAGACGGGGAAATGTGGCATCGTGCGCAAAAGCAATGGATGTGAACTCTGCTGGGGTTTGGGCAAGAGTGGCGAGAGAATGTATGTCGCCCATTATGTCGTCACCAATATGGTGCTTAGCTATGAGGAGAGCGACGGCTTCAACTGGATGTTTGTCACCCGTGACATGAAACCCTCTCCGCAGCGTGTCAACATTGAAATCGAAGCGTCATATCGGGAAACCGGACTACCCGAAGATTCCGTTGGCGTGTGGCTCTTTGGCAACAGGGACGGCAAAATCAACAAGATGGACAACACGGTGGTGGCCTCGGTGTTGAATATGAAGTCAGATGAGTCGGTCATCGTGATGATGGAACTTCAGAAAGGGATGCTCCATCCCTCGAAGAGTGACAGCCGCTCGTTCAAGGAGGTGCGCAAGACTGCTTTTGAGGGAAGTGATTATAAGGAAGAGTCTGGGTTGAAAAAGGCTTGGAATTTCATCAGGGAAAACATTGAGTTAATCTTTGGTGGTCTGTTTTGCTTGCTTATTGCAGCATTTGTGGTTTACGAGTCCATAAATCTGAAACGTGAGCGCAAAAAGTTGTTGAACAACTTGGAGTGGTATCGGCAGGTTCCCGCAAATGGTAACTTACGTCGTGCCAAGAATTTGATGGGTGCATTCTATATGACCAACCCCATCTCCAGAGACAATCTCATCAATGCGATGTTGCTTCAGCTCATTCGCACCAACACCCTTCGCATAGAAGTGCATCATGTGGATGCCACCGGTTTGAAAAAAGTGTTTGGAGGGCAGGGGACGGATCAGGAATGCATCGTTCTTGGTGATTTCGACTTCTCCAACCGTCTGCTGTCCGACCCTTCATTGAAGGAATTGTATGACATCATCAAGTCGGCGGCAGGAGAGGATGGCATCCTCCAGCCCAAGGAATTGAAGAAATGGATGAACAGGCATCAGACAGAGGTGATGGAATTTGTCAAGTCCTTGGACAAAGGTTCTATGAAGCTCAAGGAAGCCAAGCGCAGCATCGACGACGTACAGAAGGTCTTCGGCTTGAAGAAATTTCTGGAAGACTTCACCTTGGCCAACGAGCGCCATCTCACCGAGGTGTCGCTATGGAAGGACTATCTGGTTTATGCCACGCTCTTTGGCATTGCCGACCAGGTGAAGGCCGATATGAAGAAAGTCAACCCAGAGTTTATGAACATGGACATCGAAACCCGCAATATGACCAATGAGACGTTGGTGCCTGTGTTTGCTTCTGGCTTCTGTCACGATGTGTCGTCGGTGGTGAGAAGTTCCTCACGCGACTCTGGCGGTGGCGGTGGCGGTTCCTTCGGCGGCGGCGGCGGCTTCAGCGGCGGCGGCTCCGGCGGCGGAGTGAGATAATAAACTATTTCGATGAGACATTCTTCATTCAAGCGCCTTTTTCTTTTGGCAGTATTGCTTGCCGTCACCTCGATGGTGTCGGCAAGTCCTTCTTTGCACAATCTCGACATCCAGGTGGACTTGCGCGACAATGGTGATGCAGAAATCATAGAAACCCGTCAGATGTCCATTGACAGCGAGGGTACGGAATGCTACATCGTCATCGACAACCTCAACGGGCGAGACATCATCGACTTCTATGTGACCGATGAGACTGGTAGGAAATACACCAATATTGGTGAATGGGAGGAGAATCGCTCCCGAAAATGGAAGACAGGCAAGTGTGGCCTCGTGCGCAAAAGCGATGGCTATGAACTGTGCTGGGGTTTGGGCGAGAGTGGCGAGCGGACATACATCGCCCATTATGTTGTCACAGACATGGTGCTCAGTTACGAGGAGAGCGACGGATTCAATTGGATGTTTGTCACCCGTAATATGAAGCCTTCTCCACAGAGCGTCAACATCGACATCCATACATCGTACCGCGAGACAGGATTGCCTGAAGATTCGGTTGGCGTATGGCTTTTTGGCAATAAGGGTTATATCAGCAAGGTGGATGGCAAGGTGAAGGCCTTGATAGATGATATGTATACCTATGAGGCGGTCATTATTGTGATGAAACTTGAAAAAGACTTGTTGCATCCTATGATGAGCGCCAATTGTCCATTTGAAGAGGTCCTTGAGGAAGCCAGGGAAGGAAGTGACTATACGGACTATGGAGATGATGCGGTCTATGAGGATGAACCCTTTTGGAAAACACTCTTGGAAATCATTTTTGTCTTTGCTTTATCATTTCCGTTCTTAGCTTTAACGCTCTTTTTCATACTGTTTTATACTTGTATTCTAATCGTTGAATCCATTGTCAAACTATGGGAGCGCAAAAGATTGTTGAGAAATTTGGAGTGGTATCGAGAGATTCCCTTGAACGGCAATTTGTGTCTTGCCAGAAAAATGATGAATGCTTTCTATGCGCTTGAGAAAATCGATATGAACAGTCTCATCAATGCGATGGTGTTAAGACTCGTACGTACCAATTCACTCTGCATAGAGGAGCATTTCCTGGATTCCAATGGCCAAAACGAGGCATTGGAAAACAAGAAAGAGAAGAAGGAATGTTTTGTCATCGGCACGTTCGACTCATCCAACCGCATGCTTTTGGATCCTTCATTGAAACAATTATACGACATCTTCAAGAAGGCTGCAGGCAAGGATGGCATCCTTCAGCCAAAGGAATTGAAGACGTGGCTGAAAAGAGAAAACAACGAGAAAGAGGTGATGAATTTTTTCGAGACGTTGAAAAAGGACACCATGAAACTCAAGGAGGCCAAGAGCAGCATCGATGACGTGAGAAAGGTATTCGGTTTGAAGAAATTCCTGGAAGATTTCACCTTGGCCAACGAACGTCATCTCATCGAGGTGTCGTTATGGAAAGACTATTTGGTCTATGCCGCCCTGTTTGATATTGCCGATCAAGTGACGGCAGATATGAAAGCTATCAACCCAGAGTTTATGAACATGGACATCGTCACCCGCAATATGGCAAATGATTCATTAGGCTCTGTTCTTGCTGCCAGCACCAGTGCAAGTATGGCATCAGTGATGAGTCGTGTGCAGTCACGGAATAGCAATTCTAGTGGAGGTGGTGGCTATAGTGGTCGCAGCTTTGGTGGCGGCGGCAGTGGCTCCTTCGGTGGTGGCGGCGGCTTCAGCGGCGGTGGCTCCGGCGGCGGAGTGAGATGATAGGAAAGGAAAATGTAAGAAAGAAGCCTATGAGCATTTGCCCATAGGCTTCTTTCTTAGGAGATAATAGGAGTTAATAGGAAATCCAAGGATGTTCCAGGAGGGCTTCCTATTGTTAGTCTTTGACGTATTCGGCGAAGTCGGTGAGTCGCATGTCGCCTTTGCGGCGCAGTGTGTCGTGCATGGCGAATGCAGCTGGCAGGCAGTGACGTGTATGTCCTCCGGTGCCGAGTTTGAGATAGTCCCAAAGGAGTTGCTTGTAGTCGGGATGCACGCATTTCTCGATGATGAGTTGTGCCCTCTGCATGGGCCCTTTGGCGCGCAGGTCGGCCACTCCTTGCTCAGTGACGATGACGTTGACATCGTGCTCTGAATGGTCTTGGTGGCTTACGAAGGGTACGATGCTGCTGATGAGACCTCCCTTTGCTGTTGATGGGCATGTGAAGATGCTCAAGTAGGCGTTGCGTTCGAAGTCGCCGGAGCCTCCGATGCCGTTCATCATCTTCACGCCGCTGATGTGTGTGGAGTTGACGTTGCCGTAGAGGTCGCACTCGATGGCGGTGTTGATGGCAATGACGCCGAGTCGGCGGATGACGGCCGGATGGTTGGAGATTTCGCTTTGGCGCAAGGTGAGGTGGTCCTTGAAATAGTCCATATTGTCATACACCTGCATCAAGCACTCGTTGCTCACGGTGAGCGAGCAGGCGGAAGCATCTTTCACGCGGCCGGAAAGCATCATGTCGATGACGGAATTCTGAATCACCTCCGTGTAGATGTTGAAGTCGGGCACATGCTTGTCAGCCCCCAGTGCGCCGAGGATGGCGTTTGCTGTTGAGCCTACGCCGCTCTGCAGCGGGAGGAACTCTTTAGGCATGCGGCCGGCATGCAGTTCCTCGACGAGGAATTCTGCTGTGAGGAATCCGATGCGGTCGGTGACGGGATCGCTGTCCTTGAATGCGCGTGCTTCGTCGGGGATGTTGCATTCCACCACTCCCACGAGTTTGTCTTTTGGAATCTCCACGTATGGTTTACCGATGCGGTCACCAACTTTGAAAATGGGTATGGGTTTGCGGTATGGAGGGTCGAGCGGCTCATACACATCGTGGATGAATTTCGCATTGGGGTTGTGGAAGGAGTTGAGTTCCAAAATGACATGCTTTGCCAAACGGGCTGCTGTTGGGCTGATGCCACCAGCGGCGGTGAGGTAAGCCTTGTAGAATCCGTCGGCTTCCTCGATGTCGCACACCTCGAGGATTGCCCAGTCCACATCGCCATAGAAGCCATAGCGCAGCTCTTGTGCCATATGGCTTAGGTGAAGGTCGTTGTAGGGGATTTCACCAGCGTTCACATGCTTGCGGAAGTCGTTGTTGGTGGTGTAGGGAGCGCGATACTTGATGGCTTGAGCGTTGGCCAGATCGCCATCGGTGCTTTGTCCCGTGGATGCACCGGTGAAAATAGCCACCTTGAACTCTCTTCCTGCCTCATGCTCGGCAAGGGCGATTTTGGCAAGTTCCTTGGTTACGGCCTTTGCCACACCGGCTGGTGTGAAGCCACTAAGAGCGAGATGTTCACCATTCTTGATCAATGAGGCTGCTTCAGCAGCAGTTAGTTTTGTATAAGCCATAAATGTCTTTTATTTTGTGAGTTTCAATTTGGGTGCAAAGTTACTTCAAATCAGTCGAAACCGCAAATTATTTGATGTTTATTTTGAACCTTGGAAACATACGATGAAAAAACAATCCCTACTTATCAACTTTTAATCAAAGACCCCACCCCAGGAGGGGATATGCGCACCGACTGTTGGACAAGACCTCTTGGCATAGAAAGCGAAACGGAATCTTTATGAAAGAACAGGTTACAACTAGGACACCTTACTAACTAATATTGTTCACTAAAGTAAAAAGGGAGTCAAAGACACTCTACGGTCTTTGACTCCCATGTTTGACGTTTTTTGCGGCAGCAGCGTATGTATGTTGAAAAGCAAGGCAACAAGCGAAAGGACTATTATTTCCGATGTCCTAACCTTTAGACTACAGGACAATGGTTTGTGGTGTTCGTCCAGGCTGGAATCGAACCAGCATCCTCGGCTTGACGAAGTAAGTCTTATCTACGGCACTTGCTTGTTTTTAGGTACAATCTACTACTTTCAATGAACACTTGTTTGTTTCTGTGTGCAAAGATAGTGGACCGTTATGCAGCCTATTTGCGTAATATTGAAAAATCGAACAGAAAGGCTCATTTTTTCTTCATTTTGAGTATCTTGTACTCGAAAGGTTGCAGTTTGACGTTCTCAGCGAGGGTGACATCTTTCTCGTCCTCCATATTGACGAGCGACTTGCCCCGCCACTCCTCGGGCACGGCTATCTCCTTCTCTTGGTTCCGCACGTTCACGGCGATGAAGAAACTGTCGGCATCATCGGTTTTTTCAAACATCAGGATGTCGCGGTCGGGGAAGAATTTCGGTTGGGCCTTGCGCAAGGCAGGGTTGTCGTTGTAGAGTCCGATGAGATGCTGGTATTCCTTGTACAGGTCGGCGTGAGCCGTCCAGTCCACCGGCACGTAGTGGAAGAAGTTGATGGGGTTCTCATACCCCACTTCCTGCGAGCCATAGATGAGTGCTCCGCCATGCGGGAAGACGGAAGCCACGTATGCAGCCATGGAGCCACGCTCGTTGGTGAACTCCTTCACTGGCGTGACCTCCGTGGAATGGTCGTGGTTGGTGGTGAAGCGCAGTTTCACCTTCCCTGCCGGCAGGCTGTCGTATTCCGCCTTGTCGGCGGCGATCAGGTTTTCAGCGCTGCGTCCCTTGCAGAACACATTGACCAACGAATCCTTGTAGTCCCATCCGTAGTTCATGTCAAAGCCTCCGACGGTGAAGTTGTCCACGTGCTTTCCTTCAGCGAGCATCACTATTTGTCGTTCTCCGGCGGCCTTCCTCAGTCGGTCGATGGCCTCCTTCCAGAAGTCGGCAGGCACACCGTCGGCCACGTCGCATCTGAAGCCGTCGATGCCACATTCCACCACCCAGAAGAGCATGGCGTCGATCATCGCCTCTCGCATCTCCCGGCTGTCGTAGTTCAGGTCGGCCACGTCATACCATTCCCATGGTCTTGGGTGGATGATGGTGTCTGTTTTCTCGTCGTGTGTGTACCATTCAGGGTGTGCCTTCAACCACGGGTGGTCCCATGCCGTGTGGTTGGCCACCCAGTCGAGTATGATGCCTATTTGGTGCTCGTGGCACACTTTCACGAGGTTCTTGAAGTCGTCGATGGTGCCGAACTCAGGTGCGATGGCTTTGTAGTCGCTGATGCAGTAGGGTGAGTTTTTTCCTTTCTCCACGCCGATGGGATAGATGGGCATCACCCACATCACGTTCACTCCCAAAGCCCGGATGGAGTCCACTCTTGCCGCCACGGCGTTGAGTGAATGGTCGGCAGCGAACACACGCGGGTTGACCTGGTACATGGCGATGTCGTCAATCTTCGGCAACTTGAATGCTGCCGTCTCGTTCTTTGGCGGGTTGCATGCCGTCAACAACAGCATGCACCAGCATGTCAGTATAAATGCTTTTTTCATTTTTGTATGATGATTTGGTAAGTAATATGTAAGATTCATCATAGAAGGGACTCGAGATACAAGTTTCGCATTTGCTAACTTGATACAGTGAGTCAAGAGTGTCATATGAGGTATTGCTTGCTGAAGTCGGAGACATAGGCTTTGAGTTCAGGTGCCTCAAGGATTTTGATGCGGTTGGCCAGTCCCATGTAGAATCGTCCGACCCCCTCGAGTTGATATACATCCGTGTCGAAATACCAGATGTTGTCATTCCCCTTGTGAGGTTTGATGTAGTTTTTGGCGGAAGGGAATTCCTCTATCAGCAAGTTCTTCGCCATCAGGTCTAGTTGAAGGGAGACGTGTATGGGCTTGTCGCCTGTCATATGGAAGACATCCACCTCGATTTTCTCGTGCGAGGAAGGGAATTTCCAAGGTTCATTATCGAGGATTTCCACATATCCTATCCTATTGATGTTGAACACCCTGGTTGAGAACCTTTTCCTGTCAAAGCAAATCACCAGTCCGTCTTCCGGTCGCACGTCGTATGCTTCGACAAGGCGGTTGGAGACCTTCCCGCTGTTGGACGAGGCATAGTCGTGCAGGATGACACATTTTTTCTGTGTCAGTGCTTGTTGCAGCAATGACAGTGCCGCCGCCTTGTCCTCATTGGTGAACACCTTGCGTGCGAGCAGTTCCTGGCGCATTCGTTCCGGCATTTCCCTCGACTCCGCATTCACCCTTATGTAGGCGATGTCGTTGAGTTCCACCACGCGGTAGGGATGTGGCTCCACATGTATGGCCACCACCATGTTGTCATATAGAGGTTCGATGCGCAGATAGGGCAGGGTGTCGATGCCGAAATGTTTCTTTGCCTTGTCCTGGACGTAGCGCATGTAAGAGTCTATCGTGTGATGGTTCAGGTATTTCATATCGTTTTCTATTCCCACCACCGCCCCTTGGTCGTTCACGCCGAGGTAGAGAGTGCCGCCTGTTGTTGAGTTGAGGAAAGCGCACACACCCTTCAGCACGTTGATGTTCTGTGTGTTTTCGTCAGGCTGCATATGGTTGTTGGAAGGATATACCATGGATGTTTTGAACTCTTGTGTCCCACTCTCAATACCGAGGTATATGCCTCCGTCGGTTTCGAGGTCGGCATCGTTCTCCGTCTCGATGGAAAGGGTTTTGATGATTTCTCGTCGTATCACGTTGAGTGTGGCCTCCGAGAGAGTTCCCTGCATGGCGTTTGCCGTCTGCACAAGTCTTGCCAGTCTTGCCAGCATGGGCAGTTTTTCCTTGAAATTGTGGATGGTGTATGAAAGTTTTTCGGAGTCCTCCTTCTTTCCGTATTCCTTCAGTATTTCGATGACCGACAGTCGGATGAGTGTAGGTGTTGCTTCCACAAAATCTTTTTCGGGTTTAAGTTGTATGGCCCCCATGTCTTCCTTTCGTACGAACTGCACGAGTGCTCTGAGATAGGTTCTTGCGAATCGGATGTATGACGAAGAGGTAGTGTCGCCCACCAGTTCAGCCATCACATTGGCGTTTGCCAGGAAGCGTATTCTGTCAGACGGTTTGAGCAGCGATTTCTGGTGCTCGAGCATCTGTCTGGTGAGCAGTCTGAGTATGGTGGGGCTTAGCTGTCCGGTCTCCTCCTTTTTATTGTAATGAGGAACAGCAGTGTTTATTGTAAATGCGTGTATGCATCCTTTGCGCACATCCTTTTCGTCGAAGGTATCTTCGGCACCATCCTCAACCTTAGCGTAGATTTTTCCGTATTTGGCATCCTTGCCATAACTTTTCACGGATAGATATGCAAAGTCTCCACGTGAGTACTTTTTCGTGCTTGGTGTGGAGAATGCTATTCCGAATTCATTAAGCCATCCGCAGAAGTCCGTCCGTTCGTCTATCAACTTGCAGAGGAAAGAGTTTTCTTCTTCCGCATATTTCTTGGTGTCCTTCACGAAGAAGTCTATGAGTTGGTCCTCGATGCTAAACACGCCCTTCACGACATCCTTTATGGTGGCTTTCATGCATTCTCCGGCATTGAAATAGTCGTGGATTGTGCTTGTGTAGTAATAGACGATGCTTGGTTTGTCAAACTTGATGTAACCAATGATGGGTTTGTATGCCGGGTCGATTGTTGTGACGTGCATCGTGCCGCTGCGGTCTATGGAGTCGATTCTGATGATGGCTTCGTCGCCCTCGAAATAACTTTTCAAGGGTGTCTCCATGGCTGTTCCCTGCAGCTTCTTCTGCATGGCGATGAATCCGTTGGTGAATTCGTCCATGTCTACCGGATTGTTTTCCATGCTTTGTTTCAACTTCTCCGACGAGGGTGTGCGTAGCGTGACACCCATTCCGGTGTTCAGGGAGTTTGCTCCTGTCTTGACCAGTTTCATGGAGTCCGACAGCGGCAGGTATGTCAGCATCAAGCCGTTGGTTGTGAGTATTGCGGTTCCGTTTTTTGAGAATGCCAAAGGTTTGGTGATGGGTGAGTCAAACCTCACCAGGTTGCTGGAGTTGTAGGCGAAGAGGTCGGAGCCGATGCTCTGTAGGTCGTTCCAATTGAAGCCGAGTGCCGTGACTTTCTCATGTCGCAGCCGTTCGAACGAAGCCTTGATGATGTTGTCCGACCAATGTGGATTCAAGGAACACAACTCTCCCATGAAAGCGAGGTAGGCAGGCAGTGCGAGTGGATGGGCACCGTCGGCCAGGAGATAAGTTGCAAGCAAGTTGACATGGAATTCCATTGTCTTTCTGTCCTCACCCTCTTGGTACAGGGGTCGCGTGGAGATGGTGTTCAACAGGTCTTCCACACGTTGTCTCATGAGGTCGATGGTGATGTTGAAGAAAGAGTCTTTGGTCTTGTTTACCATGCACTCTCTGAGATATATTTGCAACTTGGTGAAGTTGTCGTCAATATATTCCTTTCTCAAATCCAGCCATAATGGGGTTTTCTTTTCTCCGTTCATCGTTTCAGTCTTTCTTAGTAAGGGATATGGTCGCTAATGGTATGATGTAAGTGCAAAATTAGTGATTTTTCCTCAAAATGCAGAATGTTTGTTCCGATATTGATGTCATTTTTCTTTTTCACTGCTTCTCTCAAGAAAAATCATTATCTTTGCATCCGTTAATTCAAATGTCTAGTGATGCTGGTAATCCTGGTAAAACAAGAATCCCAAGCCAAATGTGACGTATAGATGGAAGACATTAGCAAGAAGGATGCGGGAAAGGTGGCAGCCATGGGGATGAGAAGCGAGGTTGTCAGCGGCGTTCGTGATGGCATTCCCATCGCGATGGGTTATTTTGCCGTGGCATTCTCATTGGGCATCATCGCCAAGAAGGCAGGCCTCACGGCTATCCTTGGCTTTGTGAGCAGTTTTTTCACCCGTGCCTCAGCCGGCGAATATGGTGTCTATACGCTGGTGGCCATCAATGCGGCCTATGTCGAGATAGTGGCCATGAGTCTTGTTGCCAACCTGCGCTACATGCTGATGAGTGCTGCGCTCTCGCAGAAGATATCTCCAGGCACGCCTTGGTATCACCGGGTGCTGATGGCTTGCTGCATCACCGACGAGGTGTTTGGCATCTCAGTCAACCACAAAGGTTACACCCCTCCTGCCTACACCTATTCAGCCGCCCTAGTCTCCACGCTATGTTGGGCTTCCGGTTGTGCTGCAGGCATCATAGCCGGTGGTTTTCTGCCATCTGCCATCGTGTCGGCATTGAGCGTGGCCCTTTACGGCATGTTCATCGCCATCATCATGCCTCCTTCTCGCTCCGACCGCAACGTGCTCTATGCCGTGGTGGCCAGTTTCGTATTGAGCGGGCTATGTGCCATCGCCCCTCACGTCGACGAGTGGAGTCCGGGGACACGCACCATCGTGCTGACGTTGCTCATATCATCGGTTGCCGCTTGGCTCAAACCCATAAAAGAGACAGGTGATGGAGAAGCGTGAGATCATCATCTGCATCATGTTGGCGATAGTCACCACCAACCTCATCCGTATCCTTCCGATGATGCTCATCAAAGGGCAGATACGGAATGTGTATCTTCGTAGTTTTCTTTATTATGTGCCCTATGTCACCTTGGCCGTGATGACCTTTCCCGCCATGGTGGAGACCACGCTGTCGCCGGTGTCGGGCATCGTTGCACTTGCTGTCGGCCTTTTTGCAGCCTGGCGAGGTGCAGGTTTGTTTCCTGTCGCCATCATCTGTTGTGCCATCGCCTATCTGATGGACGGGGTGGTGATGTGATGAATGTCATCTTCTTCATATTCTTCTAGCACGTGGCAAATGACCTGCCAGTCAGTTTCGCCGTCGAACCCGAATTTGTCGTCAAGTCCGACGTTCATATACAGTTTTTCCTCGAAATTCTGCAGGTGGGTGTTTTCCACTTCCGTGTTCTCGTTGATGTAGTCAAACCTGATGCCATCTTGGAGGAAATGTCTGGCGTATTCCATCAACTTGTCGCGGTGGCATGAACTCCATAGGATAAGGCAAATATCCTCGCGGCATGTCATTTTCTGCAAGACTTCCTTTGCCGATGGGAAATAGTCGTAGTTCTCTTCATTGTCATAACATGCACGCAGAATGGTGTCGTGAATGTCGACCGCTACATATATTTTCTTCCAATTCTTCTCCCTCATGCGGGTGAATGCCGCATCGAATGCTTTCTTGATACCCATGGCCGTGTAGATATATTTGAATGTTGATGCAAATCTACAAAAAACCAGCTAAATGATAACAAGTATGTGGAAAATTATTTTTTTGAGGGGTGTAAGTTTGGCATTTCCAATAGAAATGTTTACTTTTGTCGTTTCAAAAACATATGAAAATGAAGAGCAAGCGTATTGTTACTTTCGGAGAGTTGCTGCTTCGATTCTCGAAGCAAGGTCACAAGCGTTTCACGCAAGGTGAGCAATTGTTGGGCAATTTTGGTGGTAGCGAAGCCAATGTAGCCATCTCTTTGGCCACGTTGGGCGACGAGGTGGAATATGTCACGCGTCTTCCCAAAGGACAGATAGGCTTGGCCGCCAAAATGATGCTGAGGGAGTATGGGCTTGATGTGAGGCATGTGTTGTGCGATGGTGAACGCATGGGCACCTACTATTTCGAGGGTGCGGCTGCTTTGCGCAATTCTTCTGTCACCTATGACCGTGGTGCGTCGGCATTCGGACTCATCGAGCCAGGAATGATAGACTGGCGTGAGGTGCTGCGTGGAGCGGGCGTGTTTCACACTTCCGGCATCGCCGGTGCGTTGTCGCCCAATGCTTCTGAAGCCACCTTCGAGGCGTTGCGTGTTGCCGATGAGATGGGGCTCACCATCTCCTTCGACATCAATCATCGCAAGAACCTTTGGAAATATCCTGGTGCCAAACCCATAGAGACCCTTAGCAGCATGTTGGAGTATGCCGATGTCATGTTTGGCGATGTCATCGAATTTGAGTTCCTCACCAGTCATCCGAAGATACCTTTCGAGGCCCGCGACGTCCACTATGTGATGGACTTGGAGCCCTACCGTGAATGGTTTGATGCGCTGCACCAACGTTTTCCACGCTGCCGTAAATGGTTGATGGGCATGCGCAACCAGGTTGATGCGAGCCACCATCTTCTCACCTGCCTGCTTTGGAGCGACGGCACACTCTATTCCACCCGCATCTACGACATCCAGGACATGGTAGACCCGATGGGTGTGGGCGATGCCTTCGCCGCCGGGCAGATACATGCCATGCTGGAATGGCCCGACGACGACCAGCGTGTCCTGGACTATGCGTTGGCGGCCTCCACGTTGAAATACACGTTCAATGGCGACTTCAACCTGGCCACCGACGAGGAGATTACTCAGTTGATGAATACGCCTTTGATGTGATAGAAAACAAATAGACGAAACTTCTATAATGAAAAACACTTATCAATAGCATTATTATGGCAAACTTAAAAGGATTAATGAAGGATACCGCCATTTATGGTTTGAGCAGTATCATTGGAAGGTTTTTGAACTATTTGCTTGTGCCGCTTTATACAGCGAAGATGTCGGCATCGAGTGGAGAATACGGAGTCATCACCAATGTCTATGCCTGGACGGCGCTTTTGCTGGTGATTTTGACCTACGGTATGGAGACAACGTTCTTCCGTTATGCCAACAAGCAAGGTGAGAATGCCGAGCGCGTCTATTCCACCACGTTGTGGTCGGTGGCTTTCACTTCCGTGCTATTCGTCGTCATGGTTTTCATCTTCGTACACCCCATCGCAGATGTCTTCCACTACCATGACCATCCCGAATACATCAGGTTCATGTCCATCGTTGTAGCCTTGGATGCGTTTCAAGCCATTCCCTTCTCTTATCTTCGCTATCAAAACAGACCGGTCAAGTTTGCGGCCTTGAAGTTGTCGTTCATTTTCATGAACATCGCGCTCAACTGCATCTACTATCTTTTAATGGACGGCCACGATGCAGGTGCCGCCTTCTTCATCAATTTGATTTGCACCAGTTTCGTCACTTTGTTCTTCTATGAGGAGTTGAAGGGTTTCAGACATGGTTTCGATGCACAACTGCTCAAACGCATGCTTACATACAGCTGGCCCATCTTGGTGCTCGGCATTGCCGGCATACTCAACCAGACCGCCGACAAGATACTCTTCCCATGGCTATACAAGGGAGAGGATATGAAAACGCAGCTGGCCATCTATGGTGCAGTGGCCAAGATTGCCATGATCATGGCCATGATCACCCAAGCATTCCGTTATGCCTATGAACCGTTGGTGTTTGGCAAGCAAAAAGACAAGGACTCCAAGGAGTACTACGCATCAGCGATGAAATTCTTCATCATCTTCACCTTGTTGGCTTTCTTATGCGTGATGGCGTATATAGACATACTGAAACGAATCATCGGCAGAGACTATTGGGAGGGCCTGGGGGTTGTGCCCATCGTCATGGCTGCCGAAATCATGATGGGGGTCTATTTCAACCTCTCATTCTGGTACAAGCTTATCGACAAGACCATTTGGGGAGCCATCTTCTCAGGCATTGGTTGCGCTGCGCTCTTCGCGGTGAACATCCTGTTTGTGCCGAAATACGGATATGTCGCCTGCGCCTGGGGTGGTTTTGCCGGATATGGCATAGCCATGGTGCTTTCATATATCGTGGGACAGCGCTTCTATCCCATCAAATATCCGATTCTCGACATCGGCATTTACGTCGTGCTTGCGGTCGTCCTTTTCTTAGGCATGCATTTCTCAACCGCCAAGTTGCCGTTATGGGCCTCGGTAGGCGTTAACACTATTCTTGTCGGGCTCTTCGTGGCTTATGCCATCAAGCGCGACTTCCCGCTCAAGACCCTGCCTGTCGTGGGAAAGTATT
Source organism: Prevotella sp. (assembly GCA_017524385.1). Lineage (GTDB taxonomy): Bacteria > Bacteroidota > Bacteroidia > Bacteroidales > Bacteroidaceae > Prevotella. The sequence goes on from JAFWSS010000177.1 coordinate 16,000, forward strand.
TCAAATGATCAAGAACATTAGCTTTTGAATAATCAAAACCAATAGTATTATGATAAGAAAAACTATTTTATTGCTGACCTGCGTGGTTGCTTCATTTCAAGCCAAGGCCGACGAGGGGATGTGGACTCTTTACAACCTCCCTCCCCAAGTGTATGAAATCATGCAGAACGAAGGTTTTGCCATGCCTTACAACGATTTGTATTATGGCGATAATGCCTTGAAAAACGCCGTTGTCAATTTCAGCGGCTATTGCACAGGCGTTGTGGTATCTCCCAACGGACTGGTGTTCACCAACCATCATTGTGGCTTCGAGGCCATCCGCAGCCACTCCACCGTGGAGCACGACTACATGCTCAACGGTTTCTATGCCAAAAGTTATGAGGAAGAGCTTCCCAATGAGAACATGTTCGTCAGTTTCATGATCGACCAGAGGGACATCACCGACATGCTCAAGGCCAAGGGTTTCGAAGTTCTCGGCGCTTTCAGTCAAGAGGAGTTCATCGACTCTCTCACCAACGTAATGACCGACTCGGTGAAACGTATCGACAAGTCATTGCATGTGACCATCGACCCCTTCTTCGAGGGCAACCGCTATTACGCCACCACCTATCAGGACTTCACCGACCTGAGACTCGTCTTCGCTGTACCAAAGTCCATGGGTAAGTTTGGCGGTGAGACCGACAACTGGATGTGGCCTCGTCAGACTTGTGATTTCTCCGTCTTCCGCATCTATGCCGACCCGAAGACCAATGGTCCAGCGGCATACAGTGAGAACAACGTGCCTTATCATCCCAAAAGGTGGGCACAAGTGTCGATGCAGGGATACAAGGCCGGCGACTTCGCCATGACAATAGGATATCCTGGAAGCACCCAGCGCTATCTCTCCTCCTTTGGCATCCAGGAGATGCGCGATGTGGAAAACACCGTGCGCGCCCAGGTGAGAGGTGTCAAGCAGGATGTGATGATCAAGCACATGAGGGCCAGCGAGGCCGTCCGCATCATGTATGACAGCAAGTATGCTGAAAGTTCCAACTATTGGAAGAATGCCATCGGTATGAACAAGTGCATCGACTCCATCGGCATCATTGCCCAGAAAGCCGCTTTCGAGGAGAGGATAAGGCAATGGATGGACCAGACAGGCTATCTCAAGGACAAACTGAACTTTGACCTCCTGAAGAATCTGTATGACCAGAACAAAGTGCCCAAATTCGTTGTGAACAACCTGTATGAGTCTTTCATCGGCACTAGCGAGCTTTTCAACCGTTATATGAAAACCATCAGGGGAATGGAGGCTAAAGGTCCTGAAGACAATCCCGAAGAGCAATATTACATTTTCGAGGACAACAGCAGCGAATGGGACAAGGCTCTCGACAAGGAGGTGCTCGCAGCCATGCTCAAGAACTATGCCGCTCAAGTGGATGAGGAATATTGGCCAGACTTCTACCAGACAATCAAGAGTGAATACAACAACAACTATGCGGCTTATGTGGACTATCTCTACGACAATTCAATCCTGCTGAAGAATGACACAAAAGTCTATTTCAACAAGGATGATTACGAGAAAGACCCCGGCGTGGTTTTCGGACAGAATATCTATAGCAAACTCGTAGGCCAATATCTTGGGTTGATGTTGAGGTCGTCGCAAATCGAGGAGCAGGAGCGCTACCTCTGCGATGCCATCATGCGCATGGAGCAAGACCAACCCCATTACAGCGATGCCAATTTCACCATGCGTCTCAGTTACGGGCAGGTGGGCGAGTACATGCTCAACGGCATGGGGTCAGGCTACTACACCACAGCAGAGAGCATTGTTGCCAAGATGGACAAGGCCAGCGAGAATGTGGAGTATGAAGCAGAGCCTATCATGAGACAACTCCTCTCCGCGAAGGATTTTGGTCCGTACACCGACCGCACCACCGGCAAGATGCAACTGTGCTTCCTCACCAACAACGACATCACGGGTGGCAACAGTGGCTCGCCGATGTTCAATGGCAAAGGCGAGCTCATCGGCCTGGCTTTCGATGGCAACTGGGACAGCCTTTCCAGCGACATCTTCTTCGACAAGCAACTGGCACGCTGCATCGGAGTGGACATCCGATTCGTCCTTTTCATGATGGACAGATGGGGACATGCCGACAGACTTCTCAAGGAAATCAACGCACAATAACCAGGTGTTAGGGTAGAGACGGGTTTTTTCCCGTCTCTACACATTTTGTGTCAATATTATTTTTTCACCAAGTAGCACATCATCCAAACCATTTTTCCCATGCTTCAAATTCGCTGCAAGAACATCAACATCACCAAGAGCTTCCTGGAAGGAACCTCGCTGCTCGATGTCTATCAGGCTTTCGCCGATGAAATCAACCTGCCTTATCCCGTTGTGGCCGCCAAGGTGAACAACACGGCTCAGGGATTGAAGTTCAGGCTCTTCCAAAACCGCGATGTCGAGTTCCTCGACGCCCGGGAGGGTGCAGGCTTCCTTGTTTATGTGCGCTCGCTCTGCTTCGTGCTCTACAAGGCGACAAGCGACCTCTTCCCTGGCAGCAAACTCTTCATCGAGCACTCTTTGTCAAGGGGTTATTATTGCAATTTCAAAAAACGGGGAAACGAAGCCCTCACCCAGGAGGACATCGAGCGCATCAGAAACAGGATGCAGGAAATCATCAACCTTGACATGCCTTTCCGAAGGACGGAGGCCACTACCGAGGAAGCCATCAGGGTGTTCAAGGAGCGTGGTTTTTCCGACAAGGTGAAACTGTTGGAGACATCCGGCCAGATTTACAGCGACTATTACACTTTGGGTGACACTGTCGATTACTACTACGGGCCGTTGGTGCCTTCTGCAGGATATTTGAAGGTTTGGGGGCTGGAATTGTTGAACGACGGTATGCTTCTTCGCGTTCCCGACAGCCGAAACCCATTGAAATTAGGTGAGATGAGAGATATGCCTCGCACATTCGAGGTATTTGCGGAAAAGGTGCGTTGGGACATCATCATGAGGTTGTCGAATGCCGGCGATGTAAACAAGGCCATCCTCAAAGGTTATGCTTCCGAATTGATACAGGTGAGCGAGGCATTGCAGGAGAAGAAAATCGTTCAGATAGCAGAGGAAATCGACCGGAAATTCCGTGTGGAAGAGAATCCTGTGCGTGTCGTTCTGATCACCGGTCCGTCGAGTTCGGGCAAGACCACGTTCACCAAGCGTCTCTCTGTGCAGTTGCTTGCTTGCGGACTAAGGCCGATATCGTTCTCCACCGACGACTATTTCGTCAATCGTGTCGACACCCCGCTGCTGCCCAATGGGCAGTATGACTTCGACAACATCAAGGCCGTGGATTGTGCCTTGTTGGAAAACCACTTGGGGCGCTTGATTGCCGGGGAGCGCGTTGAGGTTCCGGAATACAATTTCGTCACTGGCAAGCGTGAGTACAACGGCAAGAAATTGAAACTGCAGAATGACAACGTGCTCATCATCGAGGGCATCCATGCACTCAACCCATTGCTCTTGGAAAACCTTCCCGGCATAGCCACTTACAAGGTGTTCGTGTCCGCCCTCACCAGCATCTCCCTTGACGACCATAACTGGATTCCGACGCGTGACAACCGCTTGTTGCGTCGCATCATCCGTGACTACAACAAGGGAGCCTATTCCGCCCGGGAAACCATCAGCATGTGGCCCAACGTGTGCGAAGCAGAGGAGAAATGGATTCTGCCATTCCAGGAGACAGCCGACGTGATGTTCAATTCCGCGCTCAACATAGAGTTCGCTGTTCTTCGCAACAATGCCGAGGTCATCCTCTCCACCGTTCCCAAGAACTGTCCGGAATACACCGAGGCCCATCGCTTGCAGAAGTTCATCCACTATTTCCTCCCTGTCAGCGACAAGGAAATCCCACCCACCAGCATCATGCGTGAGTTTGTGGGTGGCTCAAGTTTCAAGTATTAACACTTGTCCTACTGTGCCAATTCTTTTTGGGTCGAATAAAATGGGTTGGTTTGCCAAGCAATGGCAACGTGCACGAAGTATTGTCTATAACTTCGAGCGAAGCGATAACTTCTATGACTTCGTTAACTCCTAAAAAATGGGCTGTGCATCATGGCACAGCCCATTTTCATAAGTAGGTGTTCAAAATTAGATAATAGTATTTTATGATCTATTTGGATGCAGATTTTGCTTTCAGACGAAGGAGCATAGCGGGCTATGTGACTGAGGATGAGAGGAAAATATGCGCCAAAGAGACATAAAAGACTATCTGCACCTACAAAGTAGGATATATATAGATAATTTTGAATACCTACTTATTATTTCTTTTTCTTCGGCTTGCGTCGTGCCCATCCTTCTTCGTTGAAGTCAGGCTCTTCGCCTCGTAGTATGATGTCGTGCCCTTGGAAGAACTGTCTCCAGTCATCCTGTCGCCCGCTTTCCATTCGTGCCGCGCCGCGAGTGCCTTTCTTCTGCTTGCGAGGTTCCTGATGGTTTTCTTCCCTGGTCGGTTTTCGTTTCGGTTTTTTCTCGAAGCGTGAAAAATCGTCGGTTCGCGGCCGCTCCTCCCTGGTGTCCCTTCCTTGCGAGGCACTCCTGCTGGTGCGGTTGCCTTTGCCGTGTCCTTTTTCGTCGGCATCGTTGCATCTCACTTCACGTCCTTTGTAAGTGGTGCCGTCGAGCGACTGCATCACCAGTTCAGCATCTTCTTCCGGCACCTCGATGTAGGAGAACTTGCTCATCAGGTCGATGTGCCCCACCTCCTGACGTCCAGAAACATGCTTGTTGATGAACTGCATCACCTCTCCTGGATAGAATCCATCGACCTTTCCGAGGTTGATGAAAAGCCTACGGTAGCCTTTCTCCGTCTTGCCGCGTCGGCCTTTTCCCTTCCCTTCGCCTTTCGAACGTTCGCTTTTGGCGCTGGGTTTCTCTATCACGGGTGCATCGGCATAGTAGGCCAGGAAGCGACCGAAGTTGCGCGAGACAATCTTCTTGATGAGGTCCTCCTTCTCCATATATTCGAAGTGGCGGTTGATTTCTTCCATGAAAGGTGCTATCTCCTCTTCGTTCACGTCGGTTTTCTCTATCTGGTCCATCACTCGGTAGAGTTGCTTTGTACAGATTTCCTGCGGCGTGGGTAGGTCTGCCTCGATGAATTTTTTACCGATTTCCTTCTCTATGTTCTTGATTTTCTTCTGCTCGCGAGTGTGTACGATGGAGATGGACGTGCCTTTCTTGCCTGCGCGTCCTGTACGTCCGCTGCGGTGGGTGTAGTTCTCGATGTCCTCGGGCAGTCCGAAGTTGATGACATGTGTGAGGTCATCCACGTCGAGTCCACGTGCCGCCACGTCGGTGGCTACAAGTAGTTGTGTGAGGTGCTGCCTGAATTTCTGCATGGTGAGGTCACGCTGCTGTTGCGAGAGGTCTCCGTGCAGCGACTCAGCGTTGTAACCATCGCGGATGAGTTTGTCGGCGATTTCCTGTGTCTCGACCTTTGTGCGGCAGAAGATGATGGCGAAAATCTTGGGGTAGTAGTCCACGATGCGCTTGAGAGCGAGGTATTTGTCTTTTGCGTGCACCATATAGTAGATGTGGTTGACATGCTCAGCCCCCTCGTTGCGGCTTCCCACCACGATTTCCTTGTGGTCGTGGAGGTAATTCTTGGCGATGGCTTCAATCTCCTTGCTCATGGTTGCGGAGAAGAGGAGCGTGTTGCGGGTTTCCGGCACACCCTCGAGAATTTCGTCTATGCTTTCAGAGAAGCCCATGTTGAGCATTTCGTCAGCCTCGTCGAGGACGACATTGACGACATTGTCGAGTTTTGCCACGCCTCTGTTCATCAGGTCGATGAGGCGTCCCGGTGTTGCGACAATGATTTGCACACCTTTCTTGAGAGCGTTGATTTGGTTGACGATGGACGTTCCACCATATACGGGCACGATGCGCACGCCCTCCATATACTTGGAGAAGTCTTTCAGGTCGTCGCTGATCTGAAGGCACAGTTCTCGTGTTGGTGAGAGTATGAGTGCCTGTGTGGTGTGGTCTTCTGGGTTGATTTTCTGCAGTAGTGGAATGCCGTATGCGGCAGTCTTTCCTGTTCCTGTCTGTGCCAGTGCTATGACATCGTTTCCGATGCCGAGGAGGTATGGGATGACCTCTTCCTGCACGGGCATTGGGTTTTCGAATCCCATTTCAGTGATGGCTCGGCGAATCTCTTCGGCGACACCAAGTTCTTCGAATGTTTTCATTTAAATAATGACTTGGAATTTTTACACGAATTGTTATGAATTAATCAAAAAACCTCACAAATATCTGTAGGTGTCAATGATATGGAAAAATTGTATGTTGAGAAAAACACTCCCAACTCTATTATTGATTGTTTCTTGCTTGTGGAAATTTTCGGGATGGACATCACGTCCATCCCGAAAACCGAATAAATTATTTCTTGATGACCTTGATGAGTTCCACCTTGAAGATGAGGGTGGAGCAGGGTGGTATTTTTCCAGCCGCGCGCTCTCCGTATGCGAGGGTGTATGGGATGTATAGTTCCCAGATGCTTCCTTCAGGCATCATGGTGAGAGCTTCTGTCCATCCCTTGATGACTTGCGTGGGACGGAACTTCGTGGTTTGTGGGTTGCGTTCGTAGCTGCTGTCGAAGATGGTTCCGTCGATGAGTCTTCCCTCGTATTTCACCTCCACCTCGTCGTCTTTTGTGGCAATCTCGCCATGTCCTTCCTTCAGCACTTTGTATTGCAGTCCGGATGAGGTGGTTTTCACCCCCTCCTTGGTGGAATTGATAGTGAGGAATTCCATGCTTTTCTTGATATTAGCTTGATTGAGTTCCTCTTGTTTCTTTTCTTTTTCTTGCTTGATAGCCTCACGTTTCTTGATGACGTATTTCTGAGCGTTGTCACCGTTGAAGATGGTGGTGTCCTTTTGCAGTGATGCCAGGAATCCCCTGTAGAACAAGTCTCCGTTGATGCTGTCATTTTCAGTACTCATTTGCTGAATGGCTTGTGGGACCATCCTGTCCTCCAACATTTTTGCAATTTGTATGCCAGCAGAGAAGGCAGTGAGTTCCTTGTTGTTCTGTTCCTTGTCGAATGCAGCTTTGAAGCCCTCCAGGAATTTGTACATATATGCCGTGTCGACTCCCAATTGCTGTTGTAGGTAAGGTATGAGGCCGTTGGTGGCGTCCATGCCCATGGCATAACTGAGTGAGTCGGCGGTTGTGCTAAGGGTGACAGGTGCCTCAACCGTCGCTTTCTTTCCTTTCTCTTTCTTTTCTTTCTTGCCACCGGTTCCTTGGCAGAAAGAGGCACTCGCCACAAGGACGAGTGCCAATATGATGATACCCCTTTTCATACAGGTCTTATTTTGCCGGTGCTATCTGAACAGGCATGGGTGCTCCATTTTTAGGTGCGTCGTTTTTCAAGATTTCGAGCAGTTCGATTTTGAAAATAAGGGTGGAGTAAGGTTTGATTTGTCCTGCCTCACGCTCGCCGTATCCTTGGTCGGCGGGGATATAAACTTCCCATGTGGAGCCGACAGGCATGTGTTTCAGAGCCTCGCTGAATCCAGGAACCAACTGGTAGATGAGCATTTCTGCGGGTTGTTTCCTTTCGTAGGTACTGTCGAAAATAGTGCCGTCGATGAGTTTGCCCTCATAGTTGATTTTCACTTTACTTGCCGTAGAGTCATTGGGCACGGGTCCGTTGCCTTCCTTGATAACCTTGTATAGCACGCCGTTGGCCAGCTTTTTCACGTTAGGATCCTTGGCTTTTTCATTGAGGAATTTGATACCTTCTTCCTTTTCCTTCTTGTATTTCTTGTCCATAGCTTTTTTGTGGATGCTATTTACCATTTCTTCAAGTTTTCCTTGAATTTCCTCGGGCTTGAATACAGAGGTGTCTTTTTTCACGCCAGCTGTGAGTCCGGCCATGAATTTGGGGACAGAGATTTTCTGGTCACCCGCATCTTCACCGAAGATATTTTTGTTAAGCCCCTCTGTCATCTGCATGCCTTGCATCAGTCCAAAGTAGTAAGCTTGCTTTTTCTTGTTTCCTACATTTTTAGCTCCTTCTTTAAAGCCTTTCATGAAGTCGGCAATGTTGGTGGAGTCCATACCCTGTTGTTCAAGGAACATTTGGAGTTGTCCGCCATTGAGCAGTCCGATGGCATAGCTGATGGTGTCTACGTCGGTATTGAGGTTGGCTTTGCCTGATTTATTACAAGAGAAGGTGGTAGCCAACACGATTGCCAAAACGGCAAATAATGTAATTTTTCTCATTTTCTTATTTTTTTTGTTGTTATGATGTTTTTATTTTACTTCAATGAGTTCCACATCAAAGATGAGTGTGGAGTAGGGTGGTATGAGCGTTCCCGCCCCTCCTTCGCCGTAAGCGAGTCGGTATGGTATGAAGAAGCGATATTTTGCCCCTTCTTGCATGAGCTGTAGTCCTTCTGTCCATCCTGTGATGACCCCGTCGAGTGGGAACTTGGTGGGTTCGCCTCTTTGGTAACTGCTGTCGAAGACTGTTCCGTCGATGAGGAATCCTTCGTAGTGGCACACCACTTGGTCTGTGGCTTTGGGTTTCTTGCCATTTCCTTCTTGAAGCACCTTGTATTGCAATCCGCTGGGAAGGGTGATCACCCCTTCGTTGTTGGCATTCTCCTTGAGGAATTTTTCGCCAGCCTCACGTGCGATTTTTCCTTTTGCTGCCTTGTCGGCATTCAACTTTTGTTCTTTTTCCTTGAAATACTCTTCCACGATGCGTTGTGCATCCTTGTTGGCGACTTTGGGTTGGTTTCCAGCCAGGACATCCTTGATGGCTTCAGCGAAGTCGTCGATGTTCAGGTCTGCAGCACCCATATGCATCAGTTGGTGCCCGATACCCAGCCCCAAAGCGTAACTAACTTTGTCCATAAATCGTTGTAAAATTAAAATGCATTTTAAAAAGTTCGGCAAAGTTACTATTTTTTCTTCGAAAGGGAATTGTGATTTGCAGAAAAAGTGTTATTTTTGTACATTATTAATAAAACATACGACAATAAACCTGTTTTTTATGAAAAAAATCGTTGTTCTTACAGGGGCAGGCATGTCGGTGGAGAGTGGTTTGAAAACTTTTCGCGATGCCGACGGCTTATGGGAGAATTACCCTGTTCAGCAAGTAGCCACCCACGAAGGCTGGTTGCGCGATCCAGACTTGGTGACGGAGTTTTACAATATGCTGCGCCGCAAGTGTCTCGACGCCAAACCCAACGAGGGTCATCGTTTGGTGGCGGAATTGGAGAAATACTATGATGTCACCGTGGTGACACAAAATGTGGACAACCTGCATGAGGCAGCCGGTAGTACGAAGGTCATACACCTCCATGGAGAGTTGATGAAGGTGTGTTCCAGCATCGACCCTTACGACCCCCGTTACATCAAGACCCTCACTCGTGAGAATCCCGAGGTGGTTCCTGGCACCAAGGCAGGTGATGGTTCCCTGCTCCGTCCTCACATCGTCTTTTTCCAGGAAGCCGTCCCGATGATCGAGGTGGCCGCTCGTGCATGTTCCACTGCCGACATCTTCATCATCATCGGCACGTCGCTGGTGGTGTATCCCGCCGCCGGCCTGGTGCATTACGTGCCACCACAGGCTCCCATCTATCTCATAGACCCAGGTGATGTGAGGGTGCAGCAGACAGATGGTTTCCAGCATTTGAAGATGGGTGCTTCGGAAGGCATGAGGATACTCTTCGAGAAGTTGAAGGGATAGGGTGGCAAAAATCGCCTCGACATAATTAATAGAACCCACCTTAAGTCAAACGCGAGAGAGATGTGATTTTCCTGTCTCTCTCGCGTATGCCATGGTTTCCAAAGCTCCCATCACCCAAGGGTGTGAGTAGCTATTCTTTTTGCTTGGAACCTATGCGTGCCTCGACGACGTTGACGACGTAGTCGCCCAGTTTCTCGCATTCGGCGATGATGTCCATGTAGATGGTGCCAACGGCATAGGTGTATTCGTGGTTGTTGATGTCGATGATGTTCTGCGTCTTCAGTTGGTTGCGGAAATTGTTGATTTCGTTCTCGATGTTGAAAGTTCGGTTGATGTCGAACGATTCCTTCCTTCCCGACATCAGCACGTTCATCTGTTCCAATGCGTTGTTGGTGAGTTCCATCAATTGGTGTAGGTGCTCATACTGCTTGTCTGTGAAGTGGTCTTGCTTTCCTTGCACCTTGCGGTTGATGGTGCGTGCCATGTTGTAGCATGCATCTCCGATGCTCTCCAATTCTGAGATTTCGCGTAGCATGGCACGTATCTTTGCCTTTGTATCATCACTCAGGTGAGCCTCAGACACTTCATTGAGGTATTTTGCAATCTCTATTTCCATATTGTCGGAGATACTTTCGTATTTCTCGATGCGTTCGTATAGTTTGTTGAATTTCTGCACGTCCTTTTCCGTGAGCAATTCTCGCACCATTGTGAACATGCGTTGCATGCGTTCGGCGAAGGACTTGACTTCCTTATAAGCCTCGAGCACGGAGAGTTCAGGTGTCCTCATGATGCCAGAGGTGATGAAATGCAGTTTGGAGTCCTCGTCTTCTGCTTCAGCGTTGGGTTTGATGACCCAGCAGACGAATTTTTCGATGTAAGGTATGAACCAGATGAGCAACAGTGTGTTGGCAACGTTGAATGCGGAGTGGAACGTTGCGAGCACGAGTGATGCCTTTCCCAGGTTGTCGGCATATCCTGTGGCATCGGGTTCCATGCCTCGTTCAAATCCCATCAGTTTGCAAACGAGGTTGACAAATGGTTTGAGCAGTATAAGTGCCCAGATGACACCTATAATATTAATGAACAAATGAGAGAAAGCCGCCCGTCGTGCCTGCGTGTTGGCATCTTTTGCCACGATGTTTGAAGTCAAGGTGGTCCCGATGTTCTCTCCAAGCACCAATATGATGCCTTGGTCGATGTGCAGCACGCCGGTGGCACAGAGTGTCATGGTGATGGCCATGATGGCTGCAGATGACTGTACGCAGAGGGTGAGCACCGTTCCTATGACGAGGAAAAGGAGGGCATTCCAAAAGGAGGGAGAGTTGTAATTGGCAAAGAATCCGTTGATCATCTGCTTGGTTTCCTCATCTTCCATCAATGCGAACCCTGTGGTTTTCAGTGTTCCCAACCCTAGGAAGAAGAATGCCACGCCAAAGATGAAGTCGCCCAGGATGTGCCTCTTCTTCATATAAATGAGAATGATACCGATGAAGAAGGCCGGATAGACGAAGTCGGTGATGTCGAAGGAGAAATCAAGGCTCATTACCCATGCCGTGAAAGTAGTCCCTATATGTGCGCCCATGATGACACTGATGGCAAGGAAAAGTGTAAGCAGCCCAGCATTTACGAACGACACCGTCATGAGTGTCGTTGCTGTTGAGCTTTGCACGGCGGCGGTGACGAACATGCCAGAAAGCGCTCCAGTGAAGCGATTGGTGGTCATGGCGCCGAGTGCGTGTCGCAATTGTGGGCCTGCCATCTTCTGTAAACTCTCACTCATCGATTTCATACCGAACATGAGGAGTGCGAGTGAGCCAAGCAGTTTGAAAATAATCCAAATTGACATTTTTTTTAAAATAATAGGGTTTCAATAATCCTAGTTCTACATTTTTTTATTAATTTTACACGCTGAAATTTAAAACAATTTGCATACTATGAGAGAAACCATTAAAATCCGTTGCAAAAATAACAAAAATAAGTTAGAAATAGCCATCGGAAGCACACTTTCTGATATTTTTTCCATTTCCGGTGTTGAAATGGAGCATGGTCCTGTGGTGGCCAAAGTGAATAATCGTGTGACAGGCCTGGGTCTTCGCCTGTACCACAACTCTGATGTCGAGTATCTCGACCTCTGTTCCAGTTCGGGCAGTCGAACCTACACCCGCACGCTTTTCTTCGTTCTTTGCAAGGCGGTGCACGACTTGTTCTCCACAGGCAGCGTGGTTATCGACATTCCTGTTTCAAACGGTTATTTCTGCGACTTGCAAATAGGTCGTGCCATAACTCCAAAAGATGTGGATGCCGTCAGAAGACGCATGCAGGAAATCATCGACGCCAACATTCCCATCCGCCGTCATGAGTGCACTACAGAGGAGGCGGTCAAGGTGTTCAGAGAAAAAGGCACCGATTCGAAGGTGAAATTGCTGCTCTCCACCGGCGATATCTACACAGTCTATTACACCCTCGACGACTATGCCGACTACTACTATGGCGCCTTGCTTCCCCGCACGGGCATGCTGCGGCTTTTCGGCTTGGAACCTTATTATGATGGCATGCTGCTCCGCATCCCCGCCCTTAACGACCCTACCGTGCTGGGTGAGATGATCAAGCAGGACAAGATGTTCGGCATCTTCAAGGAGCACCATCGCTGGCAGAAAATCCTTGGCATCAGCACCGTTGGCGACTTCAACGACGTGGTGTTGAAGGGACACACCACCTTCTTGATCAACCTTGCAGAGGCATTGCAGGAGAAGAAAATAGCACATATCGCCGAGGAAATAGCCAAGCGCGACGGAGTGAGGATGGTGCTCATCGCTGGCCCCTCCTCCAGTGGAAAGACTACCACATGCAAGAGAATCTCCATACAATTGGTGTGCAATGGGCTCAAGCCCATTCCCATCTCACTCGACGACTATTTCGTAGACCGCGATTTCACCCCGCGTGACGAGAAAGGCGACTTTGACTTCGAAAGCATCCACGCCCTCAACATACAGTTGCTCAACGACCAACTCGAAGCACTTTTCAAGGGTGATGAGGTGGAACTTCCACGCTACAACTTCCAAAAGGGGAAGAGTGAGAAAAGCGGGAAAAAACTGAAGATGGGAGAGAACGACATCCTCGTCATCGAAGGAATCCACGCCCTCAATCCCGAACTCACCGCACACATCCCTGAAGAGATGAAATTCCGGGTCTATGCCTCAGCGCTCACCACCATCCTCCTCGACACCCACAACTACATCCCCACCACCGACAACCGCTTGCTCCGGCGCATTGTGCGTGATGACAAGTACCGTGGTGTGACGGCTCAGGAAACCATCCGTCGCTGGCCTTCGGTGAGGGCAGGCGAGCAGAAATGGATATTCCCATACCAGGAGAACGCCGACGAGATGTTCAATACCGCCATGATCTATGAGCTGGCGGTCATCAAGAGGCAGGCGCTCCAGTTGCTTGAAAGGGTTCCTCAAAATGTGGAGGAATATTCCGAGGCTTACCGCCTCTGCAAGTTCCTGCGTTATTTCATGGACATTCCAGAGGGAGACCTTCCCCATACCTCGCTGCTAAGGGAGTTCCTGGGAGGAAGTTCATTCACCTATTGAGGAAATATAGGAATAACGCAATAACGTTATAACGAAATGCCGTTATGCCGTAATAACAATATGATTCTTTTTTGCGCATATTTATCACAAAAATTGTGGTAAATATGCGTTTTTTTAACATTGTGTGCGCAAAAAACGTTTTTTTATTCAAGAACATTTTGCGTTTTCAATATTATTTTAGACCTTTGCACCAATTTTTCAAGGGATGCCCCTCGATATGATTCAGTAAAAGGAGAACTCAACTTTCGCATGCAAGGAAAGAACAGACGTAAAAAGGTTTTAAGGAAGCATGGGTGGAATCATCTCCACTTAAATGGCGGAACAAGTGAACATATGTCTCTTTAACTCCCCTTTAACTTCCCTTTAACTCCTGAAAGTTGATGCGACACTTGATAATGAGAACTTATTAAATAATACACTTATGGCAGAAAAAATGGAAATCAAGGAATTGGACCACGTGGTGGTGCGCTTTTCAGGAGACTCCGGTGACGGCATGCAGTTGGCAGGCAACATCTTCTCCACCATCTCGGCCACCGTGGGCAATGGCATTTCTACCTTTCCCGACTACCCCGCCGACATCCGCGCCCCGCAAGGCTCGCTCACCGGCGTTTCTGGATTCCAAGTCCACATCGGCCAGGGCAAGGTTTACACCCCTGGCGACCTTTGCGACGTCTTGGTGGCAATGAACGCCGCAGCGCTGAAGACACAGTATCGTTATGCAAAGCCACAGGCCACCATCATCATCGACACCGACAGTTTCGGTCCTGGTGACTTGAAGAAAGCCAACTTCCAAACCCCCGACTACTTGGGCGAGATGGGCATCGACCCCGACCATGTTGTTGCCTGCCCCATCACGAAGATGGTGAAAGACTGTCTTGCCGACAGTGGTATGGACAACAAGGCCGTGCTCAAGTGCCGCAACATGTTCGCTCTTGGTCTGGTATGCTGGCTCTTCAACCGCGACATCAACCTTGTCTTCAATTTCCTCAAGGAAAAGTTCGCCAAAAAGCCCGCCATCGCCGAAAGCAACATCAAGGTGGTGCAGGCAGGATTCGACTACGGTCACAACGTGCATGCCTCCGTACCAGCCACCTACCGCATAGAATCGAAGTCGAAGGTGAAAGGTCGCTATATGGACATCACCGGCAACAAGGCCACTGCCTACGGCTTGATAGCCGCAGCAGAGAAAGCAGGCCTGCGGCTTTACCTGGGCAGTTATCCCATCACCCCCGCCACCGACATCCTGCACGAACTCTCCAAGCACAAGTCGTGCGGTGTCATCACCGTGCAGTGCGAGGATGAGATTTCCGGGTGTGCCAGCGCCATCGGTGCAGCATTTGCCGGAGCACTTGCCGCCACCTCCACCTCAGGGCCAGGCATCTGCCTCAAGTCGGAGGCCATGAACCTCGCCGTCATCGACGAACTGCCTTTGGTGGTGATTGACGTGCAGCGTGGTGGCCCCTCCACCGGCCTGCCAACGAAGAGCGAGCAGACCGACCTCTTGCAGGCACTCTACGGGCGCAACGGCGAATCGCCCATGCCGGTGATAGCCGCCAACAGTCCCACAGGTTGCTTCGACGCCGTTTATGCGGCCGCCAAGATTGCATTGGAGCATCTCACACCTGTCATCCTCCTCACCGACGCCTTCGTGGCCAATGGGTCGGCAGCGTGGAAACTGCCCACCATGGAAGAGCTCCCCGATATACACCCGCATTATGTCATCCCAGAACAGAAAGGCAAATACACACCCTATGAGCGCGACCCGGAGACACTTGTGCGCTACTGGGCTGTGCCTGGGCAAGAAGGCTACACACACATCATCGGAGGTCTGGAGAAGGACGGCGACACAGGAGCCATCTCCACCAACCCCGAGAACCATGACAAGATGTGCCGGTTGAGGGCAGAGAAGATAGCACGCATCAAAGTTCCCGACGTGGAAGTGGCAGGCGACAAGGATGACGCCCAGTTGCTCATCGTGGGATTCGGAGGCACCTACGGGCACCTTTACTCCGCTATGGAGGAACTGCGCAATGTAGGTCACAAGGTGGCTCTCGCCCACTTCGAATACATCAACCCGCTCCCAGCCAACACGGCAGAGGTGCTCACACGCTACCCCAAGGTAGTGGTGGCAGAGCAGAACCTCGGACAGTTTGCCGCTTACTTGAGGACAAAGGTCGATGGCTTCACCCCCTACCGCTTCAACCAAGTGAAAGGTCAGCCCTTCGTGGTGGCCGAACTCACCAAGGCGTTTGAGGAAATCATCAAGAAATAAGAAAAGGAGACAACCATGAGCGAATATCAAGCACAAGACTATAAGAAGGGGCAGCCAAGGTGGTGCCCCGGATGTGGAGACCATTTCTTCCTCGCATCATTGCACAAGGCCATGGCAGAAGTGGGCGTGGCACCCCACGACATGGCGGTGATTTCCGGCATCGGATGTAGCAGCCGTCTACCTTATTATGTCAGCACCTACGCCATGCAGACCATACATGGGCGTGCCGCCTCCATCGCCACAGGCGCCAAGGTGGCCAACCCCGACCTCACCATTTGGCAAATCAGCGGCGACGGTGACGGCCTGGCCATTGGCGGCAACCATTTCATACATGCCATGCGTAGGAACATCGACATCAACATGATTCTGCTCAACAACCGCATCTACGGCCTCACAAAAGGGCAGTACTCTCCCACGTCGCCCAGAGGATTCGTCTCGAAGTCAAGTCCTTACGGCACCGTGGAAGACCCCTTCAGACCTGCAGAGTTGTGTTTCGGAGCAAGAGGAAACTTCTTTGCCAGGGCCGTCGCCACCGACTCGCCCGGAACTATCGACATCCTCAAGGCAGCATATCATCACAAAGGAGCCGCCGTGTGTGAAATCCTGCAAAACTGCGTCATCTTCAACAATGGTTGCTACGACCCAGTCTATAACAAGGAGGGGCGCAAGAAAAACGCCATCTATGTGAAGCATGGAGAGAAACTCGTCTTCGGAGAGAATGACGAGTATGGACTCGTGCAGGAGGGCTTCGGACTCAAGGTGGTGAAGATAGGTGAAGAAGCAACCATCGACGACGTCCTCGTGCATGACGCACACTGCCAGGACAACACCTTGCAGTTGAAACTCGCCATGATGGACAACGAGCATGACTTCCCCATCGCACTGGGAGTCATACGCGACGTGGAGGCTCCCACCTACGAAGCCTCCGTTGCAGCACAAATTGAAGAGGTGTCGGCCAAGAAGAAATATCATAACTTCATGGAACTCTTGGAGACCAATGACATCTGGGAGGTGAAATAGCATTCTTCGCTTCCCATGGCATTAGGTCTTATAGGTCTTCTCCTATAGCCTCCTATACAGCCATTTTGCAAACCCCATGTGGCAAATGAGCCGCGTGGGGCTTTGCTTTTCCAAAAGATTGAACAATTTTTGAATTGCACACCGCATTTTTGTGTGCAATCTTTTGCCATTACAGCCTTTTTTGCTAATTTTGCACTCGATTTCAAAGAAGGATAAATAGAATATTCACACATTTAAAATATTTAGTGAAAATGGCAAAGTTTGATAAGGCAATTTTACTTGAGAAGTACGGCATCGCCGGAACAACCGAGGTGGTTTACAACCCCTCTTATGAAGAACTCTTCGAAGAAGAGATGAAAGCCGGCCTCACGGGGTATGACAAAGGCCAACTCACAGAGCTTGACGCTGTCAACGTGATGACAGGCATTTACACCGGACGTTCACCTAAAGACAAGTTCATCGTCATGGATGAAACATCCAAAGACACCGTGTGGTGGACCAGCGATGAGTACAAGAACGACAACCATCCCGCCAGCTTGGAAACATGGGTGGCTGTGAAGACTCTTGCCAAGGCCGAACTGTCGTATAAAAAACTTTATGTTGTGGACGGATTCTGCGGTGCCAACAAGGACACACGCATGAAGGTGCGTTTCATCATGGAAGTGGCTTGGCAGGCTCATTTCGTGACCAATATGTTCATACGTCCTGTCAACGACGAGGAACTCGAGCAAGAACCCGACTTCGTGGTCTTCAATGCCTCTAAGGCCAAGGTGCCCAACTTCAAGGAACTGGGTCTCCACTCTGAGACAGCCGTCGTGTTCAACGTAACAAGCCGCGAGCAAGTCATCCTCAACACTTGGTATGGAGGCGAGATGAAGAAGGGACTCTTCTCCATGATGAACTACTACCTGCCACTCAAGGGCATCGCCGCCATGCACTGCTCAGCGAACACCGATATGGAAGGCAAGAACACCGCCATCTTCTTCGGACTCTCAGGTACAGGAAAGACCACCCTCTCCACCGACCCGAAACGTCTGCTCATCGGCGACGACGAGCATGGATGGGACGACAACGGCGTATTCAACTTCGAAGGTGGCTGCTATGCAAAGGTCATCAACCTCGACAAGGAGAGCGAGCCAGACATCTACAATGCCATCCGCCGCAACGCACTGCTCGAGAATGTCACCGTCGACGATAACGGTAAAATCGACTTCGCCGACAAGAGTGTCACCGAGAACACACGTGTGAGCTACCCCATCGAGCATATCGAGAAAATCGTGAAGAATGTCTATCCCATCAGTGCCGGACCTGCTGCCAACCAGGTGATTTTCCTCTCCGCCGACGCTTTCGGCGTGCTGCCTCCCGTGAGCATCCTCACACCGGAGCAGACCAAATACTATTTCCTCTCAGGATTCACCGCAAAACTCGCTGGAACAGAGCGCGGCATCACCGAGCCCACTCCTACCTTCTCAGCTTGCTTCGGACAGGCATTCCTCGAACTGCACCCCACCAAATATGCAGAGGAACTCGTCAAGAGGATGGAAGCCAACGGTGCTAAAGCATACTTGGTGAACACAGGATGGAATGGCTCTGGCAAGCGCATCTCCATCAAGGACACACGCGGCATCATCGACGCCATACTCGATGGCAGCATCAATTCAGCACCCACGAAGAAGATTCCTTACTTCGACTTCGAAGTGCCGACAGAGCTTCACGGAGTTGACACCAACATCCTCGACCCACGCGACACCTATGCTGACCCCAGCGTATGGGAAGAGAAAGCCAAGGACCTCGCTGGACGATTCATCAAGAACTTCGTCAAGTATGAAGGAAACGAGGCTGGAAAGGCATTGGTCGCTGCTGGCCCGAAACTCTAAAACTACAAAATCTCCTTTTTTGATCATACAGCCCCGGTCTTCACAGGCCGGGGCTGCTGCGTTAGGGATTCTAGGAAAACTTGTAATCCTAGCAATTCCAGTAAAACAGGTTATCCTATGGCTTCGTCATTTGACCTATGTCAAAAAAGCGCAAGAAACAAGAAAAACAAGACGAAAACGCTTGTGTGTGCGCACACAAATCATTACCTTTGCATCGTGTTCGTGAGAATGCTTTTTTCATATAGGTTAGTAGTTTGATAGATTTAAGGTAAAGATTATGTTATTAGATTTTGAGACGACAGCAATGTTGGTCTTGGTTTTGATTTCAACCATTTTGAGCATCATTACATTAGTGAAGACCAACATCCGTTGAATTGTTTTCAGGAGGCCGGTATGAGTGATTCATGTCGTCCTCTTTTTTTGTGCCCTTTTCTGTGGTTATACCATCCATCACCTTTCCGACCCTCCAGGCATGTCTGGATTCGTCTGCCTTGCCAGACAAGTCCGACCCGTCAGACTCGACGCTTTTTCGCCAATAAGTCTAAACAGACCTTAAAAAATACACTTTAAATCAATAAATTGCATAATAAAGTGGAGAAAATACGTTATTTTTAAGGAAATCTGATTAATTTTGCAGTCAAAATAAAGACAAAGGTCAGACTGCACCTCTTGCGGTAGCTATCCGCAGGGGAGCAGAAAGCATGTCGGCCGATGCAACCCAATAAAAATAAAGAAATGAAACATTCTTTGATGCTTCTCGCCGTCGTATGGTCGGTGCTCTTCACACTCACTTCTTGCCTTGATGACGACAGCAACGAGATCGTCTACCCAAGCGATGCAGCCATCTCGGCCTTCTCTTTGGGAAATCTCAACAGATACGTCACCTATACATCTTCCAAGGGAAGCGACAGCATAGTCAAGTCAACCGTCACCGGCAGCAAATACAAGTTTTACATCGACCAGGTCAACCGCACCATCTACAACCCCGACTCCCTGCCATTTGGCACCGATGTGAAGCACGTCATATGCACCATTGGAAGCAAGAATTCCGCACAAGTACTGCTCAAAAGCACCATCAGCGATTCTCTGTTCTATATCAGCAACAGCGACTCATTAGACTTCTCCTCACCACGTGAGTTGGTGGTCTATTCACTCAATGGGAAAAATGTCGTGCATTATACCGTCAATGTCAACGTACACAAGGAAGAAGCCGACTCTTTCTTCTGGCACAAT
Source organism: Prevotella sp. (assembly GCA_017524385.1). Lineage (GTDB taxonomy): Bacteria > Bacteroidota > Bacteroidia > Bacteroidales > Bacteroidaceae > Prevotella. The sequence continues at coordinate 35,748 of JAFWSS010000177.1, forward strand.
ATGACTTATAACCAAGATTTCGCTGAAGCAATAGGTATGAAGGCCATCGCCCACGCAGACCATGTCTACGTCTTCTGCTCCACCGGCAAGACAGGAAACATCTTTTCCACAGACATCAACGACGGAGCCAACTGGGAGCCGCTGCCATGGGATGGGAAGGTGATGGACACCCCCGACATCCATGAGAACGTGGTACCCATGGGAGGCCATCTCTACCTATACAGCCATAGCACCATCTGGCGCACCGACGACTGCATCACATGGCAACCGACAGGTGGCGGCGAACTACATAGGTTGGTGGCTGCTAGCAGCACAAAGCTATACGCCCTTGACGAGGGCGACAACCTCATCTCATCTTCCGACGAGGGAGCCACATGGGTGAACGAGCAGTTGGACACCTCTTCCGACCTCTTCCCCACAACAGACCTCTCATTCTGCTGCACTTCGTCACGGGTGGATGAAGACACCGAAATCATCACACTTGTCGGAAACCGTGCAGAGACCATCTTCCCCGCAGATGTGCAAGCACATGTATGGAGCAAGTTGGCCGACTTCTCACAGTTCTCCACACACGACCCATGGATGTATGTCAATCCCAATGACGTGGCATCACGCAGGCTGCCACGATTGGCATCACTCAACATAGTGAACTATGACAACGGCATCATGGCAGCAGGTGCAAACGGACGTGGAGCTTGCGAGGAGAAGGGCTTCCAACGCTTCTATTTCAGCAACGATGGAGGCATCTACTGGAACAGCAGTGAAACCTGTGTCTTCCCTAATGGCTTTGATTGTGGCGACGTGTTCACCATGACAGTCGACGCCAACAACTTCCTCTGGCTCTTCTGTGGAAGGAGCGGACAGGTGTGGAAAGGGCGCATGAGTGCCAATAGCGGTAAGAACAATCCCACCTCGTTCACGGAATAACATCATCCGTCATCGTTATGAGAAAGGCCATCCTGCTGCTGCTGTTCGCATTGCCCTCTGCCGCCAAAGCCCAGGGCGACGTGGAATATCTCATGGAAGTGGGAGGAGGCCTGGGACTGATGAGCTATATGGGCGATTTCAACGAAAGTCCCATCAAGCACCAGCAGCCCATGCTCTCTGCATTTCTCAGACGTATGATCAACCCCTACCACGGGTTCAAACTCGGATTGAGCTACGGGAAGGTGAAAGGTTCGTCGAGCAACGATGAAACCTATTATCCGGGGATGCAGGAGACACCCTACAAGTTTGACAACTCGCTGGTTGACCTCTCTGCAACCTATGAATACAATTTCTGGCCCTATGGCACGGGGCGTGAATACAGGGGGGCAAAGCCACTCACGCCCTTCTTCAGCATAGGATTGGGAGCAACTTATGCGAAAGCCGACAAAAGCGTGTTCTCCGCCAACCTGCCCATCGGCATCGGCGTGAAATACAAACTGGCCGACCGAATCAACCTCGGTCTGGAATGGAGCATTCATTTCTCCATGAGCGACCATCTTGACGGAAAGCCAGACCCATATAGCATCAAGAGCAGCGGAATGTTCAAGAACACCGACTGCTATTCCGCCTTGCAAGCTACCATTTCATACAGCTTCATGGCCAAATGTAGAACTTGTCATAACGAGGATGAATAATTTGGACTTCAACCGTATACCAGAGCACATCGCCATCATCATGGACGGCAATGGAAGGTGGGCCCTCGAGCAGGGGAAACCACGTAGTTTCGGACACCAGGCGGGCGTGGATGCCGTCAGGCGCATCACGTCGGAATGCACCAGGCTCGGTGTCAAGTTTCTCACCCTCTACACTTTCTCCACGGAAAACTGGAACAGGCCTGTGGATGAGATAGCGTCACTCATGAGCCTCGTACTCTCATCATTGGAAGACGAGATTTTCATGAAAAACAATGTGAGGTTCCGGGTCATTGGAGAGATGGAACGCTTGCCCAAGGAGGTGCAGGACAAGTTGCAGGAAACCATGGACCACACAGCAGGAAACACCACCATGCAGATGATAGTGGCGCTCAGCTACTCCTCACGGTGGGAAATCACAAGGGCGACAAAACTCATCGCACAAGAGGTGAAGGAAGGAAAGGTGAGGATTGAAGACATCGACGAGGAGATGATGTCGAGACACATGGTCACGAATTTCATGCCCGACCCCGACTTGCTCATAAGAACAGGTGCCGAGGTGAGGGTTTCCAACTATCTTCTTTGGCAAATCGCCTATTCCGAACTCTATTTCTGCGACACTTATTGGCCCGATTTCATGGAGGAAGACCTTCACAAGGCCATACAGTGCTACCAAAGCAGGCAGAGACGTTTCGGAAAAACCGAGGCACAGGTGGAGGACAACAATTTGTAAAACATCGACTAAAAAGCAATCATGCGACACCATAGGACTTTGCTCACTCTTGTCGCTGCCATCCTCATTTCAATGGCAGCTACCGCACAAGAGGTTATCGTCAATCCAGACATCTCATATGCTGCACTGCCACGCACACTCACCGTGGGAGGCATCGACGTTACAGGGGTGCAGGATTATGATGACTACGTACTCATCCCCATCTCAGGTCTTTCCGTGGGGCAAACCATCTCCGTCCCCGGCACGGAAATCTCTGACGCGGTGAAAAGATACTGGAGGCACGGACTATTCTCCGATGTTTCCATCTCGGCCGACTCCATCGTGGGTGACAAAATCTACCTCAACATCCATCTGACCACAAGGCCGCAAGTGTCGGCCATCAACTACATAGGACTCAAAAAGTCGGAGAGGGAAGACATGGAGTCCAAACTAGGCATCATCGTAGGTGGAAAACTCACACCCAACGTGTTGGACAGGGCAAAGATTCTCGCAAAGAAATACTTCGATGACAAAGGATACAAGAATGCAGAAATCACCATCACTCAAAGGGATGACGTTGCTAACAAGAACATGGTGATTCTCGATTTCGAAGTAGACAAGAAAGAGAAGATGAAGGTGCACGAAATCAACATTGTGGGAAACGAGCAAATCTCCGACAAGAAAATCAAAGGCGGATTATTCAGAAAGGGAGCGCTCTCCAAGACTCACGAGGCCGGCAAAATCGGGTCACTCTTCAAGTCAAAGAAATTCACACCTGAAAGATGGAAGGAAGACAAGCAGAAAATCATCGAGAAATACAACGAGTATGGCTATCGCGACGCCACCATCATCGAAGACAGTGTGTGGAACTACGATGACAAGCATGTCAACGTATATGTCAAGGTGGATGAGGGAAGGAAATACTTCATCAGAAACATCACATGGGTGGGCAACACCGTCTATCCCACCGATATCCTCAGCAGGGAACTCGGAATGGGAAAAGGGGATGTCTACAACCAGAAACAACTCAGCAAAAGACTCTCCGAGGACGAGGATGCCGTAGGAAACTTATACTGGAACAACGGATACCTCTTCTATAACCTTCAACCTACGGAGGTCAACGTCGTGGGAGACTCCATCGACCTTGAGATGCGAATCACTGAGGGCACCCAGGCACATATCAACAGGGTGCGCATCAACGGCAACGACAGGCTGTATGAAAACGTCGTCAGGCGAGAGCTCAGGACCAAGCCGGGTGACCTCTTCTCCAAAGAAGCTCTCCAACGTACCGCTCGTGAACTCATGTCCATGGGGCATTTCGACCCTGAAAAAGTCAATCCTGACGTGCAACCCAACTACGAAGACGGCACCGTCGACATCAACTGGCAACTGGAGCAAAAGTCCAACGACCAGATAGAGTTCTCATTGGGATGGGGACAAACGGGTGTCATCGGGCGTGTGGGACTCAGACTCAACAACTTCTCCATACGCAACCTCTTCAGCAAGAACAAGGAGCACAGGGGCATACTACCCATCGGCGACGGAGAGGTGCTATCCATCGGAGCACAGACCAACGGCACCTATTACCAGTCATACAATGCATCTTATTCCACCGAATGGTTTGGAGGGAAGAGGCCCATACAGTTCAACGTGGGTGTTTTCTTCTCCAAGCAGACCGACGTCTCAAGCACCTATTACAACTCTGCTTACAGGTACAGTTATTACAACTACCTATATGGTGGATATGGCAGCAGTTATTACAACAACTACGAGAATTATTACGACCCCGACAAGTATGTGGAACTGCTGGGTGCTTCCATCGGATGGGGAAAGCGACTGAGATGGCCTGATGACTATTTCACCCTCTCTCTCTCATTGGGATACACTCGATACATACTCAAGAACTGGAACTATTTCCTCGTGACCAACGGCAACTGCAACAACCTCAATTTCAACATCTCGCTCAACCGTGTTTCCACCGACAACCAACTCTTCCCGAGAAAAGGTTCGGAGTTCTCACTCTCGCTTGCAGTCACCCCGCCTTGGTCGAAATGGGAGAACAAGGATTTCGAGCATCTCGCCACCGACTATCGCTCGGCAACCTTCACTGAAGAGCAGCAGGAGAAATACAGATGGGTGGAATACCACAAGTGGAAATTCAAATCACGCACCTTCACAGCACTCACCAGCGGTGCCAAGTGCTTCGTACTGATGACAAGGGTGGAACTGGGTATTCTCGGTTATTACAACAAGCACAAGAAGTCACCATTCGAAACCTTCTACGTGGGTGGAGACGGCATGAGTGGATACTCCAACGGATATGCAGAGGAAACCATCGGACTGAGAGGATACGACAATGGCTCGCTTACACCTTCAGGTGCGGCTGGTTACGCATACGACAGGCTGTCGCTCGAATTGCGTTATCCCTTCTTGCTTGGCAACACCACCATCTACGGCCTCACCTTCCTGGAAGCAGGTAACGCTTGGAACGACCCCAAGAAATTCAACCTCTTCGATATGAAGCGTTCTGCGGGTGCCGGTGTGCGCATCTTCCTCCCCATGGTTGGAATGATGGGTATCGATTGGGCCTACGGCTTCGACAACGTGTGGGGCAAGAAGGGTGGCTCGCAGTTCCACTTCGTACTCGGACAAGAATTCTAAACATAATCACATATCAACCGAAACCACCAAAAACAACTAAATGATATGAAAAAGCTGATAATGATGAGCCTGTTGGCACTGATGGGGCTGACGGCTAGTGCACAGAAATTCGCACTCATAGACATGGACTATATCTTGAAGAATATTCCCGCCTACGAGCGAGCCAACGAGCAACTCAACCAGGTATCCAAGAAATGGCAGGCTGAGGTGGAGGCACTCAATACCGAAGCGTCAACCATGTACAAGAATTACCAGAACGAGGTGGTATTCCTCTCCCAGGAGCAGAAGAAGAAGCGCCAGGACGACATCCTCGCCAAGGAGAAGGAGGCCAGCGACCTCAAACGCAAGTACTTCGGGCCAGAGGGTGAGTTGTTCAAGAAAAGGGAGAGTCTGATGACTCCCATACAAGAGGAAATTTACAACGCCGTGAAGGACATCTCCGAACTGCGTGGCTACTCGCTCGTGCTCGACCGTGCCAGCGACACCGGTATCATCTTCGGTTCCCCTAAGATTGACATCAGCAACGAGGTGCTCGAAAAACTGGGTTACGGAAAATGATACCTGCACGAAATGCGTGAAAAAAACTGAAATAATTTTGAGTTACGATACGCATTAATTAATTTTGCACCGCATTTGAAAGAAGAAACAAGCAATAACTATTTTAATTGGAAAAGAAATGAAAAAAATTATCATTATGTTGATGTTGCTCGCTCCTATGGCAACTTTCGCACAGAAGTTCGGGCATGTGGATACTGACGCCATCGTGCAGTCGCTTCCCGACTACAGTCGTGCCAAGGGTGAGATAGAGGCCGTTGCCAAGCAATATGAGAACGAGCTTCAGGCTTCACAGGAAGAATTCCAAAGACAGGCTGATGACTATGACAAGAAGAAGAGTTCGATGAACGCCACGCAGCAGCAAGAGACAGAGCAGAAACTGCAAGAGATGTATGCCAAGATTCAGCAGCAGGCACAGCAGAGCCAGCAGGAATTCCAAAAGGCTCAGCAGGAAAAGATGCAACCCATCCTCAACAAGGTGCGCACTGCCATTGAAACCGTGGCAAAGAGCGGTGGATATGTCTATGTGATGGACACCTCTGCTGGTACCGTGCTCTATATCAATGATACCATCAGCAAGGACCTCACCGCAGAGGTGAAGGCTCAGATTGCCAAAATGAAGTAAATTCTCGAATATTCCGATTATTCCGATTATTCCGATTATTCAGAACACCCCAAATAAAACTTTCCCGAGCCCTCCGAGAACTCCGAACCTTGCAAATGTTACGGGATTCCGGGGGGCTTTTCCAATTTCTTGAGCGATATGAAAAGACTTTTCTTTGTTTTGCTGGCAATGGTGCTGCTACCTCGGATGGCAGTGGCACAACAAAAGATGTTTGGCTATTTCAGTTATGATGAAGCCATCAAGGCTATGCCGGAATATGTCCTCGTACAAGAGAATCTCAGCGACTTGAAGTCGAAATACGACCAGGAGATGAAGCGTGTGGAGGATGAGTTCAACCGCAAGTATGAGGATTTCCTTGACGGAAAGAATGATTTCGCACCCACCATTTTGCAGAAGCGTCAGACAGAGTTGCAAGAGTTGTTGAAGAAGAATGTGGCCTTCAAGGCAGAGGCTCAAAGGCTGTTGCAGCAGGCAGAGGTGGATGCCTTGGCTCCATTGAAGAAGAAGTTGCAGGACATCCTCAACAATATTGGCATCGAGCGGGGTTATGCCTTCATCCTCAACACCGATGGTGACGCTTGTCCATTCATCAATCCGGAGATGGGAGAGGATGTCACACAAATGGTCAAGGAGGCTCTAAGATGATCGACCTGCCTCGTGACCCTGGCCCCATCGGCGTGTTCGACTCTGGTTACGGAGGACTCACCATACTCGAGGCTATTCGCAGGAGGATGCCCTGCTATGACTATGTCTATCTGGGCGACAACGCGCGTGCCCCTTATGGCCCCAGGTCCTTCGACGTGGTGTATGAATATACCCGGCAGGCGGTGATACGCCTTTTCGAACTGGGGTGCCATCTCGTCATCTTGGGGTGCAACACGGCGTCGGCCAAGGCGCTGCGCTCCATCCAGCAAAACGACCTGCCACACATCGACCCCGACAGGCGCATCTTGGGCATCATCATCCCTACGGCGGAGGTTGTGGGGCAGCTCACCCGCACTCGTCATGTGGGCATACTCGCCACCGATGGCACCATACGAAGCCAAAGTTATGAGATAGAGATTGCCAAGCGTTACCCTGAAATCCAGGTGACGGGGATGGCTTGTCCCATGTGGGTGCCTTTGGTGGAGAACAACGAGGTGAACACCCAAGGAGCCGATTTTTTTGTCAGGAAAGACATAGAAAAATTGATGGAGAAGGATCGCTACATCGACACCATCATACTTGGTTGCACCCACTATCCCATCCTCTTGCATATGATAGAAAAGCATCTCAAACCGGGTGTGAAGGCAGTGTGCCAGGGGGATTATGTGGCAGAAAGTCTCGCCTCATACCTCCAGCGTCATCCAGAGAAGGAAGAGCGGTGCAGCAAGGGAGGTACCGTGCGGTACTTCACTACCGAGAGTGCCGAGAAATTCTCTGAAAGGGCGCGCCTGTTCCTCCGCGAGCACGTCTGCGCCGAGCATGTCGACCTGGGGAGTTGATGACCTCTGATTATTCCGATTACTCCGAATACTCCGATTATTCCTCTTTGTTATTGTCGAGCAGTCTTTTGCTGAGGTGCCTGATGGGGTACCACACGGCGAGCCATCCCACGGCGATGACGGTGATGAAGACGAGTGCGACGTCGGAGAAATGCACGCTCACGGGGTAGGCATCTACGATGAACGAACCGCTGCTGCTGCCCAAGGCCACCAGTCCGAAGCGTTGCTGCATCCAGCAGAGCAGCAGTCCCAGCAGGATGCCGAGGATGGCTCCTCCAAGTGTGATGAGGCGCCCTTCGAAAAGGAATATCCTTGATATTTGTTTGTTGGAGGCTCCCAGGTTGCGTAGGGTGTTCACATCCTCTTTCTTGTCGATGATGAGCATCGAGAGTGAGCCGATGATGTTGAAACTGGCCACCATGAGAATGAAAGTGAGAAACACATAGGCGATGAATTTCTCTATGCGCATGATCTTGTAGGTGTCGGCTTGCTGCTCATAGCGGTCTTCCACCAGGTATTTGTCGCCAGCCAATTTTTTCATCTGCTTTTTCACCCCATCGAAGTCGGATCCAGGCTTCAGGCGGAGTTCCAACGAGGAGAGCATGCCCTGTTGTCCGAAGAGGTTGCGTGCGAAGGCGATGGAGGTGATGATGTAGTTTGCGTCATATTTCGACTGGTTCATATTGAACATGTTGCCTGTGGAGAGCAAGGAGTCTTCCACAAAGGCGGCCTCGGGATTGGTCATGTCGAGTTGGCCCTCGCGTTCTGGAGCAAAGATGTGCAAATAGTTGCGCCATCCGGTGGTGCCTTTCAACAGCGTTTGTGTCAGACGGGCTCCAGGAATGCCGAACTCAAGGTTGGCGGCATGCAGGTCGACTTCGACGCCTTTGTCGGGAATGAGGATTTCGCTGAAATGCGTCAGTTGGTTGAAATTGTCCTCAACGCCTTTTATCATCACCATGGCCTGGCGGTCGTCATAGATGGCGAGTGCCTGGTCTTCCACGCATTCCATGGCGATGTCCACCTCAGGCATGTTTTTGATTTGGGTGAGGATGGGGTCGTCGCTTGGTGCCGTCTTTCCCTTGGCTGGAGTCACCTTGAGTTGTGGGTCGAAAGAGGTGAAGAATGTGGCCACCAGGTCGTGGAAACCATTGAATACGCTGAGCGTCACCACCATGGCCATGGTGGCTATTGCCACCCCCAGCACCGAGATGGCACTGATGAGGTTGATGGCGTGTGTGCTCTTCTTTGAGAAGAGGTAGCGTCGTGCGATGTAGAAAGGGAAATTCATTCCTTATTTCTTCAGCAATTCGTCGATGTGTTCGATGTAGTCGAGTGAGTCGTCGATGAAGAAACGTAGTTCTGGGATGATGCGCAGTTGGTTGCGCACGCGCGTACCCAGTTCATACCTGATGGTTTTCACATTGGCGTTCACATTGCCGATGATTTCCTCTCCTTTTTCCGAGGGGAAGATGCTCAGGTATGCCGTGCAGACGCTCATGTCAGGCGAGATGCGGCAGCGTGTCACGCTCACCATCACCCCGTGCATCATGCGCGTTTGCGACTGGAATATCAGGCTGAGTTCCTTCTGCAACAGTCGTGCGATGCGGTTTTGTCTTGTCTCTTGCATATGTTTTTTCTCTTTCTTTTTTATGATTTTTATAGCTTCCATAGTTTCTATAGTCACTATGGTTTCTATAGCTTCTATGGTCTATTGTTTTCTGATGATTGTCAGTCCGTCGCGCAGGGGGAGGATGACTTGCTCCACGCGTTGGTCCGCCGACACATGGTCGTTGAAAGCCAGGATGCCCTGGGTCTGGGCGTCGTGTTGATAGGCGGAATCCACCACGTGACCGTCCCATAGCGTGTTGTCGGCGAGGATGAATCCTCCGGGGCGTGTCACTTTGAGCGCCATCTCGTAGGCCTGGATGTAGGTGCGCTTGTCGCCGTCGAGGAACACCATGTCGAACGTGATGCCCAGTTTGGGTGCCTCGGTGATGGCATCGCCGATGAAGAACGCTATGCGCTCCGCCACGGGCGACTGCTCTATCCACGGCCGTGTGAAGTCTTCCAACTCGTCATCGATTTCGAAGGTGTACACCTTGCCGCCTGCCTCCAGGCCTTCTGCCATGCAGATGGCGCTATAGCCGCTGAAGGTGCCGATTTCAAGGATGTGCCTCGGCCGTATCATCTGCACGAGCATCTTCAGCAGCCTTCCTTGCAGATGGCCGCTGGCCATGCGTCCTGCCAGCAGGTGTATGTTGGTGGCGCGCCACAAGCGGTGCAGGTATTCGCCCTCTGGTTCGATATGGTCGAGGACATAGTCCTCCAGGCGTTGGCTGTCGTTCATTGCTTCATTGCCATGAGAGCCTCCAATGCCAGACGGTAGGAGTCGAGTCCGAAGCCGCAGATGACACCGGCGCATGCGCTGCTGATCATGGAATGGTGGCGGAACTCCTCGCGCTTGTGCACGTTGGAGATGTGCACCTCCACCACCGGTGTCTTGAGGGCTCGGATGCAGTCGTGCAGCGCCACGCTGGTGTGCGTGTAGGCACCCGCGTTGAGGATGATGCCGTCGAAGTCGAAGCCCACAGCCTGCATCTTGTCAATCAACTCCCCCTCGATGTTGCTTTGGTAGTAGTCGATTTCCACATCAGGATACCGTGTGCGCAATAGGGGAAGGTAGGTCTCGAAGGAGTCGCTCCCATAGATGCCTGGTTCGCGCACGCCCAACAGGTTCAAGTTGGGGCCGTTGACAATTTGTATTCTCATATTTCGGGAATTATTGTTATCTTTGCACACGTATTGTCTATGCCGCCTTGCTGGATGACGGCGCAAAATTACTCAAAAAAATGGAAACCGACAAGAAAAGCGAGACTAATGTTGTGAGGGCATACCGTCGTTACTTGCGCTTGCAACGCAATATGTCTCCCAATACCCTCGACGCCTATATGCGCGACTTGCAGAAGTTGATGAGTTATCTCCAGGGCGAGGGCATAGCCTTGGAGGATGCCACTCTCGACGACCTTCGCCATTTCGCTGCCGGGTTGCACGACGTCGGCATAGGTCCGCGCTCACAATGCCGCATCCTCAGTGGTGTGCGCTCCTTCTACCGTTTCCTTGTCATCGACCGCCGCATAGAGGACGACCCCACCGAACTGCTTGAGTCGCCGCAATTGGGCGACCACTTGCCAGAGGTGCTCTCCACAGCCGAGGTGGACCGCATGGAGGAGGCCATCGACCTTTCCAAGTGGGAGGGACACCGCAACCGCGCCATCATCGAGGTGTTGTTCAGTTGCGGACTGAGGGTGACGGAACTGGTCACCCTGCAACTCTCACAGCTCTACCTCGACGAGGGGTATGTGAGGGTGATGGGGAAGGGGAGCAAGGAACGTCTCGTGCCCATCTCGCAACGTGCCATCAACGAGTTGGCCCTGTGGTTCGACAGCCGTTGCCACATGGACATCAAGCCGGGCGAGGAGGACTATGTCTTCCTCAACCGCCGTGGTGCGCACCTCACGCGCACGATGGTGCTCATCATCATCAAGAAGACGGCCGTGGATGCCGGCATCAAGAAAACCGTCAGTCCCCACACCTTGAGGCACTCCTTCGCCACCGCGTTGCTGGAGGGTGGAGCCGACCTCAGGGCCATCCAGGCCATGCTAGGCCATGAGAGCATCGGCACGACCGAAATCTACACCCACATCGACATGACCACCCTCCGACAGCAGATTCTCGACCACCATCCGAGGAACATCAGGTGAGGCATAAATTTTACTTGTTTTTTGCTCAAAAGACCTTTTTTTGCACTACCTTTGCAAGTCAAGAACAAACAACCTCTTCAATGGAAGCATTGCTGCATTACTGCTGGAAACACCGGCTGTTCCCCTTGGGAACACTGGAAACCACCGACCACAAGGTGGTGGAGGTGCTCGACCCCGGACTGCACAACCACCACGCAGGTCCCGACTTCTTCAATGCCAAGGTGAAGTTGGATGGTACGTTGTGGGTGGGCAATGTTGAAATACACGACAAGGCCAGCGACTGGTACGCCCATGGTCACGACCACGATGCTGCTTATGACAACGTGGTGCTCCATGTCTGCGGGGTGGTCGATGCCGTGGTGACCACGCACAACGGCCTCGTGCTGCCACAGATGCAGCTGAGCGTCCCCAAGGTGGTGGAGGACAATTACCAACAACTGATCACCACCGACCATTACCCCCCTTGCTACCAGATCATCCCCAACCTCTCCAGGCTGAAGGTGCATAGTTGGATGAGTGCCTTGCAGACGGAGCGTCTGGAGCAGAAGACTCAAGCCATCCGTCAGCGGGTGGCACTCTGCGACGGGTCGTGGGAGGATGGCTATTTCGTCACCCTGGCGCGCAATTATGGCTTTGGCGTCAACGGCGATTCTTTCGAGGCATGGGCGCAGAGCATACCGCTGCACGCCGTGGATCATCACCGCGACGACCTCTTCCAGGTGGAGGCCATTTTCATGGGCCAGGCGGGACTGCTTGACATGGAGGCGGTGCCCGAACGCTACCGCGAGGCGGCGCTCCAGGAAGGCTATTTCACACGACTAAGCAACGAATACGCCTATCTCAAGCATAAGTTCTCACTCACTCCCATTCACTACAAGAGGTGGAAATTCCTGAAGATGAGACCGCAGAACTTCCCACACATCCGCATCGCCCAACTGGCGCGGCTTTACCACTCACGCACGGCAGGCCTGAGCCAGTTGGTGGAATGCCGCACGGTGAAGGAACTCCAGGAGGCTCTCGCCACAGGTGTCACTTCCTATTGGGAGACCCATTACGTCTTTGGCAGTGAGAGCGCGAAGAATATGAAGCGCTTGTCGGCTGTCTCCCTCAACCTGCTGATGATCAACACCGCCATCCCCATGCTTTTCGCCTACGGGCGATTCAAGGGTGACGAGCAACTATGCGACAGGGCTTTCGAACTCTTGGAACAACTCAAGGCTGAGGACAACAACATCGTCAGGATGTGGAAGGAATGCAGCCTGCCTGTGGAGAACGCCGGAGACAGCCAAGCCCTCATCCAACTCAAAAAGGAATACTGCGACAAGAAGGACTGCCTGCGCTGCCGATTCGGGTATGAGTACTTGAAGAAGATTGAAGATTGAAAATTGAAAATTGAAGATTGAAAATTGAAGATTGAAGATTGAAAATTGAAAATTGAAGATGGCAGGTCTTTGGAGTCTCTCTTGAAGCCTGTGCTTGCTTGGAAGGTCAATAAACACGATAAACCCACTTATGAAATATATCTTTGAGACACAGCTTGAAGTTCGCGACTATGAATGCGACATCGAGGGCATTGTCAACAATGCCAACTACTTGCATTATATAGAGCATACGCGTCACCTCTTCCTCAAAAGTCTTGGCGTCAGTTTCGCCGAGATGCACGCCAAGGGAGTGGATGCCGTCGTGGCTAGGATGAGCATGCAGTTCAAGGTGCCCCTCAGGTGTGATGACATAATGCGGTCGTGCCTCTCTTTGAAAAAAGAAGGCGTGCGCTATGTGTTCAACCAGGACCTCTACCGAGAGGCGGATGGCAAGTTGGCCTTCCGTGCCAAGGTGGAACTGGTGTGCCTCGTGAATGGCCAACTGGCTATGACCAGTCCCTACGACGAGGTGTTCAAGGATGTGCTACAAGAATAAGACAGGGAAATGGATTACAATGAGACCCTCAACGCGATGACCCTGGCAAGGCTCAGTTTCTACAACCTTGCCAGCATCATGTTGCTCTACCGGCAGGCGGGCAGCGCGACGGCGGTCATCGAGAACAGCAACAACATACGCGACATCATACCCGATGCCTCGCAACGCTTGGTGGAACTGCTGAGCGACTGCCATAAGATGCGTGAACGCGCCGAGGAGGAACTGGAGTTCGACCTTGCCCATGGCATCAAACCCTTGGACATTTCCAACCCGGAATACCCACATCGCCTCGCCGAGTGCGACGACGCGCCTCTCGTGCTCTACTACAGAGGCAACACCGACCTCAATGCCGCCAGGGTCGTCAACATCGTGGGGACGAGGAAATGCACGCCCTACGGGATGGATCTCATACAAAACTTCGTGGCAAGCATCGCCGCAGCATGCCCTGGCGTGCTCGTGGTGAGTGGTCTGGCTTACGGTGTCGATATCTGCGCCCACCGACAGGCGATGGAAAGGGGGTTGGACACCGTCGGCGTGCTCGCCCATGGACTCGACGACCTCTATCCCCACGCGCATAGGGCGACAGCGGTGAAGATGCTCAAGCAAGGCGGGCTCCTCACCGAATTCATGACACGCACGAAAGCCGACAAGATCAATTTCGTCCGACGAAACCGCATCGTGGCTGGCATGTCCGACGCTTGCATCCTCGTGGAGAGTGCAGCCCATGGCGGAGGACTCATCACCGCCGACATCTCCCGCAGTTACAACCGCGAGGTCTTCGCCTTCCCGGGGCGTGTGGGAGACCCCTACTCCGAAGGTTGCAACAACCTCATACGCGACAATGGCGCCATGTTGCTCACCGATGCCGACGCCTTCTTGAAGGTCATGGGGTGGGAGGGTGACGCTTCGCTCGCCAAGGCACGCAACGAAGGGATAGAGCGCACCTTCTTCCCACAACTGTCACCCGAGGAGATGAAGGTGGTGAAGGTGCTGTCAGACAAAGGCGACATGCAACTCAACATGCTCGCCATACAGTCAGGCATTCAGGTCAACCAACTCACTGCCGTGCTCTTCGAACTGGAAATGAAAGGCGTGGTGAGGAACCTTGCCGGAGGGATGTATCACTTGATGCCACAATTCTGACTCCGATGAAAATAGGCAACATCACTTTCGAACCCATGCCCGTCTTCCTCGCACCGATGGAAGATGTGACCGACATAGGCTTCCGCTTGCTCTGCAAACGTTTCGGAGCATCTATGGTGTATACCGAGTTTGTCAGTGCCGAGGCACTGATAAGGTCGGTGAAATGCTCCATCGACAAACTCGCCATCCGCGACGAGGAGCGCCCCGTGGGCATACAACTCTACGGCCGTGACGTTGAGGCGATGGTCGAGGCGGCGAAAATTGTGGAACAGGTGCATCCCGACCTCATCGACCTCAACTTCGGTTGTCCTGTCAAGAAGGTGGCGGGAAAGGGCGCCGGTGCCGGGATGCTGCGCAACATTCCCTTGATGCTTGACATCACTCGAGAGGTGGTGAAGGCCGTCAACGTGCCGGTGACGGTGAAGACACGTCTGGGATGGGATGCCGGCAGCATCATCATCGGAGACCTCGCGGAGCAGTTGCAGGACTGCGGCATCAGTGCCCTCACCATACACGGCCGTACGCGGTCGCAGATGTATACCGGCACCGCCGACTGGGAACCCATCGCGGAGGTGAAGCGCAATCCCCGTATGCGCATACCCGTCATTGGGAATGGCGACATCACGTCGCCGGAGGAGGCGAAACGCGCCTTCGAACAGTATGGCGTGGATGCCGTGATGGTGGGAAGAGCCACCTTCGGCAGACCATGGATCTTTCGCGAAATCAGACGTTTCCTTGATGGCCTGGACCCCGACCCGGCGATGGACTTCTCATGGAAACTCGACGTGTTGGAGGAGCAGTTGCGCATCAATGTGGAGCGCATAGACGAATATCGGGGCATCCTGCACACACGCCGACATCTTGCGGCAAGTCCCATCTTCAAGGGCATTCCCAATTTCCGACCCACTCGCATCGCCATACTCAGGGCGGAGCGCATGGATGAGTTGATGGCCATCCTCGAGGAATTGAGGAAAAAACCGCCAATATCAATTGAAAATTGAAGATTGAAGATTGAAGGAGTTATCGACTATACTTCATTTAGAGTAGTTATGGAATAATTCCATATACATCGATGACGATGGTAGGATTAATGTCGATGCCCTCATTCACTTTGTTGTTTCTTTAACTTCGAAAAAGACTCTGTTTCAATGAAAAAGATATTTTCCGACAACATCCCTTCCAACTTGTGTGCCTCTGTGGCCACGATAGGCTTTTTCGATGGTGTTCATCTCGGGCATCAGCACCTCATCCATCAGGTGGTGGAGGAGGCGAAGGAAAGAGAGATGGAGTCGATGGTTGTCACTTTCGACCGTCATCCCAGGCAGGTGCTCAGTCCTGATTTCCACCCTCAGTTGCTCACCTCCTATGAGGAGAAGATGGTGAGGTTGGCAAAGACGGGTGTGGACAACTGCGTGGTGCTGCGTTTCACACCAGAGATGGCTTCATTGTCTGCAGCCGACTTCATGCGCCATGTGCTGCACGGGCAGTTGGCTGTCAGGAGGCTGGTTATGGGGTATGACAATCGTTTCGGCAAAGGTTCTGCTGAAGGGTTTGACGACTATGTGCGTCATGGGGCAGCCTTGGGCATGGAGGTGGTGCAAGGTGCGCCGTTGTCTGTCGATGGCATACGGGTGAGTAGTTCCGCCATACGACAGATGTTGCTTCAAGGCGATGTCGAGACGGCCACCCGATGCTTGGGACATCAATACACCCTTGTTGGAAGGGTGGTGGAGGGTTACCAACAAGGAAGGCGCTTGGGCTTCCCCACCGCCAACCTGCTCTTGGAAGATGTAGCGAAAATGCTGCCCGCCCCCGGTGCCTACGTGGCGAGGGTCCGCCTGGAGGGTTCGATGGAGATGAAGCGTGCGGTGACCAACATCGGTATGCGACCCACCTTCCAAGGGCATGGCATGGCCATCGAGACACATGTCATCAACTACGACGGCGACCTCTATGGCAAACGCATGCTGGTGGCTTTGACCCATCGGTTGCGTGAAGAACGGAAATTCGAGAGCACTGGTCGCTTGGTGGCGCAGTTGCGTGAGGATGTGCGACGCGCCAACGCCATCTTCGACGAGGAAGGCTTGGAAGATTGAATTTTTGGAGCAGCGAGAGTAGAGTCAAGCTTGCTTGAACTCTGCCGAGTCGCGACAAAAATCAGCGAAGTTAAAATTTAAAATATATGAGAAAGTTTTTTGATGCCATCCTTTATTTGATTGTATTCATAGTGATACAATTTTTCATCACTTATGCCGTGTTAGCGGTATGTGCGGTTACTGAAGGTGTTGGCAATGCCGTTCGCTCGTTGATGAGTGGTGAAGGCCTCACTACCGATCAGACCATCGTGGTGCAAGTGATTTCGGGTATCATCACCCTGGTGCTTTTCTTTTCGTTGAAGTGGTGTCGCGTGTCGCGTGCCTATCTGCGTTCCAAGCCCTACGGAGTGTTGTTTTGGGCGAGTGTGGCCGTTTTGGGTACGGTCATCCCTTCGGAGGTGTTTGTTGAACTGGTGCCGCTTCCCGACTTGACAGGCGAGACATTGGGTGCCATCTTGGGCAGCCGATGGGGGTATTTGGTCATATGCATCTTCGCCCCATTGGTGGAAGAGGTGGTGTTTCGGGGAGCCATATTACGAGTTTTACTGGAAGGGTCGTCGCGCCACTGGGTGCCCATCGCCATCTCCGCCGTGCTGTTCGCCCTGGTTCATGCCAATCCGGCGCAGATGCCCCATGCCTTTTGCATCGGGTTGCTGCTGGGATGGATGTATTACCGCACAGGGAGTATTATTCCTGGCATCATGCTGCATTGGGTGAACAACACTTTGTCGTATGTTGTCTACAACGTCTTCCCTCAATATCAAGATGCGAAGGTGGTAGAACTATTTGGAGGAAACATGCTGAAAGTGTCTCTCGCCGTCGTCTTTTCGCTTTTCATCTTCGTCCCCGCCGTCTACCAGCTGCATTTGCGTATGAGAAAAGTTGAAGAGGATTGAAGCAATCTTATCTCTTTTATATATTCAGAGTAGGGACGCTATAGCGTCCCTACTCTGTTGTGAAAGGTGGTTCTAGATTTCTAGAAGCCCTAGAAACCCTGGAAGCCCTGGAAATCCCTAGTAAAACTGGTGTTCTAGGAAAAACTAGTTGTCATTCCTCTTTTTTCTCTTCAGCCTTCAAGTCTTTTTCATCGATTTTCAATTCTTGCACATCGAGGTTCAGGCTGATGTTGGCGAAAGAAGATTCCAATATGAATTCATATTCCTGTTGTGCGATGTCGGGAAGGAAAAAGTCTTCTTTGTCGGGAAATTCCTTTTCAATCACCTCGTCAGAGATGTCGAAGCAGGCTAGTATACGCTTGAAGAATTTGATTTCTGAATATAGGATTTCGTTGTCCGCCTCTATCATGGCGATGGCGATTTTCAAGATTTGTATCTCTTCCTCTTTAGTTAGTTCTTCGTTTTGCAATTCCTTCAGGTATGCGTTCAGGAAAGAGATGCCTATGGTGTTGATGGAATTGATGTATTCATTGATCAACTTCTCTACCTCCAAGTTTTCAAACAAGGAAGACTTGGTGATATAGTCTTTGATCAACTGTACTTCCTCGTCGGCGATGTCTCCATCGCATGCCATGCAGCAAAATGCTGTCTTCAAATACAATTCATTGTTCATATTTGTCTGTTTTTTCATTTAAAATCCCATTTTTTTAGGAACCGTGCCGCTGTCATCGTCCGAGGATTCCTCCTCCTTGACTTTGACTTTTTCCTTTTCGATTTTGAATCCAATGGAAGGGAGATGGTCATCTCTCTTCCCGCCCTCGAATGCATCCCTGATTTTCTCATGTTTCCTGATGATGTCCATGGAAATGGATGGTTTCGAATTAGCGATGACCTCTTCAAGCAGTTCCTGCGTGATTTTCTCAAGTTTCCGTCTGAAAGCCAATCTTGCTGCATCAAGCACAATCTTCTTGATATCGGCAGAGATGTAATTCTCTGTCAACCTGGCCAGTTTCTCATAGTCGATGGCACTGTCGCTTTTGCGCTGGGAGAGATTGATTTCGAAGATGGCGGCCCTGGTTTCCGCATCAGGCAGCGGGATGTAATACTTGTATTCCAAGCGACCTGCGCGCAGTGCTGCCTCGTCGATTTCTGACGGTTTGTTGGTAGCGCCTATCACAAGAACTTTGTGTTCGCCACAGTTGTTGAGTTGGGCAAGGAACTCGTTCACTTCGCCTGCCATGCTCACGTTGTCTTGCTTGCTGCGGTCATGGATCATCGCTTCTATCTCATCGAAGAAGAGGATGGTGGGGGCGTTTTTTCTGGCCTCTTCGAAGATTTCTGCGATTTTGCCTTGCCCGCCATGGATGTAGGGTGAAGCCACATCGGAGCATTTGATGTAAAGATAGTTGAACCCTGCCTCTTCAGCGAATTTCTCGGCAAAGAAGGTCTTGCCGCATCCCGGAGGCCCGTAGAAAAGGATGCCGTTGGGGATGGAGAGGCCGAATTCCTGGGCCTTCACAGGGTCTTGCAACACATCGATGACGTCAAATTGCAACTGTTCCTTGAGCGCTGTCATCCCGGCAACGTCCTTGAAGCCGTTGCCGGTTTTGCGACGCAATGGATTGGATGTGTTCGAGTCGCCAACATTGGTGGCTATCCTGCCAATACTAATCTCGCCATTGATGGCTTTGATGAACTCGTCGGCCGTCTGGAATCTTTGGTTCTTGTCCATAGCCATCGCCTTGGCCATGATGCAGAGCAACTGCTCGTCCAGACCCTTAAGGGCTATGCTTGGTATCCTCAATGGCTGGCGGCGAGCTTCAAGAATGGCCTCGATCATGGCGTTCCTGTCGTTTTGGTATTTCTTGACATCCGTATAGAATGGGAACATGCCAAAGACGAGACGGAAAAGCATCACGCCCACGGAGAACAAGTCCGACTGTATGGAATACACTCCGTTGAGGGCTTCCGTTGCCTGACATAAGGGATCCAACCCCTCTTTCATGAACGAACTGATGCTTTGGTTTTGGTACCGCGCATAGCCGAAGTCGATGATTTTCGGGACTGGCAGGCCGCTGGACAAGTCGAGCATGACGTTTTGCATCGTTATCTCGTTGTGGATGATTGGTTTGTCCAATCCATGGAGGAACTTCAGCCCGTTCAGCACGCCAAGTATGATTTGCTTGGCATCATATACGGAGCATCGTTGGTCTCTTTCAATCTTTTGCGCCACCGTCTCGCCAACGATGTGGTCGAAAACGATGAACGCATAATAATTCCCATTGATTTGCACCTTGCCGGAGTCGTGGTAGGAGGTGATGTTCACATGGTGTAATTGCTTGGCGATTTCCACCTCGAGCACCTGTCCGTCTTCGGTGAACTGTGTGTGGTGCAGTTTGGAATAGTCAATCAACTTGAGGAAATAGTTCTTCCCCTTGCTGTCCTTCACACGATAGGTTTCGGCGTAAGCACCTTCCTTGATGGGAAAGGCAATCACGTAAGAATCAATATGTTCATTCTTTGCTAACATAGTCTGATATGCTGTTAAGCGATGAAAATGAAGATTCTAGTTTAAGACTATTAGGAAAGGGGAATATCTATTATCTCATCTTCCATCAATTCGATTACAGAGCAAACGAGAGGATGCAGGGTTTCTCTTGTTGGGTTGTTGTTGACGATTTCCATACATTGGTTTAGTAAGTCGCGGGCGCGTCCGGCATCTTTCCAACTCACCCTTCCGAAGAAGATGTTATAATATTTGACAAAGTCTATGCATCGAGGTAGCAAGGTGATGTGGACATTCAAAGACTTGATTTCGTCCAGTATTTGGTGTCCCATTTGCTCGTCTTGTTTCTTGATGACCATGTCCGTTCTTCGGTGCAGGTCGGCCACTTGGGCATCATATTCGTGCCCGAAGTCGTTGTTGGCTTTTTCAAGTTTGGCATATTCCATGCGAAGCTCGGTTTCCAAGGTTTCCCATTCGTGCGCTTTCTCCGTCTCTTCCATCTTGAGGAATGCACGGCGTAAATCAGCCAGGAGGTGCATCTTCCCGTCTTCCGAACCCTTCTCTCCGTCAAAGCGCCTTGAGATGTCTTCCAGCATCGCTTTGGCTTCTGCTGTCTCGCGGGCTGTCACGCCAGGTGCTTCGTTGAGCGTTTGCAGTTTGCTCTTGGCTTCTTCAAGGCGTTTTTGGAGCTCTCTTTCATTGACACCGGCACGTTGAT
Organism: Prevotella sp.; assembly: GCA_017524385.1. Lineage (GTDB taxonomy): Bacteria > Bacteroidota > Bacteroidia > Bacteroidales > Bacteroidaceae > Prevotella. Next base: position 56,444 of record JAFWSS010000177.1, read on the forward strand.
TGACGTCGATTTCCTTCTCTATGGTCTCGCCAATGACGGGGAAGGTCACCTCCACGGTCATCATTTGAGAGCGGTCCACCTTGACGGTGATGTCGAGGTCGCTGTTTTGGGGTATTAGGGCGGGGATGTCGTCGCCTGTGATGATGATGTTGGTCACATGGTCGTTGTAGATGGCACTCGACCCCTCGGCGTCGTGCTCGCCTTGGTAGATGGGGATGACGAGCCGGTCTGTTTCCATGCCCGGGCGTAATTGCTTGGGGGTTCTCAGGCCGTTCCTCACGCCGATGGCCGGGATGGGTTGGTTCTTCTCCAGACCCTTTAGGGGTACGAACACGTTTTTGTCACGCAAGCTGTCACGCACCTCGATACCGATGTTGTAGGGTAGCACGGCGCTACCCACGACGATTCCCTGCATGATGTTCACTTCGTTGGGGAAGCATGGCACGGTGTTTCCTTTCTCGTCGTAGGCGACGATGGTGAAGGAGTTGGCTTTGCCTTCCATCAGTTGGCACTCGATGACGTCGCCGATGTCGTTGATTTCCACTTTTCCACTTGACCATCCCTTGTCGTTTCGTGTCAGTTCCACAAACAGATGCGATGGGATGGCACCGGTGCTTTCCTCGGGCAGCAGCCTGATGGATACGAATTCCACTGTTTCCACAGAGCTGGACTCATAGGCCAGTTCCAATGCGACGGTGCCTGTGGTGCTGCCAGTGGCCGTGTTCGGGCGTTTGGCTTCCGTGTCGATGCCAGAGGCGAACAATGCCGCTCCCTTGGCCACGGCGGTCATGGGGTCGATGCTGGTGTCTACATTTGGTGTGACTTGATTTTTCAGCATGCTTCTGAGGATGGGTGAATAGGTGGGTCCACCCACGAGGATGAGTGAATCGAGGTTCCTGCCGCTCAGGTTGTTGCGTGAGAGTAGTTTCTTGCAGATGTCGATGGCCTTTTGGAAGATGGGCTCCACCACCTGTTTCAGTTGCTCCTGTGTGACAACCATGTCGGTGAGGTCTAGTTCCTCTCCATCGTCGTCGGTTCCCAAGGTGCCGATCAAGTACTCCACGTCGTCGCAAACGGGATTGAACGACAGGTAGTTCTTTGCCTTTTCTGCGTATGGTTTCAAGGCATCCCTCAGGATTTGCTTCTTGGTGTCGTCGCCAAGGATGTCGTCGATGCAGAAATTCTCCTGAAGGAAGGGTATGATGATGCCATCTACCACGGCGTAGTCGAGGTTTTTTCCTCCAAGATAGTTGTCGCCCTCGGTGTCTTTCACTTGCATGATGCCGTCTTCCACCTTGAGCAGTGCGGCGTCGAAGGTGCCGCCGCCGAAGTCGAAGACAAGCCATATGCCGTCTTTCTTTGCAGAGCTGAGGCCATAGGCCATGGATGCGGCGATGGGCTCTTGCAGCAGTTCGCAATGGTCGATGCCCGCCAGTGTGGCTGCTCGCTTGGTAGCGGCAATCTGGTCGGTTTTGAATTTTGCGGGTATGGTGATGACGCATGCGCTGATGTTGTCGTCGGAGACGAATGATTTCAAGGCTTTCAAGACCTCTGCCGACAACTCTTCCGATGAGAAGGAGCGCCCCATGAAGGGGCTTTCATATTTGGTGTCCAAGCCCATGGTGCGCTTGAATTCCAGGAAGACGTTTGTTTCTCCCTTGTTCCAAGTCTTGGTTGCTTTTGCTTTGTCGGAACTCATCTTTCGATAAGCACTGTCTCCTGCGGAGATGACTCTCTTTTTCGAGAATGCGATGCATGAGGGGAGCGTGTCTTTGAGGGTGTCGGTCTTCTTGATGACAGGTTCCCCGTTCTCCATTTTGCAGATGGCGGAATTGGTGGTTCCCAGGTCAATTCCGTACTTCATTTTGATTTGTGCCATAGGTTTGCGGTATTATTGATTAATTTTGACTTACTGTGATGTTTGCAGCTTGGATCATTTTTCCTTTATAGTTGATTTGCGGCTTGATGACGGCGGTGATGATCCTTTGGCCTTCTTCCAGATCCTCGTCTTCAATGAAATTGGCTGTGACCTTCATACCGTCGTTGTAGGGTTTGCCTAGCATTTCCACGATTTCATATCCGTTGGCATAAAGGTTGTCTTTCATCTGTTTGATGGACTTGGACAAAGGCTTGTGGCCCTTGACAGATGGGTCCATCCTGAAGAGAGTCATTTCCATGAATGTGATGCGGTCGGCCAATGTGAGTATGAGTGAGTGGTCTTTCGCAGAGTCTCCTCCAGAGGAAGTGGATGATTTGGATATTTCTTCCAGTGAAGAGGATATTTTCTGCATCTCGTCCATCTCATGCGAGAATTGGTTGAGGATGTCTTCGTTGATTTTCTCAGCCTTTTCCTTGAGGGCTTCCACGTTGGCGTTGCCCTTGCTGATTCTCTTGTGCAGGAGGTAGTAGATGAGGCTTCCAAGCAGTGCGAGGATGAGCAGTAGTATTCCTCCTCCGATGGTTTTTGTCTGCACGTCGGACGAGTCGGCCTTCTTACCCAGTGAGGTGTTGGCCTCATCGATTTTGGTGCCCAGCAGTTCTGCTTTCGACTTGATGGTCTCGGTGTTCGCGTTCACCTTTTCGCTGAGGGAGTCGATGATGGCCTTTTGCGAGTTGATGGATTTCAGAGCTTCTCCCAGGTCTTTTTGGAGCTGTTCTCTTTCTTCCTTTTCCGTTTTCAGTTGACTTTCCAGATTGTCAATCCGCTTGTTGGCTTTCGACAATGGGTCGGCGGCATGTGTGAAGGTGGTGCAACACCATAATAATGCCACGAGAAGAATCGATGATGTTTTCATATTCATAAGTGTTAGCAAGATTTGAGACAGACAATGATGATAAGGAGGATAAGTCCCCAAAGCCACCCGTAATTGTCTTCACCCGAACTGCCCGAGTAGGCTGTGGAAACATTGGAAGCGGCTCCTCCAACTTGGTTGCGCAAGTTGATGAGCGCGGTGCGGTTGTTCCTATATCTTTCCTTGGAATCGTCGTCAAGGTCGAAGCCGTCCATGATGAGTGTGGCATCCCACGCCTCATTCAATTTCTCTTTCAATACATATAGGTCGGCGGCACTGGCCATTTGGCTTTCTATTTTCTTATGGAGTTTTTCTTGGGCTGCGTTCACCTCTTCTATCACGTTATGCAAGGCATTGTTGACGACGAGAGACGAAATCTTGAGGTAACTGGGGTCAGAGCCACCCAGTTTTCTCTTGATGGCTTGCAGGTAGGGCTTGGTGTTGTTGAGCAGCGTGACGGCATGGCTGATGAGGTCGGGTTTCTTGCAATAGTCGGCCAGTTCTTTGTAAATGGCATTCGTTTCTTCTCTCACTATGGCAGGCGGCAAGTCGGCCTTCTTCTTCCTGAGAATGTCGGTGTTCTCCTTGCAACGCTCCTTCAACAACTTTCCTGCGGCAATGCTCTCGGCATACTCTTGTAGGACCATCGCCTTGTTGATTTTGACCTCCTCGTCTTCTTCATTGCTGTTGTTGTAGTAGTTGATGCCGCATTGCAGGATCTGCTTGGCCAGGTTGTCTGCCACCATTTGGTATTGCATGTCGCTAGTCCCGAGGATGGAACGTATGGCCTGCAAGTTGTCTTTCGTGGAATTCATCAGGTCAAGTCCTGCTTGATACACGGCTTCCGGATCCTTGCTCGACACGTTTTTTGCCTGTGCGACGGCAGAGTTGATGGCAGCGATGGGCTCGTCGATAGATTTCCCTCTCAAGAGGTTGTTGTCCTCGGATGAGCAGCCGTATTGCTCGAACAATTTTTTGAGTTGTCCGATGTTTCGCTCTTCAAGAAGGGTGTCGATGAAGAGTTGGACAGCCTCTTCTTCCGAGATTTGAAAGGTGCTGCCACAGATGGCTTTCACCAGTTCGTTGCGGTATGTTCCATTATGCAAGAGTTTGGTCATGCATTTGATGCCTTGGCCGTCGTTGCCGGTGATGAAAGCCAGGACTCCCTGGTTGAGCAGCGATGAACAGTTTTCTTTCTTGCTGAAAAGATCCTGTGCTTTGGCTGTGTCTCCTTTTTGCAGATAGTCGAGTGCCATTTTGTCGATGGGCGAGACTTTGATAAACCAGAACAATGCGTACTTGAACTGGTCCATGGGGAGGTTGATGCTGCTGCTTGCTGCATTCAAGCCATCTGCCGTCCTTGTGAGCGAGGGCATCAGGTTGTCAAGGTCCAAAGGGAATGACACTACTTTGTTTACTTTTAGAAACGCATTCAGCCGACGTGTGTTGGCTACGCGCTCAGCTGTTGGGGCGTTTGAGCAAACTCCCAGGAAACGGTATGGATTGTTTTGGATGATGTTGAGCATAGGCGATTGATATTTTTATATGTTATTGTTCACTATGTATGATCCCGACGATAATGATTATTGCAAATAATGAATAGAAAAAGTATGATATTCCTGCAAAGATGCCAATGGCAATAAGTACAAGGAGAATCAGTATGGCAAAGAAATACTTGAGATGCTCATTGAAGTAATCTTGGACTTTTTCCATCATGCGGTCGAACTTCAGGTGCTCCTCTGCCTCTGCGGCATGCTTTGCTTCAGAACCGAAGGAGACGATGTACTTTTGATAGTCGGATTTCGATTCGCATAGTTCAAAGTTTTTCCTGAAGAATACTTTTGCCTTGCTGAAGTTTCTGTTATAAAGATGACCGAATGCTTCATCGTCGGACGGGGAGCCTTTGGCATACCAGAAGAGGGCGTATTTCACTCTGTCATTGGTCTGGTTGATTTGGGCTTGCGCGGCATCAATGGCTTCAGCAGTCCTCTTGATGGTGGGGAGGATGGTGTCGAAGTCAGATAGAAATGAAGGGCTGCGCCCCACTTTGACATATGCCTTTGCCTTTTTCCCATTGGCCACAAAATCCTTGATGGAAGAATTTGAAAAAACTCCCAATACTCTGAAAGGATTGTTGGAAATGATAGATATAGGCATTGTCAATATTCGACGTTTGGTGTGTTGTTCAGGTTATTCCTCCAACTGAGAAAATGAAATATGATTACAAAGTTAATGTTTTTCATCGAAAATCCATCATCTTTTCATATTTTTTTCTATTCTGCCCGAAAATTTTTGGCGTTTTTTGCCCCATTGAGCATTCTTGTTTTTTCAGAACGGCCCCCTTTTGAGTATTCAGATTGATGCAACCGCACAGGCCGAAAAAATCTTTGCAACAAAAACTCCAAGAATCGGTGTGCACAACACTGAAAATCACCTAGTCCTTTTTATCGACTTCCCGTCGCAGATGAGGGTCTCGGCATCTTTCAGGTGCCCCATGACTTCGCTCTCTTCCTGGAAATGCACTTTCAAGGCCGAGGAGTTGGGGAAGCGGTTGAAGAAGATGTCGTTGCTCATGAACAGGCGTATCGATGCCACTTCTTTTACGGTGGAAACGGCATTGTAATATTTCAGGATGCTGGTGAGGACTCGTGGCAGCACCTTGATACCAGTCTTGCCGTCGTGGAACTTCACCACAGCCACCACGTGGTAGTGTTGTTTCTTATCGACCAACTGTTCGTTCTGCTCCGCCGTACCCTTGAATCTCACTGCCAGATGCCGCCCGTATTTCTTGTTGATGCTGTTCATGATATGGATGAATAGCGGCCCGTGGGTGGAGGCGTCCTCCAACCTGTTCAAGGCAATGTAGTAATGAATCATCTCATGGATGAGTGTGTCCTCCACCTCGTTTTCGGGCAGATCCACGCGGGTGTTGATGCGGAGCTTGAAGTCGTAGTATTCCGGTTTGCCGTCCCTGCCCATCCGTTGGCGGTAGACGCATTTCCCCAAAAACGTCTTGGCATCGGTGAGCACGATAGGAATCTTGGGGAGTTTTCCGTCGAACATCAACTTGTTGAACTCCCCAAACTTCCTCTCCATATAGGGTATCGTGGCAATCATGGCGGTGAGTATCCTATTTTAGGTCGCTTGTGTCTTCGGGGAGATTCAATTTGTCTAAGAGTATGTTGAAGAACAGGCGTTCGTGGTCAGTCACCTTGCCGTCTACGAGAATCATCTGTGCAATGAATTTTGCAACGTATGCCCGTTGCAAGTCACTCATTTTGCGAATGGTTTCAATCACTGTTGTCTCATCCAGCAACTTGGACATCTCACGCTCCTCAACGCTGAGCCCGATGACCTCGACGATTTCCTCTACAAGTTGATGTTCCCGCGGATGTCTTTCCCCGTCAACCAGCATGGTGGCATATACCACCTGGTAAATACACTCTTTCTCAATAGATGAAAATTGGGAGAGAGCCAATTTGTCTATAGCCGTTAAATTCATTTTCTTCATTTTTTTGTTCATCATCATCGATATGTCTGCAAAGTTACGCTGTTCTTATCGTATTTAGATATTTGGGGTGTCCCATTTTTTTGTTTGCTTGCACATCACGTTGGTGGTCTGATTGCCTGCCTTCAGAGTGAATTCGCCTTCTTCAAGCACCCACTTGCCGTCGGCCCCCACGAAAGCCAGGCTCTTGGCGGGCAGATGGAAGGTGACGGTCTTCATCTCTCCGGGTTGCAGTTCAATCTTGGTGAAGTCGCGCAGACGTTTGTTGTCTGGGACGATGGAAGCGACGAGGTCGCTGCTGTAGAGCAGCACAGACTCTTTCCCCGCCTTGTTGCCATTGTTTCGTACGTCGACGCTTACCGTCAGGATGTCGTCGGCGTTGAACGTCGTCTTGTCCACCCGCAGGTTGCTGTATTCATATGTGGTGTAGCTCATGCCATAGCCAAAAGGCCATTGCAACGACACTTTCGCGTCGTAGTTGTATGCTCCCGCCATTGTTCCCACCTCTTCGCTCACCTTGTAGTCGTAGGTGTTGAGAGAGTTGATTTCACGTGGGTATGTGTAAGGCATCTTGCCCGAGAAGTTGCTGTCGCCAGCCAGAAGGTTTGCCAATGCGTCGCCACCGTAATTTCCTGGTATGAAGATGTCGACAACAGCCTCTGCCAGAGGTTCTAAGTCGGCTATCAGTCGTGGGCGTCCTTCGTTGAGTATGAGCACGACGGGCTTTCCTGTCTTGGCAAGTTCTTTCACCAGGTTTCTCTGGTTTTGTGAAAGCCATAGGTCGTCGAGGTTGCCAGGTGTTTCCGTATAGGAGTTCTCGCCGATGCATGCGATGATGATGTCTGCTTTCGACGCCGCCTCCACTGCTTTTGATATCTGGGGCTCGTTTTCGGCGTGGTATGCACCGTTTTCGTTGTAAGTCACTCCTTGTTCAAGGATGATGTTTTCCTTGCCGAATTTGTTGCAGAGGGCTTCATAGATGGTGTTGTACTTCTCTGCCAGGTCTTCTGCCATCGACCCCTGCCATGTGTAGCTCCATCCTCCATGGAGGCATCGCATCTGGTTGGCGTTGGGTCCGGTAAGCAAGATTTTCCTGCCTTTCGTCAACGGCAGGATGTTGCCGTTGTTCTTGAGCAACACTTCCGACTCCTCTGCAGCCAGCAATGCTTTTGCAGCGAACTCATCCGAGCCGAATTTCTCGTATCCTTTGCCACCGGTATTGGGTTGGTCGAAGAGGTTCAACCTGTATTTCACACGCAATATGCGCCTTACGGCATCGTCGATGCGGCTCATGGGGACCTTCCCTTCCTCCACGAGTTCTTTCAGCAGTATGCAGAACTCCACGCTGTATGGGTCCATCGACATGTCGATGCCGGCGTTGATGGCTATTCTGATGGCGTCTTTCTTGTCTTTCGCCACCTTTTCACGTGAGAAGAGGTTGTTGATGTCTGCCCAGTCTGTCACAAGCATGCCATCCCAATTGAGATCCTCTTTCAGCCATTTTGTGAGGTATTCGTAACTGGCATGCAATGGCACGCCGTTGACGGAGGCGGAGTTCACCATCATGGTCAGCGTCCCGGCAAGTGCTGCGGCCTTGAAAGGCTCGAAATATTTCTCACGGAGCAACTGCGGCGAGAGGTATGCCGGTGTCCGGTCCTTGCCGCTCCATGGTGCTCCGTAAGCGAAATAGTGTTTCGTGCAGGTGGCCACGTTGTATGGTCCCAGATGGTTGGGGTCTTCGCCTTGGTAGCCTTTGATTTCGGCCTCCACCATGCGGGCGTTGACGATGGCGTCCTCGCCGAAACTCTCCCAGATGCGCGACCATCGCGCGTCGCGCCCCAGGTCGACAACGGGGTTGTAAACCCACGGGCAGTTGCCGGCCCTGCTCTCGTATGCGGTGATTTTTGCTCCGGTGAAGGCAAGTTCGGTGTTGAAGGTGGCGGCGATGTTGATGGGTTGTGGGAAGAGCGTTCCGCCTTGTGTGTATGTCACTCCATGGTTGTGGTCGAGGCCATAGATGTCGGGGATGCCGATGTGCTTCATCGATTTTTTCTGTATCAGCCCGATCCACTGTTGCCATTGCTCCACGGTGGCGGCGCGTGTGCCTGGAGCATTGAGTATCGACCCCACCTTCCATTTCGAGATGATGGTGTCGAGCATTACTTCATTGAGTTTCCACACTCGCCGCGTGTCGCCCTCATATATGTCGACAGGGTAGTTTCCCAAGCGGTCCAAGATTTGTTGGTCGCTCTGCTTGAGCAGTGCCTCTATCTCTTTTGCGGGGGCGCCATATTGTTGCAGCACCTGGCGCACCTTTTCGCGGTCGATTTTTGGATTTTCCATGGTCATCTTTCCCATCACGTCGAGGTTCAGCTCAAGCATCTGGCCGATTTTCTCGTCGAGGGTCATCTTCGCAAGGGTCTTCTCAATTTTTGCTTCCAGCGCCTCATCGCGTGGGATTGCCGGCTTGATGCTTTGGGCTGCCATGCCGATGGCTGTGCAAGCACCCACCATCATCAGGAGAATTCTTTTTGTCATTTTGTTGGTTTTCATATTTCAGGTAAGACTATTTCGGTTACAAATTTAGGGAATTTTCAGGAATTATCTGCCATTAGGGCCAAAGATTTTGATTTTTCTTATAAAAAGCCCACCCTGGCGGAGCAAGGTGGGCTGGGATGGATTTTGCATTCGGGCAAGTGTTTTCTTATTCTGACACCGGACGAACCGGGTGGCCATTGCTGCGGAACATCTCTGTGAATGGTTCCAGGCCGCCATCGTTGTAGAAATAGAGAATGTCGTTATTGTATCCTTGTGGGTTGGAAGACCAATAGAAGCCTTCGCTACCGGCACTCTGGAGGATGTAGGTCCGGAATCCCGTTGCAGGTAAGAAGATGGAATCTGAAAAGTCCATTAACACCAACGACGCCCTTGCCGTTGGCAAAGGCGTCGTCTCGTTAGTATGTTATGAAAAATTTGAGAGAATGGAAACTTCACAGTTTCACTTTTGTTTTACTAAACTGATGTTTATAGAGAAAGCATAGAAATGATTCATTTGATGATGGGGGTTTCGTTGATTTTCATCGAGTCTCCCCTGATGGTGTCTGCGATGGCTACTGAGACCCCGCTGTTTGGTGGCGTGTATCCACCGTTGACGGCTATCGGCTGCTCTTCCCGTGACTCTATGGCTACATGTATGGCGTTGCCGAGTGTGAGTATGATAGCTACGATGGCAGCAGCTTTGAAGAGCGGTCTGAGTCTCTGTGTCATGCTGATTTTCTTGGCCTTCACTGGTGGCACTTCCCCGACCATCTCTAGCATGTGCCGGTCAAAGTCCTCTCCCAGTCTGTTGGCCTCCACGTCGGCCTGCTCATAGGTGAACAGGTCTTTGTAGGGCAGGAGCCTCACGGGTACGCTTTCTTGGCTGAAGAAGGTGCGCAGTATCTGCTCCTCTTCCAATGTTGTCTCGCACAACCAATAGCGTTCCAGTAGTTGCTCGATGTATTTATAGTCCATATCCCTCTGTTTCTTGATATTTTTTCTTGATGGCTTGTCGTGCCCTGAATATGTTCACTTTCACTTGGTCTTCGCTGATGTTGAGTATTTGAGCGATTTCCTTGTAAGATTTTCCTTCGAAGTCACGCAGTTGTATGCAGCTGCGTTGCTTTTCAGGTAGAGCGTCCACCATTTGTTTCACCAGTTGGATGCGGTCTTTTTGGAGCATTAGCTCGTAGGGCGTGCCTCCTTGGTCGGGTGTTTCCAGGTGTAGATTGTCAAGCGACTCGTTTTGGTTCTGTTTCATCCTCAGCTTGTCTAGAGCGAGGTTTCGGCAGATGGTAAGGCTGAAGGCTTCTATGGATTCTATCTTATCCCACTCGTCGCGTTTGTTCCATACCTTGATCAGCGTGTCCTGCACGATGTCTTGTGCTTCTTCGTGTTTGAGGGTGATGCGCAGAGCCAGCCTGTAGAGTATGTCTTTCAGCGGCAGCACATCATTGCGGAAACTGATCTTTTTCATCGTTGTCTATGGTTATGACGTATGGGACGGTGGTGATGTTACACTTATAAGTGGGGAAAACGGTGTTTTAACGTTTGTTAAGGGTTGGGGCCTTGGTTTGTGGACCATTCAGCGAATATTTTTTCCACGCGCTCGGCTCTGCCGCTTGGCTCGTTTGTGGCAGTGTATGAGAAATTTATGGAACATTCTATGTCAACGGTATGTTTTAATGTTATTCGCAGAAAATAATACGGGCGGGCACAAGACCCGCCCCTACAGCCGCCCCGCATCCTTGGCGCAATTTTCAATTTTAGCTTCGCTGATTTTTGAGTCCACTTTAAAAAGTGGACAGGGAGCAAAAGGGCGGTGCACATCTCCCCTCCCCTCGCAGGGGAGGGGTTGGGGTGGGGTGAATAAGTCTTGAAAGACAACAAGTTACAGACCCCACCCCTGCCCCTCCCCTTGAGGGGAGGGGATAACAAACACCGATGTTTGCACAAACAGGACTTTTTATAGTGGGCTCAATTTTCAATTTTTAATTATAGCTTCGCTGATTTTTGTCGCGACTCGGCAGAGTGCAAGCAAGCTTGACTCTACTCTCGCTGCTCCAAAAATTCAATCTTCAATCTTCGATTTTAGCTTCGCTGATTTTTGTCGCGACTCGGCAGAGTGCAAGCAAGCTTGACTCTGCTCTCGCTACTCCAAAAATTCAATCTTCAATTTTCAATTATTTCCGTCCCATGTTTTCCGTCGATGGCGGTGGCGAGAGTGATGATGACACGTGTCACGCCAGCACCTACGGCTTGCAGTGCGTTTTCTATCTTTGGCAGCATGCCACCCGAGATGGTGCCGTCGGCCTTGTATCGCTCGAAGTCGTCCTTGGTGATGACTGGTATGACGCTGTTGTCATCGTCGGGGTTGGCCAGCACTCCTTTTTTCTCGAAGGAGAAGATGAGTGTGACGTCATAGAAGGGAGCGAGCGCCTTTGCCGTCTCCGATGCGATGGTGTCGGCGTTGGTGTTGAGCATGTGTCCGTCGCCGTCGTGTGTGAGCGGTGCCATGACCGGCGTGATTCCGTTGTCGATGAGCGAGGCGAGTGCCTTGCCATCCACCTGTTCCACGTCTCCGACGAATCCGAAGTCTATGCCGTCCTTGACGGGTCGCTTGTGGCTTCTGATGACGTTGATGTCGGCTCCTGTGAGACCCAGTGCGTTCACGCCGCATGCCTGCAGCCTTGCCACCAGGTTTTTGTTCACCAGTCCTCCATACACCATGGTGACCACTTCGAGCGTCTGCGCGTCGGTGATGCGCCTGCCGTTCACCATCTTGCTCTCCAGTCCCAGCGCGGCGGCCATCTTGGTGGCCTTCCTGCCCCCTCCGTGCACGAGAACTTTCTTACCCGGAATGGCGGAGAAATGTTGCAGCAGGAGGTCGAGTTGTGCCTCGTCCTCCACCACGGCGCCTCCCACCTTCACCACGCAGCAGGCTTCGCGCGTGTTATTCAAGATAGGTGTATCCATATAGTCCTGAGCGGTAGTTTGAGAGGAATTCCTTGCCCTCCTCGAGTGAGATTTTCCCTTGTTTCACGCTTTTCGTCACCCATATCTCTAGTTGGCGCACCAGTTTCTTGGGGTTGTATTGCACGTAAGCCAGCACTTCCTCCACGGTCTCTCCGTCGATGATTTGGTCGATGTGGTAGGTGTGGTCTTTCACCGAGATGTGCACGGCGTTGGTGTCGCCGAAGAGGTTGTGCATGTCGCCGAGGATTTCCTGGTAAGCCCCCACGAGGAAAACTCCGAGGTAGTATTGCTCGTTTTTCTTCAGCGGGTGCACGGGCAGTATGTGTGAGATGTGGCGGTTGGTGACGAAGTTGGCAATCTTCCCGTCGCTGTCGCATGTGATGTCCTGCAGCGTGGCGCTTCGCGTTGGTCGCTCGTTGAGCCGCTGTATGGGCATGATGGGGAAGAGTTGGTCGATGGCCCATGAGTCGGGTAGCGACTGGAAGAGCGAGAAGTTGCAGAAGTATTTGTCGGCCAGCAGTTTGTCGAGCACCCTCAGTTCTTCTGGCACGTGTTTGAGGTGCTTGGTGAGGATGTTGATTTCATGAGAGACGCTCCAGTACATGCTTTCCACCTCGGCACGTGCCTTGAGGTCGATGATGCCGTGGTTGAAGAGGTCGAGCGCCTCTTCTCTTATCTGCTCGGCGTCGTGCCAGTCCTCGAGCATGGTGCGTGGGTTGAGGTTGTCCCAGATGTCGTATAGGTCCTTCACCAGGTGGTGTGCGTCCTCTGCGGGTTCGAATTCCTCGTCCATTTCCGGCAGCGATGCCGTTTCAAGCACGTCGATGACGAGCACGGAGTGGTGTGCCGAGAGCGACCTTCCGCTTTCGGTGATGAGGTTGGGGTGTTGTATGCCGTTTTTGTTGGACGCCTCCACGAAGGTGTAGATGCAGTCGTTGACATATTCTTGTATGGAGTAGTTGACCGAACTCTCGCTGCTGGGCGAGCGTGTGCCGTCGTAATCAACGCCGAGTCCGCCGCCGCAGTCCACGAAATCGACGTTGTAACCCAACTTGTGCAGTTGCACGTAGAATTGCGACGCCTCCCTGAGAGCGGCTTGTATTCGTCTGATTTTTGTGATTTGCGAGCCGATGTGGAAATGTATGAGCCTTAGGCAGTCGCGCATGTCTTTTTTGTCGAGCATCTCCAGAGCCTCGAGCAGTTCGCTGCTGGTGAGTCCGAACTTGCTGGCGTCGCCTCCGCTTTCCTCCCATTTCCCCGAGCCCGATGTTGCGAGTTTGATGCGAATGCCGAGGTTGGGTTTTACGTTTAGTTTTTTCGCCGCCTTTGCGATGGTTTCCAGTTCGTTGAGTTTCTCCACGACGATGAAGATGCGTTTACCCATCTTCTGCGCGAGGAGTGCTAGTTCGATGTAGCTTTGGTCCTTGTATCCGTTGCAGATGATGAGGGAGTCGCTTTGGCATTGCACAGCGATGACGGCGTGCAGTTCCGGTTTAGAGCCAGCCTCCAGCCCTAGGTTGAATTTCTTGCCATGCGAGATGATTTCCTCCACGACGGGTTGCATCTGGTTGACCTTGATGGGGTAGATGACGAAGTTCTCTCCCTTGTAGTCATATTCCTCAGCGGCCTTTTTGAAGCAGCTTGCAGTTTTCTCAATGCGGTTGTCGAGGATGTCGGGGAATCGCAGCAAGACAGGAGGTGTGACATCGCGGAGGGCGAGTTCGTCCATGACCTCACGCAGGTCGATTTGTGTCTCGTCCTTGCATGGCGATACATATACGTTGCCATGGTTGTTGACTCCGAAATAGGAAGTTCCCCATCCGTTGATGTTGTAGAGCTCCTTGGAGTCTTCGATGGTCCATTTTTTCATTGTTGTGGCGTGTAATGGTGGTTCATATGCCTAGCATTTTCCTGATGCTGGCGACGGAGATTTTTATTTTCTCGTAGTTGTCGAGGAGGTTGACGTCCAGAGTGTGCCGAGCCGTGGTGTAGAAGGGTTCTCGTAGTTTGAGTTGCTCTTTGATGAAGAGTTGCATCTCTTCCGCAGTCTTGTCCTTCAGCAGTGGTCTGACAGTCTTTCCCATTTTCAGGTGCTTGTATAGCACTTCAGGAGTAGCCTTGAGGTAGATGGTGTCGCCTTGGCGGTTGAGGTATTCCATATTGTCGAAGAAGCAAGGCGTGCCTCCTCCGCAACTGATGACGACATCCTCGAACTCCGCCACTTCGTGTAGCATGGCTTGCTCTATCTTTCTGAAGTGCTCTTCGCCCCCCTCGGCGAATATTTGCGGCACGGTCTTTCTCCTTCGGCTTTCGATATACCAGTCGAGGTCGTAGAATGGTATTCCCAGTTCCTTTGCGAGTGCCTTTCCCACAGTGGTTTTTCCGGCGCCCATGTATCCTATGATGATGATTCTCACCATGGGGTCATTTCTTCTTGTTTGCGGCGCTGTTCACCAGGTTGATGCACTCCTCGTAGGTGAGTTTTCCCACCTTGTTCTGCATGGCCTTTGGCATGCGGTAGTTTTTGCCGTCGTAGCAGATGTATGCTCCATACCTTCCGTTCATCACCTCCATCTTGGGGTCTTCTTCAAACTTCTGCAGGTGCCTGTTGGCTTCCTGTTGGCGTTTCTCTTCGATGAGTTCGACGGCCTTGTCGATTTGCACGGTGAGCGGGTCTTCTGTTTTCGGCAGCGACACATATTTCTTGTTGTGCATGATGTATGGGCCGTAGCGTCCTGAGCCGATGACGACGGGTGAGCCTTCGTATTCTCCGATGGTGCGTGGCAGTTTGAAGAGTTCGAGAGCCTCTTCCAGGGTGATGGTTTCCATCCCAAGGTTGGCGGGTAGTTGTGAGAAGAGTGGTTTCTCAGTGTCCTCGGCCGTTCCTATCTGCACGATGGGTCCGAAACGTCCGATTTTCACGAAGACGGGTCGTCCTGTTTTCGGGTCGATGCCCAGTTCGCGTTCTCCTGCCTTGTGTTCTGCGCGTATGTTCATTGTCTGCTCCACCACGGGGTCGAACTCCTTGTAGAATTTCTTGATCATCGTGCCCCACTTGGCTTTGCCTTCAGCGATATGGTCGAACTGCTTCTCCACGTTGGCAGTGAAGCTGTAGTCCATGATGTCGGGGAAGTATTTGAGCAGGAAGTCGTTGACCACGATTCCTATGTCAGACGGCAGCAGTTTTCCCTTTTCGTTGCCCACCACTTCCTTCTTGTTGATGGTTTTGATGCGGTCTCCTTGGAGCGTGTCGATGGTGTATGGCCGCTCCATGCCTTTTTTGTCGCCTTTCTGCACGTATTCCCTTTGCTGTATGGTGCTGATGATGGTGGCGTAGGTGGATGGTCGTCCTATGCCGAGTTCTTCGAGTTTTTTCACGAGGCTTCCCTCTGTGTATCTTGAGGGTCCCACGGTGAATCGTTCGGTGGCGGTGATGGTGGAGCGCAGCAGTTGGTCGCCTTTTTTCAGCGATGGCAGGTTGTGGGGGTTGTCAGACAAGGATTTGTCTTCCATCAGTTGGTTGCTCTCTTCGTCGGTTGACTCCCGGTATGCCTTGAGGAATCCGTCGAAGATGACTACCTCTCCTGTTGCCACGAAACATTCGTCGAGTCCAGTCGCCTTGATGTTGATGGTGGTTTTCTCTATCTCTGCGTCTGCCATTTGCGATGCGGCGGTGCGTTTCCAGATGAGGTCGTAGAGGCGTCGTTCCTGTGCGTTTCCATCCACCTCGGTGTTGCTCATGTAGGTGGGTCGTATGGCTTCGTGGGCCTCCTGTGCACCTTTGGCGTGAGTCTTGTAGTTACGGGGCTTGCTGTATTCCTGTCCGTAGAGTTTTGTGACCTCTTCCTTGCTGTCGTTGATGCAGAGGCTGGAGAGGTTGACGGAGTCAGTACGCATGTAGGTGATTTGTCCGTTCTCATAGAGGTGTTGCGCCACCATCATGGTTTGTGAGACGGTGAAGCCGAGTTTGCGTGACGCCTCTTGTTGCAGGGTGGAGGTGGTGAACGGGGGTGCCGGTGAACGGTGCAGGGGCTTCTTGCTCACTGCCTCCACGGTGAATGTGGCGTCCTTGCATTTCTCGAGGAAAGCGAGTGCGTCCTCGTGGGTTTTGAAGCGTGCGGGGTATTCAGCTCTCACCTCTACGGGGTTTTCCACCTTTCCCGCCATTGTGAAGACGGCGCTGACGCGGTAGTATGGTTCGCTGACGAAGGCCTGTGTCTCTCGCTCTCGCTCCACGATGAGTCTCACTGCCACGCTTTGTACGCGTCCGGCAGAGAGTGCGGGTTTCACCTTCCTCCACAGCACGGGTGAGAGTCGGAAGCCAACGAGCCGGTCAAGCACGCGTCGCGCCTGCTGTGCGTTGACCATGTTCATGTTGATGTGTCGTGGATGCTCTATGGCCTGCAATATGGCGTTCTTGGTGATTTCGTGGAACACGATGCGGTTGGTTTTCTCCTCGTCGAGGTCGAGCACTTCGAAGAGGTGCCATGAGATGGCTTCTCCTTCTCGGTCCTCATCGGATGCGAGCCACACCTTCTTTGCTTTCTTCGCATTGCTGCGCAGTTCGCTCACCAGTTTTTTCTTCTCTTCGGGGATTTCGTAGTCGGGCTCGAGTGTGTCGAGGTCGATGCTGATTTCTTTCTTTTTCAAGTCGCGGATGTGTCCATAACTAGACATCACCTTGTAGTCCTTGCCTAGGAATTTTTCTATCGTCTTGACCTTGGCAGGACTCTCTACTATCACTAAATTTTCTTGCATTTTTGTCTTTAGATGTTATTCGAGCGGCAAAAGTACGCAAAACTTTATGTATATACCTTATTATATACTAAAAATTTTTGATTTTTTAAGGAATGGCATATTATCTCCCATTGCTTAAGTTTGTTATCCTTTGCAAAGCTATTTGGGGTGCCATGGTGCCTTTTATCAATGGGTTGATGATTTCAGAACTGGCTTTCACTTTCCTATGGTCAGTCAATCCATTATATATTTTTTTGATTTTCTTGATGGTTTCTATTTCTTGTTCGTTCAAAACTTTTTTTGCATCCTTCTCTTTACCTAAACTTGTATCACCAAGCAAGATTCTTATGGCGTTGCTCCTGGCCGTTCCATTAGCTGACGTAGTTGTTGTAGTGGAAGGTGATGGAGCAGAGCCAGCCAACATTTGCATTTGGCTTTTTGCATTAGCTGTAGATAATCGACCTGTTCTTAATTGGTTGAGGATTTGGTTGGCCTTGTCTCTTTGGGATATGTTCAATGTATTGTACAATACACTGATGGTCTGGACGTCTATTGCTTCTTGCTTCGATAAGGCATTTCGTGCTGCAGTCATATCACCTTGCCCGCTAAGCAGTATGTCGATGGCGGTAGTCCTTGCCATCTGGGACTCGACTTTGGGAGGGTCCTTCTTCGCATCCGAAGTCTTTGCAACATCTTTCTTGTCTTCTGCTTCTATCGCTTTGGGTTTCTCTTCTTTTATTACGGTTTCTTCCTTTATTGGTTTTTCTCCCACTTCCGTGCTCACCTCCATTGGGGGGATGTCTACCTTTTCATCATCATCTATTTCATCCAGGTATTCTTCTTCATCCACTTCTTCACTCGTTTCTTGGGCAGGTGTTTGGACAACTTTTTCAATGTGATTCTCTTGCCGGGCGAGTGGTTTGTCTGTTTCGGTTTCCTTGTCTTTCGGCCAGAAGGTGTAGAGCAAGGCCATTGCTATGGCTACTGCCACCGCACCGATGATGATGGCGGCTTTCGTGAAGCCCTTCTTTTTGCCATGAGGGGTGTAGAGTGGCTTGGTTTTGGAGTCACTCTTCTCATTAGTCCCTCTGTCTTCATCTGTTTTCCTTATGAGAACTTTCGTCTTGTTGGATGTTCTTTGTGGGGGAGGTGTTTGTTTGTCCATGTCTTGTTTGTCATATTTAGGAGGTTTCTATTGGGAACATCTTAGCTTGTATTATTCATGGAAATGATTCTCTCCAATAGCAAGACCTTGATTTATCACGCGCCCGGCTCTGCCGCTTGGCTCGTCCAAGAATTGTTCATAAATTGTTGCACAAATATAAGTGGCATAAAATTAATGATTAATCATATGATGATTATATGTTTAAGAATCATTTACGATGTTTGATTGGAAATTCGAGTGAATGATGCCGGCTAGGGGTAGATGCCTCCGGGCTTTTCAACCTTGAGCGCACGACGATGCTTTCTGTCTTCCCCTGTATGGCGCTTATGTGTCATAGTCTCTTTTAAATCCATTAGGAAATAGAGGTCCATATAATGTAGGTTCAAGGTTGGCGTCAGTTTTCCCTTTACATGGCTCGAATCGTGAAGGCTTATGATTCATCAACTGCATGGCACTCAACTTCACCTCCTTGTTTTTTTCCTTGTCAATTAACAACACCCATACGATGGCCTTGTCGTCTATCTTGATGGTCAGTTGGATGTGTTCGGGCTTGTATTTGAAAACATCTTCTACATGGATGTGAAATCCTTTGCTATTGATGGTGACCAGTATGTCGTCATCCACATTGTTGATTTGTCCGGTCTTTTTGCAGGGGATGGGAGTGTTGGCTGTTATCCAGACGACAGGTGCTTCATCTCTTGAACCGAAAGCCATGATGTCGAAGGGGATGGCGGGGAGCAAAAGTTCATCTTCCGCCCATTTCTCGTTCTGCATCCTTTCTAAAATCACAGCACCTAACAACAGGTTGTCTGGACGCTCGATAGGAATGCAAGGGGATATGTGCGTTTCTCCGAAACGCATGAAACCAGAGCGTATGACCTCCATCATGCCCGACTCACATTGTGTCTCGCAAAACATGTCCTCATATTCGTAACAGCATAGTCTCTCCGCATTTTTGCCAAAGGATAGAGGAAATAGTTGGGGCTCGTGAATGATGCAAAGCTTGGAAAGGTCGAAAATGGCCGGGCTGTTCTTGATCAACATCATGATTTTCAGATAGTCGTCGACAGACCTGTAGGTGATGATGTTGTATCCTTTGGACAACTCTTTACGGCAGATGTTGATATAGTTCTCCAGATAGCAGATCGTCGGAGGGCAATCATTGTCGATGACAAAGACAGGAAACGGGCTTTTCATCATCCTTTCTGCATCATTCCTGTTTTTGAAATTCTTGAACAGGCGCTCTTCGTGAAAGATCATGCCACGGTGGTATATCGTTGTCTTCAGGTCCTGCTGGATGGTGAAAATGGAAAATCCAAATTCTTTCCACTCATAAGGTCTCGGATATGATTCCCTGTTTTCTGCCTGGTCAAGAATATAGGATATTTGCGGCACTTTCATCAAGTCTTCCACTGCACTCAACAGCAAATCGTGGAGATGGTGATTGGCACGGGGAACCTTCCTTATAAAACTGCTGCCATCCTTGTAAGAGAACGTACATGCTACATAGATGTCATCCTCTAGAGCCCACCAAGTTGAACATTCCATTTCCCAATGCTCCTTGCTGAAGAACCCGTTGCGTTTTAAAGCTTCGATGGTTGGGGAAGATATGCCACCTGCAATATCTTCGTCAAACAATACGGTCTTTCCTCCTTTCTTTGTCCGCGCCACGAATGCTGTATTGCAACCCCAGGAATTCAGACAGAACGTGAAAAACAATTGCCCTGGGGCAAGAGGATGATACTCTATTTTGACGGAGTCGGGCATGGGAAGGGGGTCGGTGACAGGTATGTAAACTGTTTCCAACGTGCCATACTCGGCTTCGCCTATGTATTGCTTATATGAACCGAAATCTTCAACCTTTCTTTTTGTAGTCTCGGCTTGTGAAAGACATGCATGGTCCATCATCTCCTTGATGGATTGAAAACGCTTCTTCTTCATCGGACACATGGCCTTTTCCACCATCGATGCGAGGCTGTCGCTGATGCCGGCATCCCGAAACAGATGCTTCGGAAATCCCTCTTCCAAAAGGTCCTCGGCATAGGGGGGCGGAGCGCCGGTAAGCATCTTGAACAATGTCGCGCCAAGGGCATAAATGTCAAGCGTGGCGGGGAAAGAGCCGTCCTGCTTGAAATGGGCCTGCTCCAGAGGGGCGTAGCCTGGAGTGCCCGCGCCGATGGTGGTGCTCGACTCCGGGACTCCGTTTTCATCATACTGTTTAGAGAGCCCAAAGTCAATGAGGATCATGCGACCGTCTTTTTCCCGTATTATATTCCTGGGCTTGATGTCCAAATGCAGCATGTTGTGCTCGTGCATGTATTGCAAGGCATTCCCTATGTCGAAGAACGCTTTCATTGTTTCTTGCTCAGAGAGGTGTCCACGCTGCCTGACATATTCGTCCAGGGTTTCGCCTTCGATGTATTGCATCACATAGTATGTCGTGTTGTTCTCATCAAACACATCCAGCACTTTCACGATGTTGGCGTGGTCGAGTTTGCTCAGCAATTCCGCCTCTTGATGGAATTTCTTCTTGTAATAGGTGACCAGAGGGCTGTTGGAGGCTTCCACCGTATTGCCGTCGGAAGAACGGCTGTTTATTCCTTTCATGAAGAATTCCTTGATGGCTACGGTGACGTTGAGGGGCAACATCCCCAAGCCCCCAACAAGCGACACCTTCGTTGTGGCAAGGTAGGTGATGCCGAAACTGCCATAGCCCAGCGTTTGGGTAATCACGTATTTGCCGTTACACAACGTGCTACTTTTTGAGAGTGCGTTCATGATGGTTTGTTTTATCAGTTTTGGCTATGGTTTGTAGACATAGGGGTTTGCAGGCTGTCTTCTATCGGGGGAGGCCCATACACACAAGATTGGGATTTGAAATAACTCCCAAACAGCCATATGAAGGCGCCGACAATCAATATGCCGATGGCGATGATGATGGCAATGACTAAACATGAAAATCTCTTCTTTCGTTTGATTGGAGGTGGAGGCCCATAAAGAGTCGGCTGGATAGGTGGAGGCCCATAAAGAGTCGGCTGTCTTGATTGTTTCCCAGGTTTGTCTTTGGGTTGTTGTTTGTTTTCTCTGTCGCTCATAAAAAAATATATTTTAGTTTAATTTGCAATTATCATGGAAACAATGGAAACCATGGAGCCTCCCGATCACACCTAGGGGTCGACGCCTCCGAGCATCGCAACCTCCGGAAGCCCATGGAGCCTATATGTTTGAGAGTGCGTCCAAGAATTCCATCACCGTCTGGTAGCGCAGCCTCTTCATCGGCTCCATAGCCTTGGCGATGCATTGCGTCAGGGCGTCACCGGCCCCGGCGTTTTTCAATATGTCATCGGGGAAGCCCTCGTTGAGTATTTCCGGAGCCTCTGGCGGGCGCTTGCCGGTGAGCATCTTGAAAAGTGTGCCGCCGAGGGCATAGACGTCCATTGTCACGGGGAAGCCCTTGCCCTCTTGGTATATGGCCTGCTCTATGGGTGCGTAGCCTGGGGTGCCGGCACCGACCTTAGTGCTCGTCTCTGGTTTCCCGTCGGCTTTGTACTGCTTGGATAGTCCGAAGTCGATTAGCACGGCAGTACCGTCCTCGCGTATCATCACATTGGCAGGTTTGAGGTCGAGGTGGAGCATTCCCTTGTCGTGCATGAAAGCGAGGGCGGAGCCGATTTGCTGCGCCACTCTTTTCGCCTCGCCGTATGTGAGGCGCTTCTTTCGACTGATCTGGTCGTCAAGGCTGCCGCCCTTGATGTATTCCATCGCGTAATAGACGGTGTTGTTGGCTTCAAAGGCCTCAATCACCTTGATGATGTTGTCGTGCTGGAGCTTGCTCAGGTTCTTCGCCTCACGGATGAATTTCTTCTTGTAGTTGTCGCAAACGCTGTCCTTGCTGCCGTTGGTGACGCTGGTAACCGTGGTGTCGGTGCGGCCGTTGAAATCGCGCATGAAGAACTCCTTGATGGCCACGGGGATGTTGGTGTTGATACTCCCAAGGGCACCGGCAATCTGCACGGTGGCCAAGTAGGTGATTCCAAAAGTGCCCTGACCCAACACCTTTTGGATGGTATAGGTATGGGAGGCTCCTTTCAACACGGTGCCCACGGGCAAGGCATTGGCATTCTCCTCGGCTCCATAAAAGCCAGGGTCGCTGGCCTCCAAAACCTGTACCTCCACGCTTTCGGCTTCCTCTATCGCTTCCAAAAACTCAGAGACTGTCTGGTAACGGTCTTTTTTCCGACCCATCGCTTTCTTGATGATGGAGATGACTTCTTCGGAAACACCTTGGTTTTTGAGCTGCTCCAGTTCCTCAAGCTGAATGCGTTCGATAGCTCTCTCCCAACTCATCTTTGGCTCTTTCCCTGTCAACATATAAAATAGAGTTGCTCCTAAGGAATAGGTATCGACCGATGGTGTCAACTTCACAGGTTCATGTTCTGGAAAATCATAATAAGGAAAATAAGATTCATTGAAAGATGGAAGTATTGTATGACCAAGCTCTATGTCACCAAGTGTACCACGTGTAAATCTTCCTGTTCCCATCAATATAGGCATACCGTTGTCTCCGATAAAGATGTTGTAAGGAGTGATGTCGAGGTGAAATCTATCTTTATCATGCAAAAGTCCAACAGCTTGCCCTATGCTCTTGATGATTTCAAGTGAATTGCTTTCAGAAAACCGACCTTCTGCTTCTATGATAGATTCAAGATTTCTGTCGTAATAATCTGTAATACAGTAGTATGTGCTATTGTAAGAGTCTACGGATACGTCATGGCCTTCGTTATGGACTTCTATAAAATCTATGATCTTGATGAAGCTGGGGTGGTTTATCTTTGAATTTTGATAAGTAATACTATTTTGATAATCGCCCTCAAAAACCATCATTGTCAGTAAACGATTACTTTTGGTGTTTCTTACCAGATAGAGGTAATCACAATCGATACTAAAATATAATTTTTTATGAAGTTCATTAGCAAATTCTATGTTGCAAATTTGTTTTTTTATTTCATAAGGTATACTCACAATTTGAAAATCCTTAACGATGGCTCCTATTGACAGGAAGGGCTTGAACTTTTTGAAAGGAGATGTCTCCTGACAAATTGGACAGGTGATATACTTGTTTTTTAGTTTGGATATGTTCCTTGCCCCCAACATTATGCCACAATGAGGACATTTGAATTCTTTTATTTCATCCTTAATCTCATACTCCTTCCCTGTTTGAGGAAGCATGACAACATAGTTCCTAAAAGGAGCATCTTGTTTACATAACGGGCAAGTGTACGATTCTTTTCTTTTCCAAGAATAATCATAATTCTTGTCGTAAAAATCTTTCTCCATCCTCGAGACTTCGCCACAAGATGGGCATATGATGGATAAGTCCTCCTTTTCTGCTGTAGGAGGTAAGATTCTGAAGCCTTTGAAAGAATTTTTCTGATTGCACACCGGGCAGGTTAGATTCTTATCTTCGAGATTAGAATTGTTCTTTGTCGCTAACACAGCCTCACAACAAGGGCATTTGATTCTTATTAATTCATCCATAATATCTTATGATTAACTGGCAATGCTTCCAACATTCATATTAAGGCAAAAGTCTTGTCCTATGTCCATTCGCCATGGTCATTGCTGTCGTTGATAGGTGGCGGGCCGTATGATGTAGGATCATAAGAAAAAGATTCTTGCTCTTCAACATATTGGTCTATCATTTTTTTTATTTCAAGAGGTTTTATGTTGAAAGAAGAATACGTGGCGAAACTGTCGTCTGGTGAGACGAAGTCGGGACCTATGATAAATTTGTCAATCTGAGGTATGAACCGTCTTATATCCTTTTCAAGAATTTCAGTGAACTCAGCATCATTATTACCATCGACATCGAAGCGGATGTTTCCTTCGAAGTTACCATATTTCAATAGCATTTCATAAACGTTCAAATCCTTGTCATACAATACGATTTCCAAAGTGGCCGGGTGTATGTACGCAGTATCAAATTCATAGTAGTAAGGAACTTTCCTTACATATAGATTAAGCAAGTGAGTCAGTTTTTCCAAGAATCTTGGATAATCTACCATTGGTAATATAGATGCTTTTGGTATGATGTTAGGAATGATGCTTTTCGGTGTGATAAATGACCGATATGTGCCTGCAAAAGGAAATGATTCATCGTCTCTATTTTGAGGTATGAATATGATTTCCACCATTCCCGTCTCAGGAGAGATGGTGATGCCTCTGGTTTCAATATCGTTATATTTATGGAAGGGAGCTCTGTTTCTACACATCGGGCAAGTGATGGTTGCCTGTGATAAGCCTGGTCTCATCCTTTCTTCCAACACCGTGTTACAAGCAGGGCATTTGATTTTTATCTTTTCTATGATTTCCCTTTCTTTCTCCTTTTCTTCTTTTTGAGGAAAGGAGTTGGGGATATATTTGTTGAAAGGATTTTTCTGCTTGCACATCGGGCAAGTGATGCTTTTCTTTTCGAGACCAGGTTTGTTCTTTGTCGCCAGCACCGATTTACAATTCGGGCATTTGATTTTTATGATTTCATCCATGGCATTTTATGATTAAATGATTTGTTTGTTTTTCAATCATTCTGGCTTGATGGTAATTGCTGCGTATGTTCTGGCAGCTGGGGGTTCACCCAAAAGGTCGGCCATCGTTTTGCAAAGATAATCATTTTTTTCACATGGGATAGGATAAAAACAAGAAAAATGAAAAATCATCCTTTTTTTCATTATCTTTGCAATGTCCTTTGGACAAGTAGGTGCCTCACTTGCGGAAGTCGTGGGTGGGACAACCCTTCATCCAAGCAAAGCGGAAAACCAACAATTCTAATATTTTTGAATCATGAGCATGAAAAAACTTTCCATTATTCTTGCGATGCTGGCAATGGTCGCAACGGTCAGCGCAACAAAAATCTACCGTGGCAACAGCACCTATGTCGGGAATGTGGTCTATACTTGGGACGGCAAGCACCTCTACCAAGGCAACTCCACCTACGTGGGCAACATCCTTTACACTTGGGACGGCAAGCACCTCTATCAAGGCAACTCCACCTATGTGGGCAACATCCTCTACACGTGGGATGGCAAGTGCATCTATCAGGGCAACTCCACCTATGTGGGCAACATCCTCTACACCTGGAACGGCAAAAACATATTTCGCGGCAACTCCACCTACGTGGGCAACATCCTCTGCACGTGGGACGGCAAGCATCTTTATCAGGGCA
Source organism: Prevotella sp. (assembly GCA_017524385.1). Lineage (GTDB taxonomy): Bacteria > Bacteroidota > Bacteroidia > Bacteroidales > Bacteroidaceae > Prevotella. The sequence continues at coordinate 81,382 of JAFWSS010000177.1, forward strand.
ACTCCACCTACGTGGGCAACATCACCTATACCGCCGACGGGCCAATCCCGCCTGTCATCATCTCACTGCTGTTGTAGGCGTGAACCCTGATTCGCAAGTATAAAATATGCTTGACAAGTGAGATGATAAGCATTTTTACAATTTCAACCTTCAATCTAAAAATTTCAATAATCCTTTTTAAATTACCATTTTTTGTTACTTTTGTATCGTCAAACACAAAAGAATACAGACCATGAGAATATCGCTGTATCAACTCATTGACATGTTTGTGACTGGCTCCAATGGCAAGTATGGATTTATTGACAAGTCTCGTAGGTTGGTCATACCTTGTCAATGGAAATGGCTGGCATTTTCCACAATGATGATGGCTTGTGCTGGGTGAAAGATGACAATGATAGGTGTGGATTCATTGACAAGTCTGGAGCTAGTCCACCTATAGATTGATGGCTTGGGAAACAACCTTTTGGTTTCCCAAGCCATCATCAGTATGATGCCGTTTTATGGGTAGGCATAAACCCAACGGGACAAGTAGTCTGGGTTCAAGCCAGTCCTTGCCACATAAGCAAAGATGTCATGATCCTTGTTGCCTAAAAATTCCGGGTGATTGTCGGCAAATGCGCGAATGGCGTCAGATAGTTTGTCTCTTTGGTCACAAACCTCAGGCCATTCCATGACAACATTATTGAAATAATCACCAAGTTCCTTTTTTGCTAATGCGAAGTCTTTTCCATTCTCGCTATTGGCATCGATTTTGACGTCCTTCAAAAGATTCTCGGCACACTCATAGTAGTGTTCATAGGCCAGGAGCCCGTCTGCTTGTTTGGCGATTTCTTTTTTTGCACTATTGTCACCATATGTCTCGTTTCCTGAAGATTGGCCACTCCAGTAAGCTATCCAACTGCAAACAACAATGGCTAAAATAAAAAAATAATTTTTCATAAAATACTTTTTTTAATCCAACATAAATTTCTTGCTCTCTAGCCATTTATTACCGAAAAGTCAAAAAGGTAAACTGTCTATGAAAAAAATGATCATGCGCGGGCGTTCCCGCCCGCATCGATAGTAGCGACAATTTGTATTCGGGCGGCACAAGACCCGCCCCTACGACTCAGCCGTTGGCCTGCTTTGCCATCTGTTCCAATGCCCTGTAGTCGGTCTTTCCCCTTTCCGTTTTTGGGAGTTGCGCAAGGAGCACCACCTCCTGGGGCATCATGTAGGCGGGTAGGTGTTGCCGGCAGGTTTGCAGGATGCTGTCTTTTAACGATTGCAGTTTTTGGGCGCCATTCTTGATGATGAGATCGCTTGTGGCTTGGCAACGCTGGGAAGCGTCGCCCCCTATGGGTTGCACAAACGCCTTCAGGTGTGCAATGTGTTGTTCGTCGGCGACTCCCACCACGCAGCAATCCTCCACTTCGGGCAAAGCCATGATGACTTGTTCGATGCGGTATGGGGAGATTTTGGTCACCATCCCGTTGTCGTCGCGTGTGAGGATGAGTCGTTTCATCCTCCCGGTGATGAAGAGGATGCCGTCCTCGTCGAGGAATCCCAGGTCGCCGGTGTGCAGCCATCGCGTGCCGTCCGCATCGGTGTGGATGACCTGCTGCGTGGCCTCAGGGTTGTTGTAGTAACCCGCCATGAGGGTGGGGCCGGAGAAGCACACCTCACCCTCTTGGCCGTAGGTAAGTTCTTCGCCCGTGTTGGTGTCCACGATTTTGCAGTTGGTCTTCACCAGCGGACTGCCCACGCTGCCGGGTGGGTTGCGCCACGGCAGGGAGTATGTGGTGGCACAAGTCATCTCCGTCATTCCGGTGCCTTTGATGAGTCCTCCTTTCGCCCCGCAGCGTTTCAGAAGGCTGTTGACCTTCTTTTCCGTCTTGATGTCCATGTGTTCGCCCCCCGAAGCGAGAAACTTGAGTTGTGAGAGGTCGGCTCGTTCGATGTGGGGGATGTGCAGGATGGCATTCCAGTAGGTCGGGATGGTGAGGATGTGGTTGACGTGGTATCGTTGGACATACTCCACGAATTTCTCCGGTTGGTAGTGCGGTATGAGCGCCACTTTGAGGCCATGGGAAAGGTGTCTGAGGATGGTGCTCACCAAGCTGTAGTTGATGAAAGGCGGCAGGGTGGCCAGTAGACATTCCTGGCGTTGGTAGTCGATGCCCGCCAGCCCTTGGAAAATCTCAGCCTGCAGGTTGAGATTGGTGCATACCACCCCTTTCTGCGTTCCCGTGGTGCCGCTGGTGTGGGAGATGAGCGCGAAGTCGTTGGAGGACCTGGCGGGGGGTGGCAAGTGGGTGGTGCTGCCTTGCAGGATGAAGTCCTCCCAAGTCTTCAAGGTCTTTAAGGATTCGTCGGACTTTGGGGGCGCTCCAGCCACCACGATAGCCTCCACATTGGTGTTTTCGATCACCTGGCTTGCCACGGCAAGGTTTCCTGCAAACATCAGCAAAACGCGGCAGTTGGTTTCGTTGAGGTATCGGCAGGTGTCCTCTGCGTTGGCGAGGGGGTGTGTCATGTTGGCGATGGCGCCGATGCGGTTGATGGCATAGAAAGCCACGACGGCCTCGGGTATGCTTGGCAGGGCCACCGTCACGATGTCGTCGCGGGCGACACCCAGTGCCAGCAATGCCCTCGCGCATTGGTCGATGCGTTGGAAAAGTTCGCCGTAGGTGATGGCGGCATCGAGGTAGAGGATGGCGGTGTCGGAAGGGTGGTCGTGGTTGTTCTCCACCAGGAATTCATATACCGTGCTGTCGGGAATGGGAGCATCGATGTCGGTTTTCTGATAGTATTTCAGCCAGGGACGCTCTATGGAAGGCAAGCTCACAGCATGGTTCATGGCTTCTTGGTGGCTTTAGGCTGCTGTGCAGGCATCAACCTCGGTTTGAAATGCTTGCTGACGCACCGGGTGAGCAGGGTGGCGAAGATGAGTTGGTGGGGAATTTCCGGGTTGCCCGTCACCATGGGCAGGAGGGCCATCGTGACGAGGATGACGGCGGCATAGGGAAGCCATACGCGTCGGTGCCAAGGCTTTTTCCTGCCGACAAGCCACAGCAGCAGCGGGATGAGATTGAACACCAAGAGCATCCAGTTCCAGAAAGTGCCGAACATCAGTGTGCACGAGGCGTAGAGCAGATAGGCCGAGATGAGTGCGTGTGCGATGAAGAGGATGGCATCGAGCGCATGCGGCAGCCTTCTCCAGTGCAGGAGCCATTGTGCGGCAGTGGCCAGCAAGGTCAGCAGCAGCAGTATGGCGAATACCAGCGTGGGGGTCCATGCCGAAGGTTTGACCTGCAGTTGGTTTTGCAGCAGTGTGCGGGGGGCTTCCGCCAGTGCCGGACGACGGGCGCCGTCCAGCCCCACGATGTCGGTCTTTGGCAGGAGTTGCGCCCACAACGCAGGATTGATCATGATGTCGATGGGTTGTTGCTCTCGGGCGTAGGCGGTGAGGAAGGTGATTCCCATGAAGTCGAGCCATGGCGTCTGCCGGTAGATATGTGCGAAGCAGTCGCGTGTGCTGAGGGTGAGTGGCTCCACCTGTGGGAAGTTGAAGTCTTCCTTTTCCATCACCGTGCTGACACTTCGGAAGATGGTGGAGGTGCAGTTGTTGAATATGAAATCGAAGGGCAGTGTGTAGCCTTTCTTCACTTGGTTGTCCATCAACCTCCATAGTTCCTGCTTCTCGTGCAAGGTGAGGTTGAGCGTGTATTCCGTCACTCCCCGTTGCTCGTTGCGGTAACGCTCCATATAGGTCTCGTAGGGCACGGGTTCGTAGGCGGCTCTCATCTGTCCGGCGAGCAGCAGGAGGTTGAAGAGTGGTCCCGGTTCTTCGATGGTGTTGTAGGAATAGCAATAGTCGAGGTTGTGGACGGGACTTTTCAGCCGTAGTGCGCTGTGCCCCAAGGCATAAAATCCCTCCTCTCCCGGCGATGCGATGAGCAGGCTGACGATGGCCAGGTTGCTGCTGTCGGGCAGCAGTTTTTCGCCGGCGTTGTCGGCAGGTGTCGCATTGGTCGTGGATGTTTCGGAGAGAGTTTCCGTGTTGTCCTGAGCCATGGACACGAAGGGCGTTGCCAGACAGGCAAGTGCCAGGATGATGACTGCCAAACGCAGAGACTGTTTGCGATTATCGGATTGCAAATCCTGATATTCAGTGCGGTCGGATTGCAAATTCGCCCGAACGCCCAGATGCAAAGGCTGTTTGCTTTTCATCATAAGAGAGTCAAGTCTTATATGTCGGTATAAAATGCGAAGTGGTGCTCGTTGAATTGGCATTTTGCCAGTCCGAACCTCACCAGCCTTGCCAGGATGTTCACGGTGCGGTGATGTCCCACGCCGGAGGTGCGCTCCACCTGCCGCAGGGTAGTGCCCGGCGGCCCGTCGAGTGCGCGCATCACCTGCCGCTCCTCCTCGCCGATGTTCACCAACAACCCTTTTGCGGCTTGTTCGTCGCGCCATATGCGCAGGTGCACGGGCGATGCAACGATGTTCTCGTCGGCCACACGGATGTAGGCCTTCCATTTGCCGTCGTCGCCAAGGGCCTTCACGGGTTTGCGCTTGGCCACCGGCACGGTGGCCACCACGATGGTGCGCCCCTCGGCCACGAAGGTCTCAAAGGTGATGTCGGCGGCGGGGTGGCAGTAGTGGCTGGCAGCTTCCTGCAACATGTATTTCTCCTCTTCGGACCTGACGCCTGAGAGGTGCCCGTCGTCGCGTACTCCGACAAGCAGGCGTCCGCCATCGGTGTTGGCGAATGCCGACACCGACTTGGCGAGTTTGCAGGCATCAGTGACTTTGTATTTGAAGTCCTGCTGTTGGTGCTCGCCTTCGTCGATGAGCCGTTGGAGGTAATGACGTGGCATGGTGCTGCTCTCTGTTGTTTTTTTTCTAGGGTTTTCCTAGATTTTCTAGATTTTCTAGATTTTCCTATAACTTCCTCTTCTCAATAGAGATAAATCTTGAAATCTTTCACGCTGGCAGGTGCTCCCTGCTCTGCACGGGGGAGATATTCGATGGCGGAGATGGTCTGCACCGCACCAAGGTCGATGACGAGGAGGTGGGGTAGGGAGGTGCCTTTCTCCGTCTGCCAGAAGGTGGACTCCTGCAGGTCGTAGACCTTGTCGCCTGTGTGGTTGCCGTTCTCCTCTTCCGATGTGGCGTATTTGGTTGTCCAGGGTTCACGACTTATCCGTTTGCCGTCGGCGCCTTGCAGGTAGAGTTCGGCGATGGCCACTTGGTTCTTGCCATCGTGCGCAGAGAGACATTCTATGGCGAGGTAGCGGCCTTTCTTCTGCCCGTCAAACTTGATGGTCTGCCAGCCGTTGCCAGCCTTGAAGGCACCTGTCGACACCGGTGTGGCGGAGTTGAGGTCGGGCTTGTCGCCGATGTTGTTGTGCTTGTTGCTCTTCTCCAATTGCAACTTGTTCAGTTCGGGTTCCGCCTGTCCCCAGACGACGGCCTCGCGGGGACCCGCCACATCGAGCACGATGACCTCGTTCTTGCCCTTCTTCAGCCAGCAGCCAGGCACGTAGAGCGTCTGCTGCGGACCGATGCTCCAGATGCGGCCCATGGCATGGCCGTTCACCCACACTTGACCTTTGCCCCATGTCTCGAAATTAAGGAAGGTGTCGCCCACCTTCGAGAGGTTGAAGTAGCCGCGATAGTAGCCCCGCTTGCTCACCAGGTCGAGGCCGTCACGGTTCCACATCACCTTCCCTCCAAGGCGCACGGCATTGTCTGGTTTGGTGTAGTCGTTGTTGTGCAAGAATGCTTCTGTGGCTTTCTCGTAGGTGTCGGGCAATGTGATTTTTGTCCATTGTAGTGGTTTCCAAGTGGTCTCGATGCCTGCAATCTCCGAAGTGATGGTCACTTCGCTTGTGATGCCCTTGAAATCCTTGATGGCCCTGCCGAAGTTGATGCGCCCCATGGCCTCCACAAGGATTTCCAGTTCGTCGCCTTGTTTGACCGGCGGCAATGTCAGGCTCTTCTCATTCTTCACGCGGTCGATTTTGCCGATGTACTTGCCATTGACAAACACTTGTGCGAAGTCGTGGAAGTCGGCGGTGAGCACGCTTGGTTCGCTGATGGCCGGCAGAGTGGTGATATAGCACATGGCACCCCAGCCCATGTCCATTTCCTCAAAAGTCTTCAGACCACCTTCTTTCGCGATATAGCCGGTGGCGTTGAATATGGATGAGAACTCCTTCAACTCAAATTTTGGCACGGTGATGATGCCCATGGGTGCCTTGGGCACGGCGGGCATCTTCTTGCCATCGTTGTATTTCTCCATCATCTTGCGCAGTTCCCAGAACTTGGGTGTGGCGAGCCCCCATTCGTTGATGGGTGCGTCGTAGTCGTAGGAGGTGACGTCGGGTGCGAATCCGGGGCTGTTGGCTCCCGCCCAATGGCCGAAGGATGTGCCGCCATGTGTCATATAGAGTGAGAAACTTATGCCTTTGGAGAGCATCTCGTCCATGCCGGCCACCATGTCCTTGGCAGGGCGTGTCTCATGCCGTGCCCCCCATTTGTCGAACCATCCGCTCCAGAATTCCGAGCACATCTTCGGGGAGTTGGGGCGCAGTTCGCCGAGTCTGCGGAACTGGTCGTCGATGTTGGCGCCGGTGCCGAAGTTCATCGTCCAGACGAGGTCGTCGAGGCCGTTCTTGGTGAAGTTGCTCGACCAGTCGCATTGGAAGAGTGCCACATCGTTGCCATAGATACCCCTCAGGCAGTCGCGTATTTCCGACACATAAGGTTTGTCCTCGCCGTATGAACCATATTCATTCTCCACTTGTATCATGATGATGGGGCCACCATTCTGGATGGTGAGCGGAGCGAGTTGCTCACCCACCTTCTGTTCGAAGATTTTCACGCGCTCCATGAAATAGGGGTCTTGCTCGCGCAGCTTGATGTCTTTCTTCTTGAGCAGCCACCAAGGCAGTCCGCCCATCTCCCACTCGGCACAGACGTATGGGCCGGGCCTGACAATCACATACATGCCGTTTTTCTGAGCCAGACGGCAGAAGGCGGCGACGTCGTTGTTGCCGGTGAAGTCGAATTGGCCTTCTTGCTGCTCGTGGATGTTCCAAAAGACATAGAGGCACAGCGTGTTCATACCCAAGGCCTTGCACATCTTGATGCGATGCTCCCAATAAGGCTGTGGGATGCGGGGGTAGTGCACCTCGGCTGCTTTGATGACAAAGGGTTGCCCATTGAGCAGGAAGGTCTTGTCGCCAATGGCGAACGTCTCTCTTTTCTGTGCCGTTGCAGCGACGGTGAAGGCCATGAGAAGGGTGGCCGTCAGCAATAGTCTAAGGGTTTTCATGGTGGAAATTTTTTGTTTTTAGGAGGGAATAGGAGGTTTTAGGATAATAGGAGATGATAGGAGGTTTTAGGATAATAGGAGATGATAGGAGGTTTTAGGAGAGGCCAGGAGATTCCAGGAATCCTGGGAAAACCAGCCCCCCGGTTCTCCTAGAAACTGTCGAGCCATGCTTTCAGTTCCATGATCATCTCGATGTGGTATTTGAAACTCAGGCGGCTGCCCCATCCGTGTCCTCCGTCGGGATAGACGTGAAGCGATGCCGGCACGTCGTGGCGGTAAAGTTCCATATAATAATTCGTGCCGTTGGAGGGTTCCACCACGTTGTCGTCGTCGCTGAGGGCAATCCAGGCACGCGGGGTGGTGCGGGTGACAAGCAAGTCGCTGCTGTAATTTTTCTCCTTCCTCTTCTGGTTGCCCTTTCCCAGGAAGTTGTCATGAGAGCCTTGGTGGCAGTAGCCTTGCATCATGGTGATGACGGGATAGAAGAGGATTTGGAAGTTGGGCTTGGCGTTTCTTTCTGACAGTGTGGCCACGATGGAGGCGAGGTGTCCTCCTGCCGAAGACCCCATGATGCCCACCTCGTTGGATTTGATATGCCATTGCATTGCGTTGCGTCTCACCATCTTGATGGCTTCCTCGGCATCAGAGATGGGCACTTCGGGGTTTCCATTGGGCATGCGGTATTTGAGCACGAAGGCGGAGATGCCCATGTTTTGGAAGAATTTGGCCCATTCGTGCCCCTCGTGGTCCATGGCGAGCCCAGAGTATCCTCCTCCGGGGCATATGATGATGGCACGCCCTGTTGCCTTCCTGTCAGCGGGTAGGTATGCCCATACCTTGGCGGTGTCGTTGACTATACCGCTTCGATTGGGTGCTCCTTTGGGCCAAAGATTGATCACTTGGATTTTCTGGGCCGGAAGTGTGGCCGCGACAGCCAGCAGGGCTGTCAGCAATAAGATTTTTCTAGTCATGGTTGCATTCTTTTTTACCTTGCGAGAAAAACAGCATGCACATCTGTCGTGCTTTCACGCCGTGTGCCTTATCTCCACGCAAATTTTTTGCAAAGGTAGTGTTTTTTTTGAAATATCCCAAGTTTGACACTTGCTTTTAAAAATGTCTGACATACAGTCAAATAAAGCTACTGGAATGTGCTATGACAAGGAGTGTTTGCACATTTTACTTATATTTAACCATTTTTCGCAAGTCACTTCGGCCATCGACCGATGTTGGTTACGCCAGGGTGCTGTCCCTTGTTCCAATTCGCTGAAGGGTTTGTGTCATAGGGTGATGTAGAGACGATTTAATCGAGGTGAGCAAAGCATGGAAAACAAAAAAATCGTTCTTTTGCTTTGTTTTGTATCTGGCTTGCATTATCTTTGCATGCTGGAAATAATATAAACCAAACACCCGATGAGAGACCAAATTATCTGCTTAATAGAAAAAACAATTCTTAAAACCGACCGTTTCTTGCACAGAACTTTCAGCAGCAACGACGGCACCGAAGGGCTTTATCCCAACCAAATATTGCCCAAGGAAGGTGCTTTCTTGCGCTGGAATAACTATTTTTTTGGTCGGAAAGCGTTCCCCCACCTCAAGAATTACATTGATATCGCCATCCGTGAGAATATGCCCGAAAGCATACAGCCAGAAGAGCGGCGGCGATTGGAGAAAGACATGTTGCAGTGCCAATTGGCTTTGGAAATAACACCTTTGGAGTATTTCCTTTTCGATTTCCCACATTTGTCCTATAGTGAGCGCACCACATATCTGTCTGATGCGGAACGATGGCGCGTGCTCCATGAGATTTTCGGTGAGAAGGTTAGAAGCGACCACTCCGACAAATGGCGTTTCTACCAGTTGGCGAAACCCTATTTCCATCGTGAGGCTTGCAAGGTGGGACCTGATGCAACCAAGGAGGATTTCATGGATTTCTTCTCAAGACATCCGCGATTCTTCGTCAAAGAACTCAACGGCTGTTTCGGTAAAAACGCCTATATGCTGGAACCCAAGGACAAGGAGAAAGCAGAGGCCGTGTACAAGAAACTGTATGAAAATGGTTTATGGATACTGGAGGAACCTATCATACAGTCGAAGGAAATGTCCTCTTGGAATTCCACTTCGGTCAACACCGTTCGTGTGGCATCATTTCTCACTCGCGAGGGGGTGCACCACAACGTCATGCCTTTTTTCCGAGCCGGGCGCAAGGGATTCATCGTTGACAACGGCTTCCGAGGAGGCATTGGCGCGGGTATCGATGTGGAAACAGGAAAAGTCTGCACAGAGGGGTTCGACGAGCATGGGCATCATTATGAGCAGCATCCCGACTCGGGTGTGCACTATATGGGATGGCAAATGCCCGACTGGGATGCCCTGCTGCGCCTAACCGAGGAGATGCACCGCTCTCTGCCATCCTGTCACCGTTATGTGGCTTTCGACTTGGCGCACACTGCACAAGGATGGGTCTTGGTGGAAGGCAACTGGGGGCAGATGCTCTACAACCAAAGGGGAGCTCGAAAGGGAGTGAGAAAGGAATTCCTGGAATACATCAGTTAGGCCCCCAGTATTCCTAGGGCTTCTAGTGCCCTTGGAATATCCAGGCGCCATACCATACAAACTTAAATCAACCATCAAAAATGCGAAAAAGAACCTATTGCCTATTTGTAGCCATGTTGGTAGTGGCTTGCGCACAGGCCAAAGTGAGACTTCCACACCTCATAGGAGACAACATGGTGCTTCAGCAGAACACGGAAGCACGGTTATGGGGCTGGGATGAGCCAGGAAAGAACGTCACCGTCAGCGTTTCCTGGAGTACGCAGACCTACAAGGCCAAGACCGGGAAGGACGGGAAGTGGATGGTCAAGGTGCACACCCCGGTTGCCAGTTACACTCCGTTGTCCATTGCTTTCGACGACGGAGAAACCGTCATCATCAATGGCGTGCTCTCAGGAGAAGTCTGGGTGTGTGCCGGGCAGAGCAACATGGAGATGCCGGTGAAAGGTTTCGGCAACTGTCCTGTGGAGGGTTACAACGAGGAGGTGTTGCAAGCAAGACGTTACAAGGGCATACACTATGTGAAGGTGCCCAGCGTGATGAGCATGACACCCTTGGAGGATGCCGACTGCGAGTGGCGCGAGATAGGACCCGAGACGGTGGGTGAAGCATCTGCCACAGGCTATTTTTTCGCACAGGCGCTGAACAGCACCCTCGACGTGCCTGTAGGGCTTGTGATAGCCAACAAAGGTGGTACGCGCGTGGAAAGCTGGTTGACGAAGGAAAACCTACAGAAGCACACCACGGAACCGCTTGACACCATGGGCATCGTCAATGGCCATGAGTGGGACTACCATCGCCAACTGGTGTGGGGAAACGGCACCTTCAACCCCATCCTCAACTACACCGTCAAGGGCATCATCTTCTATCAAGGATGCTCCAATGTGGGAGACCCGGGAGACCAATATTCAGAACGCCTGCAACTGCTCGTGCAGCAATGGCGGGAGCAGTTCGCACTTGGTGAGATACCATTCTATTTCGTGGAAATAGCACCTTATCACTACGACAATGTGGACGGCGACAACGGGGCAAGGTTGCGCGAGCAACAATACCTCGCTTCAACGAAAATCCCCAATAGCGGCCTTGTCTGCACCAACGACCTGGCCTATCCTTATGAGACCACGCAGATACACCCGGCGCAGAAGAAACCAGTGGGTCGGCGACTCGCCTTGCTCGCCCTCAATCAGACCTACGGCATGGGAAACGTGTGGTGCAAGAGTCCATCGTTCAAAGATATGAAGATAGACGGCAGCACCGTTCACATTCACTTGAAAGACGACTATGGGAGCATCAGCAGGTTCGAGGACATCCAAGGCTTCGAGATGGCTGGCGCCGACCGTGTGTTCCATCCGGCAAAGGCTGTCCATTTCTGGCAACCAGGGGGTGGCGAGTGGGACGAGACCATCAAAATCACGTGCCCCGAGGTGGAGCATCCGGTGGCCATTCGCTACTGTTTCAAGAATTTCCAGTTGGGCAACCTCAAGAACGGCGCCGGACTGCCGTTGTTCCCCTTCCGCACCGACAACTGGTAAGATGATTCCCCCCCTCAAGTCATGGCAAACATCATCAGACAGAATGGCAAGAAAAGTAAACATATGTCCCTTTAACTCCCCTTTAACTCCCCCTCCCCTATAACTCTTCTTTAACTCCCCTTTAACTCCTCTTTAACTCCCCTTTACTTCCATGGAACACCCTTTGCGAAAGTTCACGCACTGCCCGGTTTGTGGCAGTGCGTCTTTTACCGACAACGACGAGAAGAGCCGTCGTTGCGCCGACTGCTCGTTTGTGTATTACTTGAACCCCAGCAGCGCATACGTGGCCGTCATCGTCGATGAGCAAGGACGTTTGCTCGTGGAGCGACGCGGGCGTGAACCGGCATTTGGCACGCTCGACCTTCCGGGAGGATTCGCCGACATAGGTGAGACGGCTGAGGAGGGATTGGCGCGAGAAGTATTGGAAGAGACGGGGCTCCGTGTGGCGAGAGCGGAATATTTGTTCAGCATCCCCAATGAGTACCTCTTTTCTGGTTTTAAGGTTCCCACGCTCGACCTCTTCTTCCGTTGCAAGGTGGACGACCCGTCGGCGCTATGTGCAGGTGACGATGCCGCCGAGTGCTTCTGGCTGCCATTATCCGATGTCAATCCTTCCTTTTTTGGCCTTCACTCCATAAGGAAAGGGGTGGAAAGGCTTCTCAATGCAGCGAGGGGATGAGTCGTAACTCATCCCCTCGCTTGTGAAAACGCAGGCAGAACGCGTTCTTATTTCACGTATTTCTTTCCGTTGATGATGTAAACGCCCTTGGGAAGGCTGTTGAGGATTTCCCTTGCCGAAGCGTCGCTGTTGGCGGCCACCTTCCTTCCGGTGATGGTGTAAACGCCGGGAAGCGACTGTCGTATGGAGCCCTCATTGTCACCGCCGGCTTCCACGATGTCATGGATGACCGTCTCGGTCCTAGGTTTGATGTAGGAAGCCACATGCAGCCTGCTTCCGGATTGGGGCTTCACCATGGAGGTGAAATAAGCCCTGAACGGGTTGACCTCGCTGTCACCTGGCACGTAGCTGAAGTAGTTGCCGCGGTTTTCCTCGTCAAGCATGTAGATGTTGTGGCCGTATGTGCTTGCCTTGTAATAGGAGCCTTGGAAATCGAAACTTCTTCCGTCGGCCACCACCTTGGAACTGAGGAAATGTGTGTCGTCACCACTGAACACCAGGGGTTTGCCCACCAAGCATGCTTCCTCTCCATAAGTGGCTCCAGGCACCGTGATGATGTATGGCACGTTGGCACGCATCTCTTCCGCATCCGTGAAGAAGGTGTAGAATCCATCCTCTCCATAGAACTCCCTCATCCAGAACTGTCCGTTGTCATCATCCGACCTGTTCCATTTGACTTTCACGTGGTCAACGGTGTTGTAAACCTTGTCAACGTCGAAAGGTACGACGATGGTGGTCCAGTTGTTCTCGTTGATTCTTCCCATGAAGCCTTTCTCGAATGTTCGGGTGTATTCCGCATGGTCGGCGTTGAAATCCATCGGTACATAGCAAGGTATGTTGTCGACAAGCGTGATGTTCTCGGCCATGCCGTTCACCACCTGGTTGTGAGCAGAGAGTTCGTCGTATGACTTGGGAACATAGTAGAGTGTGTTGGGGTTGCTGTTTGGCACGATGCTTGAAGGCAAGTCGATGTCGGGATTGGTCAAGTCGAGTGCCAAGACGTCTTCAGGCACCACCAGTCTTTTCGTTGTCGGCGCTATGGCATACATCTTCCCGTCTTGCTTCCACATCCTTATGCTGGGACGTGGCACGAAAGACTTGCTATACAGGTGGGCGGTGTTGACCAAATCTGGATCGTTGCTGCTGGATGTCTTGTAATGGAGATATAGTGTGAATTGCTGGTAGTATGCCAGGTCTTTGCATTCAAATTCCATCCACATCGACTTGCCTACCGGGAGGTGTATGAGTGGTTTCTCCGTGCTATACCATGTATTTCTCTTTAACAGGAATCGGAAATGGTCATTGTAGTCGTTAGAACCATTGTTGGTGATTTTCGCCCTTATTCTCAACTCGTTGCCATAGAGGTTTTTCGACGAAGAGTCATAGTTGTCTATGGTGATTGAGTCAAGGTTGAGGCTGTATTTCACCGAACTTTTCACGTTGAATGTCTTTTCGAAAAGGACGTTTTTGCGCAAGGTGTCTGTGCAAACCAACAGTTTGTGGGTACCTGTTTCCTGAGGAATATAGATGATGTCATAGTCCATGTTGCAACGAGCGGGGATGTTGATGTTGGCGAAATGCATGGGCATGATGCTGTCCTCATAGACGTAAAGCAAGCGGTTGGCCATGTCCATGGTGTTGTTGGTCAGGTTGAGTTTCAGTTCCCTTGCCGCTCCTTTGTAGAATGACATCGAGCCATCGGTTTCAAGGGAGTTGTATTGGACAGGAGGCAAAAGTGACAGACTCGCCGTCCCGTTTTCTATAGACGCTTTTACAAGACCGTATTTCGATGCACTCCTCACCTTGTCGAAATGCCAAAGACCGTCGCCATTGGAAAGACGGCTGATGGCATAGATGTAGTATTCTCCATTCCTGACATCGCCCAGGTTGTCGATGGTCCATGTCCTGGTGCTGGTCTCAGAGTTGTCCTTGAGATAGATGCTGTCCTCGCCAAGCACCTTTACTATCTTGTTGGTCTGATCCACCAATCCGAGGCCTTCGACGTAAATGCCTGGCACGCCACTGTAGTTGCGTCTGCTGGTGACTACTTTGCCATTGCTCAAACTGATGGATGCTAAATCGAGACAGACGTGAGGGCTTTCTTCTTCTACGGCCGTCGAGTTTGTCTTGGGTTCAATGTTGAAGATGCACCACAAGTCTTTGTAATAGGCATAAGTCGATGTGTTGTTGTATGGGCTGATGTTGGTGAAACTGTAGAAACCTTGGTTGCATCCGTCCCATCCCCAGTCGATATGGTATTTGCCATCCTGGTCGTATCCGTCGAGAGCGAATACGTGGCGAGCCCCACCAATCTTGATGTTGCATCCGGAGACAATCACGGGCATTCCTTTCGACAAGTTGTCATAAAAGATGTCTTCCAAGTCGGGCATCAGGTATGATGAGAACCACCTGGTTTCCGTGCAACGATAGCCAAAATTCCTTAATGTCGTGTAAATGTATTTGGTGGGAGAGTTGCTGTCTTCTTGGAAGTCAGTATACATATATTGCCCCAAATGGTACATGAAACGAGCAATCTCGTCCTCCTCTGCTTGGGAGTATCCTGTATCTAAATAATTCGGCAGAATGTTGTCCCAATCGATATCATAGGCCGGCTGGTCTTCCAATTCGATGCCAAGTGTCTCGGTGGTGTATCCCACAGCCTTTGGTATGGTGGCAGGGTATTTGAAATGACACATGATTTCTGCTACGGTCACGGTGCTGCATGCACAAGACGAGCGTTTCTTCGAACTGTAATACGGGTTCATGTTATAGTAAGGCGCATAATGCCCATAAGCATTTTGGAGGAAAGGCTTGATGGGGTTTTTGGTAAGTGTCATAGACCTTCTGGGTGCATCGGTGGTCGTTGTGAGCTGTCCTGCTTGCTCCCTTGCCCTAAGGTCGAGGGTGGCTTCTTCATAAAAATCGAGAAGAGCCGACAATCCATCGGGCATGTTGTCTAGGTCGATGCTTCCTTTGTCGGAATAACCGAGGATGGGGTAGAGCAAGTTATCGCCAGCCGCGATGACAAACCCCTCTCCGTCGGCAGAGTTGAAAACGTAATAGCAAGGTGCTTCATTTTCCACACCAGGTCTTGTCCTGTACTGTTGGCTCTCTCTCAATTCCAGATTGAATCCATTTTCCAGAACAAAAGACTGGGCTCTCGACAAGGCGGTCTGCTTGTCAATGGGGGCAGCGTAAAGACTTGCCGAAAATGCAAGGAGCAACGCTAGGTTTAAAATCTTTTTTAACATATTTTGCCTTGGTACTGTTTACTTTAACTGAAAGACTGTGATAGTGACCTGTTCCTTTGATATCGTTTTGGTTTGCACCGAATGGCGATAGTGCCTTTTCTTGATGCATAACAAGCACATAACCACCAATAATGGTGGCATTTTACATAATTCGCTGCAAAATTACAAATATATTGAAAATTTACCAAGTGAAAAGATTGTTTTTTGGCTTGTTGCCATTGACAATTTAAGAAAATAGGGATTATTTAATAAAAGTTAACTATTACGGTTCTGGAAACACCAGTATTACAGGAATCCCTGTTTTCCTTGAGTTTCTGGTCATTCAGGTTTTCCTGGTTTTCCTAGTGCTTCCAGAGTCGCTTTTACTATTGGCGTAAAGACTTTTTCGCGGCCTCCTGGGCTTCGATGACGCGGTCGCACCATGCATCGAATTCAGGGTCCTCCACCTGTAGCTCAGGATGTGCAAGCAGATAGGAGACACATCGGCGCACTCCTTCGTCGAAGCGGACGGTGGCGCAGAACCCTGGGACTGCACGCTTCAGTTTCGTGCAGTCGAAAGCCACGCTCACGGCCTTGTCGCCCAACAGGTTGCCCGTGAGGTCGTATTCTTCCGGGCATACGGCTGCAAGGAACGATGATGAGACATGGTAGGGATGGCATTCCACGCCAAGGGCTTGTGCTACGCACTCGTAAACCTGGTTCCATGTCAGTTGCTCGTCCGACATGATTTGGAAGGCTTCCCCGATGGCTTTCGGATTGCCCAGCAAGCCGATGAATCCACGGGCGAAATCTTCGTTCCATGTCAAGGTCCATAACGAACTGCCATCGCCGTGCACCAATACGGGCTTGCCCTCCATCATCCGTTTCAGCACTTGCCAACTGCCTTTCGGCCCATGGACGCTCACGGGGACTCCTCGCTCGCAGTAGGTGTGGCTGGGGCGTACGATGGTCACGGGAAAACCGTCCTCGCGATACGCCTTCATCAGCAATTCCTCGCAACTGATCTTGTTGCGTGAATACTCCCAATAAGGATTGGCAAGCGTGGTGCCTTCGGTGATGACGTGACTGCGGGCGGGTTTGTTGTAGGCGGAAGCCGAACTGATGTATACGTATTGGCGGGTGCGGCCTGAGAACAGCCGTATGTCGCGTTCCACCTGCGAAGGGACGAAGCCGATGAACTCACAGACGGCGTCGAACGTGGCATCGCCAAGTTGTTGGAGGACGTTTGCCTCGTCGTTGATGTCCGCGATGACTTGTTTCACATTTCCCGGCACTTCGTCTTTGCGAGTGCCACGGTTAAGCAGCCATAAGTCGTGGCCGGCGGCTGCCAACTGCCTGGTGATGGCGCTGCTGATGGTGCCGGTGCCACCAATCATCAAAATCCTCATCCTCGTGCCATTTTATAGATTTTTTCCATATCTTCTGCATGCAGCACCTTCAAGCAGCCGCAGGTGGCGGTGTTGTCGCGACTGCATTTGCGGGTCATCTCCTTGATTTCGTCGTCGGTGACGTCGCGGCCTATCAGTTCCTTGATGTTGATGGGCATCCCGATGTCATGGTAGAAACGCTCCATGGCTTCGATGCCTTTCAATGCCGTTCCCTCGGGGTCGGTGAAGTCGTTGGGGACGTCCATCACGTTGACAGCGAAACGCACGAAACGGCTGAGGTTCTCGTGCATCACATAGCGTGCCCAACTGGGCCAGATGGCGGCAAGGCCGGCACCGTGGGTCACGTCGAACATTCCGCTCAACTCATGCTCCAGCATGTGGGTGGCCCAGTCGTCGCTGATGCCACAGCCAGTCAACCCGTTGTGTGCCACGCTGCCACCCCACATGACCTGGGCGCGGTTGCGGTAGTCCTCCGGGTCTTTCAACACGGCGAAGACGGCGGTCTTCATACGGCGCAGCACAGCTTCTGCCAGGTCGGTGGTGAGGTCCATGTCATCGTCCTTGCTGAAATAACGCTCCATCGTGTGCATCATCATGTCGGTGACGCCTGCCGCTGTCTGGTAAGGAGGAAGGGTGAAGGTGCGGCGTGGGTTCATGATGGCGAATTTCGGACGTGACATGTCGTTGGAATAGCCGAGTTTGATGTCGCCATCCTCGTTGGTGATGACACTCGCCTCACTCATCTCGCTGCCCGCCGCGGGGATGGTCAGCACGGTGGCTACAGGCAGCATCTGCCGAGGCTCTGCCTTGCCAAGGTAAAAGTCCCACACGTCGCCTTCATGGCACACGCCGTAGGCGATGGCCTTGGCGGAGTCGATGACGCTTCCGCCACCGACGGCGAGGATGAAGTCCACGCCCTCTTTCCTGCACAACTCGATGCCTTCATACACCTTCGACAGTCGGGGATTGGGTACGACGCCGCCCAGGGTCACATGGTCGATGCCACCTTCGCTGAGCAGTTTGCATATCTTGTCTAGCAGTCCTGAGCGCACGGCACTCTTTCCGCCGTAGTGTACAAGCACTTTCGTGCCACCGTATTTCTTTATCAGAGAGGCCACTCGCTCCTCTGAATGTTCTCCAAACACCACTTCAGTTGGTGCGTAATAAACAAAGTCTTTCATCTTGTATTTTTTAGTTTGGTTATAAATCTTGGTGATTGATGCTTAGCGGTCTCTGTTGCCCCACTTCTTCTCATAGCGTCTTTCCGAGTCCTTCTTGCCGCCGAACATGTTGAGGCGGTAGCGCACATGGAGCATGGCATAGGAGTTGATGCTGTTGTATTCCGTGTCGCTTCGGCTGGTGGCATTGATCCAGCGCTCGTAGTTGCTCTGCTGCCCAAGGAGGTCGTAGAAGTTAAGGGCGACGGTGAGGGTCTTGTCCTTGAGGAATGTCTTGGATATCTGTCCGTTCCAGATGAGTTCGTTGGTGTTCATCGACGGGTCGTTGTAGCCCCTTCGGCTGTGCTCGTGGAGGTTGCTGCTCACTTCGATTTCATAAGGCAGGCGAAGGAGGAACTGGCCGCCATAGTTGAACTGCCAGGTGTCGAGGTCGGCATTGGGTTGCAGCTTGTTGCGTGAGTGTTGGTAGTTGACGTTGCCGTCAAGAGCCACTTCAAGCCATTGGATGCGATAGCTGGCGGTGAGGCGCTCGTTGAGGTTGATGGAGCGTGTGGTGTTCTTCCGTGCATCGGCTTGATGCCTTGCCACATAACTCACATAGTTGTTGTAGCGGGCGCGTGTCTCGGTGCCCACGTTCCAGTGGGCGGCAGAGTCTATGGCGGTGTTGAAGGTGAATCCGCCATCCATGTTCCAGTTGCCGTTGATGTTCTCCGGCCGCGAGAGGCTTCCGCCCGTCTCCGGGTTGTAGCGCACGAGGTTGGAGATGCTGTTGCGGGTGTGCCGGTAGTTGGCATAGGTCACGATGGAGCGCTTGAGCTTCGAGGTGTAGTTGTTGAAATAGATGTTCAACGAATTGGTGAACTGCGGTTTCAGTCCGGGGTTTCCCTGTGTGATGTATAGGGGGTTGGAGTCGTCGGTGATGTCGAGCAGCTGCGTCATCTCCGGCTGGCGGGTGTCGCCACGGTAGTGCACCCAGAGGTTGCTTTGGTCGTTGAACTTGTAGTGGAAGTCGAAGGTGGGGGTGAAGTTGGTAACGGTGCGCACCGTGTCCACATAGACGCCACGGTAGTCCTGGATGAAGTTGGAGCGCTGCGGCTGCATGAGGAATCCCAGGTTGTAGTCGTATTTCTCCACCTTGTGTCGCAGTGTCAAGCGAATGTTGTGGGTGTAGTTCTTGTATTCGGAGAAGCGGCTCAGGTTGCGGTCGAAGAAGTCATCCATATGGTCTTCCACGGGACCAATCCACTTGTCCCATTCCCGGTAATGCGGTGTGATGCCGGCGAAGATGTTCTCTGGCTGATGGCTGAAATCGTAGGTTTGGCGGTCGCTCTTGTTCTGGTTGTAGCGCAATTCGTAGTTGGCTTGCAGGTGGGCGCCTTTCCACAGGGGTTCGCTGTAGGTGGCGCTCAGCACGTATCCGCTGTTGTCCGACGGTGTGGTGTTGTAGCGAGCGGTGTAGTAGGTGGAGTCACGCCCGGCCTGGTCTTTCACGAGGAAGAGGTGCACGTCGTTGTTGGAGACGTTCTTGTTTTGGCTGTCGCCCCCGCTGAGTTCCGCCCTTAGGGTGATGTTACGTCCGTGCGGGTTCAGACGGCGGTAGAGTTGCAGCATGCCCCAGGCGTTCTTGTTGCGGCCATAGCTCAGGTTGGCGTTCAGGTTGTGGTTCACCAGATAGGGGTATAGCGGGTTGGCGGGGTCGAGCGAGGCCAATTCTCCCAGAGGGTCTGCGACGTACAGGTATGGGTCGGCGTTGAAGGTGGCGGCGGCAGAGGTGGTGGTGCCGTCGTTCGACCCGTAACTGCCGTTGGCGCGCAGGAGGATGTTGGTCAGGCTGTCGGGTTTCCATTCCACACGGAGGTTGCCGTTCCAGTTGTCGCTGCGGGTGAAGTTTTTCGACTCATTGTTGGAGAAGGTGCGCGAGGTCTCGCTGTAGAAGTTCTCGCTGGTGTTCTTCGTCTGGTTGTCGCCGTTGCGGTGGTTCCAGCGCACGTTGAAGTCGATTTTCAGCTTTTCGCCGTTGTCATAGTTGAAATTGGTGCCCAGCATCTTGCGGGTGTTCAGGCCACGGCGGTTCCACCATCCGGCATTCTCTTCCTTGTTGTTGAAGTTGCCCAGCACCACGAAGCGGGTGTTGTCGGTGAAACTGCTGCCCATGCCGCGTGAGGCGTAGCGGTGGTGGGTGCCGGCGCCAAGGTCGAGGTTGGTCATGTAGCCACGGTTCATGCCTTTCTTGATGGTGAAGTCGAGCACGGTCTCCTTGTTGCCGTCGTCGATGCCGGTGATGCGGGCCTGGTCGCTCTGCTGGTCATAGAATTTCATGTCCTGGATGATGGAGACGGGCAGGTTCTTCAATGCCGTCTCTATGTCGCCGAGCATGAATTCCTTGCCGTCGAGCAGGATTTTCTTCACCTCCTTTCCGTTGATGGTGATTTTCCCGTCTTCGTCGACTTCCGCTCCGGGGATGCGTTTGATGAGTTCCTCTATGGCGGAGCCTTCCGGCGTTCGGTAGGCGTCGGGGTTGTAAACCAGCGTGTCTTTCCTGACGACGACTTGCGGCACACGGCCGGTTACCACGGCTTCTTCAAGCATGATGCTCTCCGGCGACATCAGCAAGGTGCCCAGGTCTTGGCTTTGGTCGCGCCGCAGTGTCACCTCTTGCTCCAAGGTCTTGTAGGCGACGGATGAGATTCTCAGGCGGTAGGTGCCGTTGGATGGCGCTTCCACGGAGAAATTGCCCTTCATGTCGGTCAGCGTCCCTCCTACGAATGTGCTGTCCTTGACACGGAACAGTTGCACGGTGGCCAGTTCGATGGGTTCTTTGGCATCCACGTCGGTGAGATGCCCGCTGATGGTCAGGTTCTGGCTTGACTGGGCGTTGACGCTGGTGATGGCTGCCAGAAGCAGTATGAGGAGAATGAGACGTCTCATTTCGTGTCGGTGGTTATTGTTTTTGGTTGATGATGCCCCTCAGTGCGGAACTGAAGATGATGTATTGGGTGTTTCCAGCGATGGTGCCTTCGTTCTGTCCCCAGAGGAAGGGCCAATCGTCGAAATTCTCGAAATGGTCGGGTTGGCGGAAGAGCAGCCCTGGTGCCACGTTGCCGGGGATGAAGGAGAAGTCGGCGCGGTTGTTGCCGTAGAAGACGGCCTTCGGTCGTGCTGCTCCTACGACGGCCACGAACGAGTAGTTGTGGTAGGGATGGCAGCCATAGAGCCAGTTGGACACGCGGTAGACTTCATCCTTCGGCACGATGTCGGGATAGTAGATGTGTGCGAAGCAGACGGTGGTGCCGAAGTTGAGGACGGCGTTGCCGCCGGCCCAGTTGCCCAGTCCGATGGGTACACCGTAGGGGTTCTGCTCGTCGAAGCGCTTGATATAGGTTTCATATTGCTCCACGTATGGACGCAGGCGTTTCTTGTAGGCTTCATCCATATAGGGTATGGCGTCGAGGGCCGTCTGCATGTTGTTGGCGACATTGCGGTCAAGGGCGTCCCATATTTGTTTCAGGAAACTGTCAAGATATGTCTTTTCCCTGGTGGCGCCGTAGAGTTGGAGGTTGGTGGCCATGTTGCCCAGTTGTTGGCGATTCCTGCGGTTTCTGTTGGGGCGTTGCTGGTTGTTGTTGGCATTGTCGTTGCCGTCGAGCCAACTGTAGTCGTCTTGTGCGGCGTTAGCCTGTTCGGAGCGTTGCTTGACGATGTCGGTGGCCTCCTGCATCAAGCGTTTCGACTGTGTGAGCGCACGCTGGGCCAGTTGGTCGTTGTAGCCTTCGAGGGCTCGGCTGGCGGCGGCGAACATGGTGGCGGCACGGAAGTCGAGTTGGGGGTTGCGCGTGGTGAAGGCCCACATGTCGTCGGGGGTGCCGCTGCGCTTGCCGTCGGCTGAAACCTCGTAGGGTTTGAGGCTGGGGTCGTAGTGCTTGCCGTCGGTGATGCTGGCGGCGTCGCCGAGGTGGTGGTAGTTGTCGAGTACGGAATTGGAGAGCGTGGAGGCCATGTGTCCGATTTGTTCGGCTTGTGCCACGAGGTTCAACGTGCCGTGCTCGATGAATTGCAGGATGTCGGGCACGCCGTCGGGTCGGTGGAGGTCCACATAGCGTTGTTCCTGACTGACGAACGTCTCGTCGCGCAGAGGTTTGAACAACTCCCATGTGCGTATGAGGTTCTGCACGACGTTGATGTTGGAGCCTGTTTCGATGTCGAAGTCTCCGGCGTCGAAGAACCCGCCGATGTTCAGACCGGGGATGAGTTCATAGGGCTTGTATTTCGTGTCGGTGGTGGCTCCTTGCGAGTGGAGGTCGAAATGGTCGCTGGGAGGGGCTTGCAGATAGCCTTCCTTGAAGGGTTCGCCATGCCACGTGCGGTAGCCTTCGTTCACATACATGTGGTTCATATGGATGGGCACCCACACGTCGGTGGTGGCGTCGGTGATCTTGTCATAGACATGGTCGTCGATGAGGAAGTCGTTGGTGCGGGTGCCGCCATACTGGATGAAGTAGACGCCGGGCTGCTTCACCTCGGAGAAGTCGAACTTCACGTAATTGTATTTGTAGTATGCTCCCCACGATTTGATGTCGCCACGAAAGGCTTCCGTTGTAGTGCCGTCGTTGTTGATGCGCATCAGTTTGGCGTTGGCAAGGGGGGTGTCGGTCTTGTCGAGTTCGATGACGGCCACTTTAGGCTGGTTGGGGATGTAGCCGATTTGTGAGAATCCAATGTTGGGCTGGCGCTTCCAACCTGGGATGGCATGGGGTTCCACGAGCCATGTCAACACCTTGCCCGTCTTGCCCTTTGGCAGGACGCTGCGCAGGACGAACCAGCCGTTCTGAGCGAGAATCCTCCCGTCGTAGAGTTTGAGTTCGGAGTCTTCGCTGCTGATGCGCACCATGCGTTCCGGATCGTCGGTGGCCAATGTGAAGACGTGGCCGCTCTCCATGGGCAGTGGGTCGATGAAACGCCCCGTGCCGCGGTCGTCGTAGGTCTTGAAGCCCTTGAACTGACGGGGTTTCTCCGTGTTGGGTCGGGTGATGGTCTGGCTGGTGGCGTAGCGGGGTAGGCGCCCCAGTCGTCCGTCGACGGAGAAGGTCTTCAACCAGTATTGGGATGGGAGGAACTCGATGTTGAAACCTGCCTCTCCGGCAAGGGCGTCGGGGACGGGCTTGTCGAGCCATACGGCAATCTCCACGGCCTGTCCTTTCGCCGTCACCACGACACGGCTGTCGAAGTCGTAGTCGTCATAGCGCATCGTCACCTCGATGCAGCCTTTCTCACGGTCCACGGTGCGGTTGGTTGTCTTCGGCACGAGGTCCCATTGCTCAGGGGTGTTGTTGAGCCTGACGGCGCCGCCTTGCACCGTGCGCACGCCATGGTGGATGATTTCTATGCCGGAGTTCTTCTCGTCGTTGAAACCGCCGTTGAAATTGTTGCTGAACACGAGTACGTTGACTCCTTGGCGCTCGAAATAGCCAAGGTCGTTCAGGTGCAGGTCGTCGGCGTATATGGACATGGCAGCCAACAGTCCTGCCACGATCATGGTTGTTCTCATCTTTTTCATTTTTTCAAAACGTTGTTGTTGTTAAGACCATTGCACATCATCCATGGGGTAATGCACGCCCCATTTCTGGCGGAAATCGTCCATGAGTTGCATGATGTAGAGGGTTTCCTCATGGGGCATTTCGCGGGGTTCGAGCAAACCTTCGATGAGGGCGTCGCGGCAGGCGAGGAACTGGTATTCGTAGCCGGTGATTTGCCGGGGCACGTGGATGTCCTCCACAAACTCGCGGTCGTGGGTGTTCACCGTGACTTTCTGGGGATTGTTGATGTTGTCGATGATGAGGTTGCCGTCGGTACCGGCGATGACGCCGATGTTGTCGCCCACGCAGGCGGCGCTCGACTGCAGGTTGCAGAGCATGCCGTCGGCCAGCACCAGGCTGATGGCGTTGGTGAGGTCCATGCCGGTGGTGCTCTTCACGCATTGGCTCTCGATGCTGACGATGTCGGAGGGGAAGAACATGCGGACGAAGTTGAGGGCGTAGACGCCGAGGTCGAGCAGGGCGCCGCCGCAGAGGTCGGGGCGCATGATGCGTGGCTTCTCGCCCATGCTGTAGCCCAATGTGGCGGTGACGAGCCGGGGAGTGCCGATGCGGCCGCTGGCTATTAGGTCGCGCACCGTCTTGACGACGGGTTGGTAGCGTGTCCAGATGGCCTCGGCAAGGAACAGTCCTCGCTCGCGGGCAAGTTGCACAATGGCGAGCGACTGTGCATGGTTGGCCATGAAAGCCTTCTCCACCAGGCAGGGCTTGCCGGCGAGAAGGGCGTCGCGGGTTACTTCATAATGGTGGGAATGAGGGGTGGCGACATATACGAGGTCGACGTCGGGGTCCGTATATATTTCGCCATACGAACCGTATGCTTTTTTCACATTCCATTGCTTGGCGAATGCAGTGGCTTTTTCCAGTGAGCGTGAGGCAATGGCGTGGCACTCACACGTTTCAAGTCCGTTCAATGTGATGGCAGCCTTCTCGGCAATCCATCCCGCACCAACTATGCCGATGCGTAATATCTTGTCATTATTCATAATAGGAAATGGTTTGGGGCTGTAGGCCTCAAATCAAAAAAGGTTGATGATATCATTCTAAAAACTACTATTATGACGTTTTTCCATAGCAAAAGTAAAATTTTTTGAAACGTATTTATAGATTGTTAACATCTGGAATACTTTTGCCGGCAATCGGTATGAAAAGGGCCTTATGGGGGGTATGGGGTTTATGAGGGTATGGGCTTTATGGGCTTTATGGGTTTTATGGGCCTTATGGGCTTTATGGGCTTTATGGGTTTTATGGGTTTTATGGGCCTTATCGCTAAAAAAGGTGCCTGTATGCTCCGTTCTCCGTAGGTTGTGCCTCTGGCACAACTCAATCTTCAATCTTCAATCTTCAATTTTCAATCTTCAATCTTCAATACGCCTTCTTGTCAGGCACGAAAAGTGTGACGAAAGTGCGAAGGATGATTTTGATGTCAAGCCAGAACGTCCAGTTCTCGATATACCAGATGTCCTTTTGTATGCGCTCTTCCATTTCCCACACCTCTTTCGTCTCGCCGCGACTGCCGCTCACCTGGGCCCATCCAGTGATGCCGGGGAGGCTGAAGTGCCTCACCATGTACTTATCGATGATTTCACCATACTCCTTGGTGTGTGCCAGCATGTGAGGACGGGGGCCTACGATGCTCATATCGCCCTTGAGCACGTTGAAGAACTGCGGGAACTCGTCGATGTTGGTCTTTCGTATGAAGTCACCAAAGGGGAATTTCCTCGGGTCGTCCTTGGTGGCCTGCACCTTGTCGGCGTCCTTGTTGACGTGCATCGACCTGAATTTGTAACAGGTGAATGTCTTGCCGTTGAATCCTGTGCGTTGCTGCTTGAAGAAGATGGGGCCTGGACTTTGCCTCTTGATGAGGTAGGCGATGAGGGGGATGAAGGGAAGCATGACCAAGCAGACAACCGCACTCACCACGATGTCGAACGTCCTTTTGATGAACATGTTGAGGGGATGGGAGAGGGGTTCGTGATGGTTGGTGAACACCATCGTCTCACCCAATTGCTCGGGTTGAAGGTTCAACAGGAAGTTGCCCGACATCCTGGGGACATAATAGAAATGTATAAGGTTTTTGTCACAGTATTTGATCAGCCGCATGATTTGCTCGTTCTCGTCGTGGGAGAGGCAGCAGAACAACTCATCGGTGCGGGCGATGTCGGTCAAGGTGCACGATGGGGGAGTCGCACCCTCTGATGGTTCGAAGCCGATGAGTTGGTTGAGGGTGTCGAGGGTGCCGTGGTGGATGATTTCCTTGGGGCAATTCTCCATAAGTTCGTTGGCAAAGTAACCCCTGATCTTGTAACCGGTGGAGGAGTCGGAGATGAGGTTGCGATACAGCATGAGCAAGGCGGGGTCGCTGCCCACGAAGAGCACGCTGCGAGTGTTGCGGCCCGACTGTCTGAAAAACCTGATGAACAGTTTCTCCAACAAGCGAAAGATGAAGATGGCGGTCAACTCCGCTGCAAGGAAGATGACCATGAACTTGAACATGCGCACACTGC
This sequence comes from Prevotella sp., assembly GCA_017524385.1. GTDB lineage: Bacteria > Bacteroidota > Bacteroidia > Bacteroidales > Bacteroidaceae > Prevotella. The sequence continues at coordinate 107,382 of JAFWSS010000177.1, forward strand.
CCCTGCCGCCAAGAAGGCGTAGACAGAAAAACATGATGGTGATATGGACAAGGCACAGTTTGAGCACGCTTAGGAACACCTCGTCTATTTGTGTCCTACGGCGGTGGATGATGGTGCCTATGCAGAAATGCGCAATGACCATCGCCACGTTGGCGATGATGAACGTGATGCGTGGCTCCTTGCTGAAATAGAGGGGGTAGACGGTGTCAAGGTACTTCTTGCACAAAAGAAGAAGTACGTTGAGGATGACGAAATCGATGATGACGACGCCACCCTTGATCAGTTCGTTACCCATTGAATATTTCTTCGTGTCCATGGTGTGGTGCTGTTTTTTGTGCGGATGGCAGAGCCATCCCATGGCATCCAATGATTATACATTTCCTTCCAACTTGCAAAGGTAGTGCAAGGCGAGCGAAAAGCAAAATAAATAACGAAGTTTTTATTTTCTTTTCCGAGTCGCCGCCTGTCTTCGCCTTCGGCAGAGATAGTGCAAGGCGAGCGAAAAGCAACTCCGATGGCATCCATGCCCAACAGAATGTCCAATCCTATGCCAAGAAGTTGCTTTTCGTCAGAATGGTTTTCGGAAACTTCACCTTCAACAAAAAGAAAACCGTCAAATAATGATGATGATGGTTGAGTAGGGAGTGTTCACTGCATTGAATATCAAGATTCGTGATACATAAAAGAGGCGGAGTTTTTTTGAGTCAGTAATTCTTTAATAGGATTACAACTATATTTGCTTTATGTGGATTTGCTATCCGCATAAGGATTCTTGGCATTTTTGCTGTACTGAGTCGCCGTGGTTCGCCCCACTGGTCAAGTCCTTTGTGTTGGAAGCCCCACAAGCATCTCTCATCTATTTATACCCCACCCCATAGCAACTATTACAACGGGCCTTGCCCGTGTAGTCGCAACATGAATGGACTCCTGTGCCATTACATTCAGGGCATTTGCGGTTGAAATAGCCTTTTCCTTTGCATACGCTACATCTTACACAGCGCTTCAGGTATTGTTGAGACACCCAACCATCTTCCCACAAATTGTAAGTGCCTGCATAGAAAACATGTCTAAAGCCGTTCCTTACTATACCGTCACTGGCCACAATTTCGCCTTTATCAAGCTGGACGATTCCTTCACTCCCGTAAGCACCAGAATATTCCACGATGCCGTAATTCTTTCCTGGTCCTTCGCGGACGTTTACGTGAGTACCCGTAGATTTGTAATAAACATATTGCTGGGCACTTGCATTCACACAAACAAGCATCATCAGGATGCTTAATAATAGCATTTTTTTCATAGTCATTAAGTTTGGTGATTAATAGTGCGACAAAAATAGGGGATAAATCTCAAACAACCAAATTTTTTCGACCTGTAAGGTTGGTCGTCACACCAAGAATTCCCCCGAAGTCGTAGGGGCGGGTCTTGTGCCCGCCTGCCGCCAAGAGGTCGGTGCCAGGTGGTAGAGACGGGATACATCCCGTCTCAGTGCGCACCACCTCATTTGGCGTGGCATTCCGCTGGTGAGACGGGATGTATCCCGTCTCTACAAT
>JAFWSS010000178.1 GCA_017524385.1 Prevotella sp.
CACATCAATCCCCATCACGCCGGAGCGGATGGGGATTTCGCACATATTCTTATATATAAACCTATTAGTTCTCTTCCCAGAGAAACATGGTGTTGGCATTCCAATTAGGGACGGGCGTTCCTGGCCGGTAGTAGGCGGCGAGAGCGATGTCGAAGACCAGGGTACTGTAAGGCTGGATGCTGCCGTTGACTTGCGAGCCATAACCCAGTTGATGCGGGATATAGACCTTCCATCTGTCGCCAATCCTCATATGCTGCAAAGCCGTGGAGAAACCATCGACCTGACCACTGACGGCAAATTTGGAAGGCGTGAAGATACGGCTGTCGAAAGTATCCGTGCTCCATGACTTGTCAAAGACCAAGCCGAGTTCACGGTCCTCGCTGTCCACGTGGGTGGTAGAGGCGATCATCTGTTTCTTGTAATGCACCCTGACAGTGTCGGTGTAGAGTGGCGAGCCGGAGCCCGTGCCCTCATTGATCACCTTCACGACGATGTAGTCGGTTGTCTCCCCCTGCTCTGAAGCGTCGCTCCTGGTGTAGCTTTTGAAGATTTTCCAGGAACTGTCGCCTTGTGCGATGGCACTTTTCGCTGTTTGGTATTTTGCGGCAAAGAACGCCTCGTTCTTCTTCTGCCAGTCGGGGTATTCATCAACGGTGTCATCGGTCTCCTTGCACCCCTCAAGGCAGAAGAGTGCAACCAGGAAGGCCAACGCCATCTTCACATATGCTATATGCTTCATTAAGGTGTGTCCTATTAATTCAGTTTCTTGAGGAGGCTTGCGATGCTCACCTTGTCCTCGATGATGCTGTTGAGTTGGTCGATGCTCACCCTTTCCTGCTCCATGGTGTCGCGGAAGCGCAGTGTGACGGTGTTGTCGTTCAGTGTATCGTAATCCACGGTGACGCAATAGGGTGTGCCGATGGCGTCCTGCCTGCGATAACGCTTGCCGATGGTGTCCTTCTCATCATACTGGCAGTTGAAATGGAAGCGCAGGTTGTCGATGATTTCACGCGCCTTCTCTGGCAGGCCGTCCTTGCGCACCAGCGGCAGCACGGCGAGTTTGACAGGAGCAAGGGCAGCAGGCAACTTGAGCACTGTGCGAGTCTCGCCGTTCTCCAGTTTCTCCTCCTCGAAGGAGTGGCACATGACAGAGAGGAACATACGGTCGACACCGATGGATGTCTCGATGACGAACGGAGTGTAGCTCTCGTTGCTCTGCGGGTCGAAGTATTTGATAGACCTGCCACTATATTTCTCATGCTGCGAGAGGTCGAAATTGGTGCGGCTGTGGATGCCCTCCACCTCCTTGAATCCGAACGGCATGCGGAACTCCACGTCGGTAGCAGCGTTGGCATAGTGGGCGAGTTTGTCGTGGTCGTGGAAGCGGTAGTTCTCTGCTCCGAATCCCAATGCCTGATGCCAGGCCATGCGGGTTTGCTTCCATTTCTCAAACCACTCCAGTTCGGTACCTGGCTTGACGAAGAACTGCATCTCCATCTGCTCGAACTCCCTCATGCGGAAGATGAACTGCCTTGCGACGATTTCGTTGCGGAAAGCCTTGCCAATCTGTGCGATGCCAAACGGTATTTTCATACGTCCGGTCTTCTGCACGTTGAGGTAGTTGACAAAGATGCCCTGTGCGGTCTCCGGCCTGAGATAAATCTTGTTGGTGGCATCAGAGACGGAACCCATCTCCGTGGAGAACATGAGGTTGAACTGCCTCACGTCGGTCCAGTTCTTCGTGCCGCTGATGGGGTCGACGATTTCCTCGTCGATGATGATTTGACGGAGTTCCTCGAGGTCTGGTCCTTGCATTGCAGCAGCGAAACGCGTATGGAGTGCGTCGCGCTTGGCCTGCAGTTCGGCCACCCTCGGACTGGTCTCACGGAACTGCTGCTCATTGAAGGCGTCCTTGAAGCGCTTGCGTGCCTTGTCCACCTCCTTTTGTATCTTCTCGTCATACTTCGCCATCTGGTCCTCGATGAGGACGTCGGCGCGATAACGTTTCTTGGAGTCGCGGTTGTCGATGAGCGGGTCGTTGAAGGCATCAACGTGTCCGGAGGCCTTCCAGATGGTGGGGTGCATGAAGATGGCGGAGTCGATGCCGACGATGTTCTCGTGCAGCAGCACCATGCTCTTCCACCAATACTCCTTGATGTTGTTTTTCAGTTCCACACCATTCTGCCCGTAGTCATAGACAGCGGCCAGACCATCATAAATATCACTGCTGGGGAAGACGAAGCCATATTCCTTGCAATGGCTCACAATCTTCTTGAATACATCTTCTTGTGCCATATTTGATTTTTTTCAAGTTTCGCGTTTACTCAACTTTTTGAAGTCAAAGGGAGTTGAAGGGGAGTTAAAGAGGAGTTAAAGGGGAGTTAAAGGGACATATGTTCACTTTTTCTACCATTATCCACTTTTTTTAAGCCTTCTTGTTCTTTTAAACCTTCTTCTCTTTTTAGGCCTTCTTCATGCCTCATTTCCTTGACTTGTGAAAGTTGAGTTTCTCGGATTTCCTTGGGATGTAATCGCCTTGACGACACACCCTCCCGAAAATTCGCCGCAAAGTTATGAAAAAAATCCCCGACAGCCAAAAGAACCATTGTTTTTTATGATTCTTTCATTTAAAATGGCCTTGTTTCAAAAGAAATATGTAACTTTGTCCTCAAATTATCATCATTTTCAAAACATGACAAATATGAAAAAGATTGCCATTCTGTTTGTTGTCGCCATAATGACAACAACAAACATAAACGCCCAGTCCCATAGTGACTGGACCTTCAACACCCGTGCTTGGAGCACCAACTACTTCACCACCCTCATCTATGCCATCGCCAAGGAGGGTCTCGTTGATTTGGCCTTCAAAAGCAAATCCGACTCGCTATGGGCGGAGCGCATCATCCCCACGTCGGACCTGGTGTTCCCCATCGGCATGGGAAAGAAAGGGTTCAGCCACGACAATGAACCTCAACCCAGTGGCAACAACATCTATTGCCCCTACCATCGTGCTTTCTCCAACCCGTTCAAAAACATCGGCGACTATGCCATCGGCCTCGACATCTCCTACAAGCCCGGTGCGTTAGGCCTCTATGGCGGTGCCTACTACAAGAGCCAGGAAGTCATCTACAAGCACACGAAAGACAACGTGCGCGGCTTCTACTTCCAACCCCGTGCCGGTATTGTCATCGGTGGGAAGGATGACCAGTTTGAGGCCGGAGTCTTCTACGACATGGTGACCAGTTGCGGTGGGTCGATTCCCGGCAAAGACAAGGACATGCTGAAAAGCGGCTGGGGCCTTGACTTCGCCCTCGTGGATGTGGACAAACATGGAAAGACCTTGTTGCAGTTCTCCATGCCCTTGCACAACTTCTTCGACACCGACTATGTCGACCCGAGTGGCCAACATACCCAGCAAGGTTTGAAGCGCAAGGTGGGATACATCATGCTCACACGGCGCGTGGCATTGTGACATGGCCTTTTTTCACCATCAGGGGCGTGACCACGATATGTCACGCCCCTGATGTTTTTTTCATTTACGAAAGTGGAAATAATATACTTAAGTTTCGGAAGTAAAAACACCTTACAAAACTAGGGTTTATCTTGTATGGCTACCGGTTGTGAAGTGAAGCCCGAAGGGCTGGGACGACCACAGGCAGGTGGTGGAGCGAAGCGTAACCCCTGCTTGACGATGAAATGAAATCAACAACCCCGAAGGGGTGGCAGAGCAACGATATGAAGTGTATGAAGTTGCCATTCTGCCACCCCTTCGGGGTTGTTGTTCACACCATGCTTTTAACAGGGGTTCCGTGCTTCGCACTCCACCACCTGCCTGTACTCTGGCCACCCCTTCGGGGTTCGTTCAACATCAAACCAAGATA
>JAFWSS010000179.1 GCA_017524385.1 Prevotella sp.
GCTCAGGGTGATGGTACCGGCGTAATATTCTTCGTCGTCAATGTTGATGACGGGCTCGGATGTGGTTGTAATGCCCGTGTCGAGGGTGAGCGCGAAGGCGGGCACGGCACCGTTGTTGTCGGTGACGTCGCGATTATAGCAGCCCACGCCGCCTTGCGTGACGTTCTCGCTGGCAACCTTGCAGGCACGGTAGTAGTTGCGCGCCATAGTACCGCCCTCGTTGCCGCAGATGGCACCATAGGTGTTGTAATCAGCGGCGGGCACCACGGCGCCGATGGCGATGTTGTCTGTCAGAGTGCCAACGTTTAGGCCTGCGATGCCACCGTATTGCTGGCAGCCAGTGACGCCGCCAGCGATGGCAAGGGTGCTACGGCTGGTACAATTGGTAACGGTACCAAGGTTGTAGCCCACAATGCCGCCGTGCATGTGTGCTTCTTTTTGAACGGCACGGATGAAGACGCTTGCTGTAACATGGCAGTCGCTGACAGTACCGTTGTTTTCGCCTACGATGCCGCCGGTGATGCCATAGCCGGTGATGTAGGCATCGGCGAGGGTGACGTTGCGGATGTCGGCATCGCTGCCTGTCCGGCCAAAGAGACCTTGGTACCCGTCACCTCCGCTTATACCGCCCTTGTAGATGCGGATGCCGCTGACGGTCTTGTCGTCGCCGTCGAAGTGACCATTGAAAGAGTGGCCGTTGTAGCCGATGGCCTCATAGTTGCTATCGTTCGTTTTGTCATTGTCGTTGTCTATGGTCAGTTCGTCGGGGTCATAGATGATGTCATTGCCTAACTTGAAATACTTGTCTTTATAGTCGCTCGTGCCGTTGTTGAAGCGCTGAGCCAGCAGGTTGAGCTGGTCCTTATTGTATATCATGTACGGTGCGGTCTCAGTGCCTTCACTCTCTGTTGCCCAGTCTATGGTGGTGAGGGCGCCGCTGATGGTAACGTTCTCGTCGGGCATAGTCAGCGTGTAGGGGTTGGCCGAGCCGCTGAGGGTGCCAGCGCTGACCTGATAGTCTTTGATGGCATAGCCCTCACGATCGGCGCTGAGCGTCAGGCTCACCTCGTCGCCGCTGCCGGCATAGAGCACATTATTATATAGGAGTCCGGCAATGAAGGGGGCGCTGTCGGCGCTGGCCTCCGTGGCCTTGTAGGCCGTGATGCCGCTGACGCTGTAGACGGTGGCCACGCCCGCGTGGGCAACGGTGACATTGTCGCCCGCCGTGACGCTGCGCGCTTCCTTGCCCTGCACCGCGCCGTAGTACTGGGTGATGGAACTGTTGTAGTAACAGTTGTTGATGACGGCGGGCAACTTGTCGTCGTGCTGACGACAGAAGTTGGCGCTGTAGTTGTTCGCCAATTCCTCGCTGCCGGCGGGTTCTGCGGGGATATAAAGGCAGTTGTCTATGGTGACGGTCTTGCCATCGCCCTTCCATCCTACGAAGCCGCCGTTGTAGCCGCCGTTGTCGTCTTTCATCAGCAGTTTGCCGTTGAAGAGGCATCCATCGAAACTGATGAGATATTCAGATGAGCGGCTCCAACCCACGAAACCGCTGTTGTTGCCGCCGTCGCTGGTGACGACGGCGCTGCTCTTGCAGTTGGTGAACTTGACGCTGTTCTCGCAAAGCCCCACGAAGCCGCCAGCACCGTCTTCGCCTGTGGTGGTGATGCGGACGTTGCTGACGCAGTTGTCGATGGTGACCGTGCCGAAGAGGTGGGCGATGAGTCCGCCAGCATGGTCGTGGTCGGTGGCTTCGGTGTGGGTGGCGTAGATGTCGCCGTCGATGGTGAGGTTGCGGAAGACGGGCGAGGTGCCGCTGACCGTAAAGGAGAAGGGCGCCACGAACTGTTCGTCGGCAGGGCTTTCCTCAGTGCCGTAGTTGAAGGTCAGTGTGTTGTTCTGGCCGTCGAAGGTGCCGGCGAACCCATGCGCTCCGTTGCCCGCCATGCGGCTGACTTCGATGCTTGCCCCAAGATAGACGGTCTTGTTGAGGAAGGTCTCGCCGCCTTCAAGTAGATTGCAGAACACATTCCAGCCCTCTGCTGTCTTGATGGTGTACTCCGTTCCGTCATCGCTGACGGAGATGTCGTCTGCCCACGCCCCTGTGGCGGCGAGCAGCATGACGAGCAGAGTGATGGCGGCACGCCTCACACTTGTGCCGCTCTGTCCCCATGCCATCGATGTCATGAGTTCCTTGGTTGTTTGCTTGATTCTCATATTTATCGTTGATTTTGATTGTTCTCGAAAACACTGCAAAATTAATTATATATATGTAAAAAGCAACGAAAACGATTCGACTTTATGCAAAAATATGGCTTTTTTCCCGATGTATAAAGTAAAATTCTATAATTTTACAATTTGTGAAAAAGGAATACGTGATTTAGGACACATCTGCCCGAAAGTTGAGTTAAGTAATTTTGAACACCTACTTAATTCCAAGATGGAAAAAGCGGGAGACACCACTTGGAATGGCATTTCCCGCTTGTTTTTCCTTGTCAGATTTGTCAGACTAGTCAGACCAATCCTATCTGTCATCACCCTTGCATGTCGTAAACCACTTGCATGATGTCTTTTCCAAGTTTGTCGGCCTCCTCGATGGTAGCGGCCTCGCTATAGACCCTGATGATGGGTTCGGTGTTCGACTTCCTCAGATGCACCCATTTGTCGGGGAAATCAATCTTCACCCCGTCGATATCGTTGACCTGTTGGTCGGCATAAAGTTGCTTCACCTTTTCAAGGATGGCATCAACGTCTGTGTCTGGTGTGAGGTCGATACGGTTTTTCGCAATGCAATATTCGGGCATCTCCGCCCTGAGTTCACTCACCTTGCACCCCTTCTGTGCGAGCGAGGAGAGGAAGAGTGCTATTCCTACAAGTGCGTCCCTGCCATAGTGGCTCTCGGGATAGATGACACCACCGTTTCCCTCTCCGCCAATGACAGCCCCCACCTCCTTCATCTTGGTGGTGACATTCACCTCACCCACGGCGGCTGCGGCATATTGCCCTCCATGCTTGAGGGTGACGTCTCTCAGCGCCCTCGTGGAAGAGAGGTTCGACACGGTGTTTCCCGGTGTGCGTCCAAGCACATAGTCTGCCACAGACACCAGGGTGTACTCTTCACCAAACATCTTTCCATCCTCGCAGATGAACGCGAGGCGGTCCACATCCGGGTCGACAACAATGCCAAGGTCGTACTTGCCACTTCTCATCTCATCCATGATGCCAGTGAGATTACGCTCCAGCGGTTCAGGGTTGTGGGCGAAGTCGCCTGTGGGTTCCGCATTGAGGACATGATGGCTGACTCCAAGTTGGTCAAGCAGTTGGGGAAGGATGATGCCACCCACACTATTGATGGCATCGACACACACGGAGAACCCAGCCTTCCTGATAGACTCCTTATCGACAAGCGAAAGAGCCATCACTGCATCGATGTGCCTTTGGTTAAACGAGTCGTCACGCGTGTAATGTCCCAATTGGTCCACATCGGCATACTCGAAATCCTCAGCCTCTGCAATTTCCAACACCATGTTGCCATCGTCCTTGGTGAGGAATTCTCCCTTTGCATTGAGCAGTTTAAGTGCATTCCATTGTCTGGGATTGTGACTGGCCGTGATGATGATTCCTCCGTCGGCCTGTGCCATGGTGACAGCCAACTCCGTGGTGGGAGTGGTGGCAAGGCCGATGTCAACAACATCGAATCCCATACCAATGAGTGTGCCGCAAACGACATTTCTTACCATCTCTCCTGAGATGCGTGCGTCGCGTCCTACGACGATGCGGTTGTAGGATGTCTCTGCGCTGCGCCTGATGAATGTGGCGTAGGCGGAGGTGAATTTCACTATGTCCAGCGGGTTGAGCGTGTCGCCCGCCTTTCCGCCTATGGTTCCGCGGATGCCTGAGATTGATTTGATAAGGGTCATTTTTTGTTTTTTCTATAATCCTCTTTCGTATGTTATTTCATAATAGCAGGGCGTGACACTTGACAATGCCGCGCTGGTGCCCTGGCTGTGAGGCACGATGAGCCGCACCTTGGCCAGTTCGTCTCCTTCTTCCACCATCCTTCCCACGTTGATGTAAGAAAGCGGAACGAGCCATCCAGCAGGCACGGCGGTAGTCTGATACTGTGCGCTCATTATTCCCGAGATGAAACTTGCGGTGAATGTTCCAAGCGTGTTGGTGACCGTCATCTTGTCGGGCATGGAAGAAAAGGCAAGGATGTTGTTGCTCAAGATCAAGGAGTCGGTGAGAAGATTGTATTCATTGAATCTGCAAATGACATTTGCAGTCTCTCCCTGCCCGATTTTCTTTCCACAGCCTTTTCTTACGATTTGCATATAGACGCCCGTGTTTTCAAAGAGCACGAACTCCTTTTTGGAAGAGTCGGTGATGGAGTCTCTTTTAAACTCAGATTCAGAGATGACATTGATGCCTTGCTCCTGAATGAAAGCCTTGATGGCTGTCCTTTCCTTTTTTTTCTGGTCTGCGTAGGTCTCGCTATCATGGCAAGCAGCCAAAAGGGCCACCAATGCGATGGCGAACATTATCGAAGCGATATTCTTCATTTTCAGCACTTGATGTTTTAAATGTTGGTGCAAAGTTAATACAAACGGCAGTAATGACAAAGTGAAAGACACATTTATTTCACATTGGGAAGGTGTGTGGCGAAATACAAGATGGCTTGGTGTGTGATTTGCACCGCTTCTTCCATTGTGCCGTTGACACGACCGCCAGCGGCATTCTTATGCCCACCACCGTTGAAGAACATTTCCGCCAACCCGTTGCAGTAGAATTGGTCCACAGACCTGAGGCTCACCCACACGGTGTTCTCACGTTCAGTATCCTCCCTGAGAGAAATGGAAAGTCGCATCCCCTTGATGCGAAGAGGCTCGTTGACAAGCCCTTCGGCGTCACCTTTGCAGAAATGGTAATTACGCATCTCCTCCTTGGTGAGGGTGTAGTAGCAAGCGTGGCTCCCTTCAATGACAACAAGTTTCTGGCTCATCACATATCCCCGCATGCGGATGCACCACTCGCTGTAGTTGTTATATACATTCCTGTAAATCTTGTCTTTGTCGAAATGCGCCTTCTCCAGCATCATGGCAATGATTTGGAAGACTTCGGGCCTGTTGGAATTATAGGTGAAACCTCCCGTGTCGGTCATCATCCCGGCATAAAGTGGAAGAATGGTGTTCCGTGTCATCGTGTCGTATCCGCCTAGTTGGCAAATGACTCGAAACACCAGTTCACAAGTGCTGCTCAAATTGGGGAAAGACACAGACAAGGCAGCACCGATGTCAGGAGCCTCATGATGGTCGAAGAGCACTTTGGGTGCTGTCGATTGTTCCAATGGTTGCTGTAGGTCAAGAACTCTCTTTGTGCTGTTGAAGTCAAGACAGAACACGAGGTTGGCCTTTTGCAAGGCCATCTCCACGCTATCCTTGTGCTTGTCGTATCTGACGATTTTCTCTACTCCAGGCATCCATTTGAGGAAGTCAGGATAAGCATCAGGGGCTATGAGCATGGGGGTTTTCCCCATTGTCATGACAAATCCCGCCCATCCAAGCATGGAGCCGATGGCATCGCCGTCAGGGCTTTTGTGACAACATAGCACGATGTTTTCGGCTCCACGGATGAGTTCCAGAAGTTCTGCCGCCTGGGCATCATGGAGAATGTTGAGGTTGGCCATCCCTTTGCTCAGAAGAGTTTTTCGGGATAGACACCCTCCTTGATGAGTTGCTGTATCTTCTCCACAACGCTGGGTCTGTCGGCCGAATAGGTTACTCCAAACCATTTGCTTGTGGTGTCGAGCACTCTCACGCTGGCGGTGTGCTCGTTGATGAGTTTGTTGACCATCAACGGTATGAAGAACTCAGCCTTGAGGTTCTCCATGTTTTTGGGATTGGAAAGGAATTCTTTGAAATAAGCCTCGCTATATGTGAAATAGTCGGGAGTGAAACCCCACATGTTCATACTGACAGGGGTGTTGTCATCAACAGGCACCCAAGCCCCTTCTTCGTCCTTGTAGCAGATGGGGCCGTCAACCCTCATGATTTCTGTGCGCTCCACTACGGTGGTGAGGTTTTCGTTCTCGTCCTTTGAGCAGATGCCTCTTGCCACGGTGCCGTTCTCGGAGAGTGTGTTGCCCACCCTGAAGCCAACCATGGCGTATGTGTTTTTGCTTCCTTCGGGAAGGTCGGCAAGGAATTTTCCGATGACCATGAATGCGTCGCGATTGTAGAAGTCGTCGCAATTGATGACACAGAAAGGCTCGTTGATGACATCCTTCGCCATCATGACAGCATGGTTGGTACCCCACGGTTTCACCCTACCCTCTGGCACGGAGAATCCTTCGGGTAGTGCATCAAGGCTTTGGAACACAAGTTCCGCCGGGATGTGGCCTTCATATTTGCAGAGTATCTTTTCCTTGAAATCTTGTTCGAAGTCTTTCCTGATTACGAAAACGATTTTCCCGAATCCGGCCTTGATGGCGTCATAGATGGAATAATCCATGATGGTTTCACCATTGGGTCCAAGTCCATCGAGCTGTTTGAGCCCGCCATATCTGCTACCCATGCCGGCAGCAAGCAATAACAATGTAGGTTTCATACTATTTTATTTTTTGTTGGTTATGTCGTGCAAAATTACGAAAAAAAACGAGCCTTCCACGACATTACACCTTAATATTATTATAATTTAACTCAATATGCTTTGGCCATCCCGCCATGGTTGGTTTCAGCACGAATCGGATGGGGTCCCTTTAACTCCCCTTTAACTCCCTTTTAACTCCTAACAAAACTCCCCTTAAACTCCCAAAAACTCCCATTAAACTCCATCATATCAGTTCTTCCAGCAATCCTTGGCAAGCATCCTCGAGGAGATTTATGACCAATTCAAAGTCACGGTCTGTGCCATAATAGGGGTCTGGAACGGTATTATACATAGGATGGTGCCTGAGGTATCGTGCCATAGGAACGAGTTTTCTGATGTCGTAAGGACTTCTTGCCATGGATTTCAACTCATTGAGATTGTTATCATCCATGGGAATGATAAGGTCGAATTTGTCAAAGTCTTCGGGAACGACCATTCTTGCACGTGAGACGAATTGGTATCCGTGTCTCTTTCCAAACATTCTCATTCTGTCGTCAGGGAGTTCGCCCACATGCCAGGGTCCCAAACCTGCGGAGTCGACTTCTATTCGTCCTTCCAACCCTTTCTCCATAACCATGTGCCGCATGATGCCTTCGGCAGCAGGAGACCTGCAAATGTTACCAAGGCATACAAACAGGATTCTTTTGATTCTCTTTTGATAATGGTTCGCCATATTGAATTTTATTGTAAAGTGAATGAAAAATTCTGTGTGGTGATAAATGTCTTAAAATATGTTGAGTTTGTAATATGTTGTCAATCAGCATTTAGCAAATCTGTTAATAATGATTTTATGTTTATCTAAATTGAACATCCCATACGGATAATTTGCAACATATTCAATATTAATAAGATACAAAACAACAAGCGGTATTAACATTCTTTAATCCTTTTATCACCACACAGAAA
>JAFWSS010000180.1 GCA_017524385.1 Prevotella sp.
CCACCCCTTCGGGGTTGTTGATTTCATATCATCGTCAAGCAGGGGTTACGCTTCGCTCCACCACCTGCCTGTGGTCATCCCAGCCCTTCGGGCTTCACTTCACAACCGGTAGCCATACAAGATAAATCCTAGTTTTGTAAGATGTTTTTACTTCCGAAACTTAAGTAAGTTTATGATTTGTTTTGCTTTTCTACTATATTTTCACTGTCTTTGATTCATGGTTATGATGTTGGTTTGCCTCATTTTTTTGTGTCATTTTTCCTTATTTAACAATTACATAGGGTGGAAGTGGCCTTCAATGAACGAAAAACAACCTCCCCAAAAGAAAAAAAGGGGGAAAAAAGTGCAAGATATGAAAACTTTCACTATTTTTGCAACTGAACACCACCAACAAACGATTTCAGATATGAGCAAGAAAAAAGGAAACTCGAACTACAAAAGACAAAACCTGGAGGAAGACACAGTTAACATCTATAATGACAACCAGGTGAAAGAAGGCACCAACTATAGGAGACACGACTTGGAGGATGATGACTTGGACACCTATGATGATGACCAAGATCAAGAAGACACTAACTATATGTACCAAAACCAGCAAGAGGAAAAGGATGCCGCCTATGACAATGAACAGACGGGTGAAGCCACAAACCTAAGTCCTCAAAACAGAAATGCCGGCCAAAAAACGAACTACGTTGATGAAGCCACAAACCTAAGTCCTCAAAACAGAAATGCTGGCCAAAAAACGAACCACGTTGATGAAGCCACAAACCTAAATCCTCAAAACAGAAATGCCGGCCAAAAAACGAACTACGTTGATGAAGCCACAAACCTAAATCCTCAAAACAGAAATGCCAGTCAAAAAACGAGATATGGTAATGACGATACTAATGAAGCCACAGAATTGAATCGTCAAAAAGGGGGAGAAGCCACGGAATATAATCCTCAAAAAGGGGAAGAAGCCACGGAATATAATCCTCAATATGAGGAAGAAGCCACAGAATATAATCCTCAATATGAGGAAGAAGCCACAGAACGCGACAATCCTGAACAAGGAAGGGAAACAGAATACGGTCCCAAGCACACAGAGGAGCCCCAACCTGAAAAAGAGTATATCTTGAACAAGCGCCCTGAGTCTGACGCAAAACTTGTTTGGTGGGGGTTGAGCCTCACCGGACGTAAGAATTACATACTCCGAGAGGGGAAGAACTACATAGGAAGGAAGGACGAGGATATGCCGGCAGACTTGTCGCTCAAGGACGAATATGCCAGTGCACGCTCCATATGCATTGAGGTGGAAAAGATATACCCCCAACGTGGAGAAGAGTATTATGAGTACACCCTCACCATAGTACGAGCGAAAAACGCTGTCCTGGTACGTGGCAAGGAAGTACCTGTAGGATCAACCACCAAACTAAATTTCAACGACACCATCGTCTTGGGAAAAACCACCTTGACCCTGAAAAAAGTCAAGAAATGATTGTAGAGTCGAAGATGAGGAGAGTTTTATCATAGCCACACCCTGGGTGGCATCCTCCTCGTTTTCTGGCGGGAAATTCATCGGAAAGGAAGCCCCGAAAAGATCCAACATATCTAACAGGTCTGACATATTGTAAGAAAAATGCTTGCTTTTTTTGCAGGTTAGCATTATTTTACTATCTTTGCTTCGCAAACGGGCACATTTACTTTGAGAAGAAATCATAGGATGAGCCCCGAGTATCTTCGCTCCTGATGACAAAGGAATCAAAAGCAAGGATGCAATAAGAACCAGGAAGAACAAACGCACAAACACGCTCCGTAAGATGACCAACGAGCAATACAAGAAACACCTCAACTCGCAAGACGGGTTGTTCACGGACACCAACATCAATCATTCGCAACATGGGATCACACAATCAAGGCAAGATAGACAGATACCTGCATGGCAGGATGTCTGAGGATGAAAAGAAGTCTTTCGAGGCAGAAATGGAAGCTGACGATGAACTGAAAAAGCAATACCTGTCTACAAAGGCCGGCGAGGATGCCCGGCTGAAAGATAAGATGGGACACCGGGACGAGGAAATGGAAAAAGAAAAGGAAAAACCTGTTTCCTCATCTTCAAAAAGGAAATGGATGTATGCAGCCGTCGGCATGGCTGCAGCCGTCCTTGCCGCCTTCTTCATCCTGCACGTAGAATCAACCACTTATTCCCCGCCGACCGTCGGTGACGGAGGTGGTTCGCCCTTTAACAAGGAAGTGGATTCACTCGTTGGAAACAAGGAATACGCAAAAGCCCTTGAAGAAATAGAAGGAAAAGTGACAGATTGTGATAATTATATCAATTTTTATAAGAATTGCATAGAAAACACTGTCCCTGAGGAAGAGGAAGAGGAAAAGCTATCACCCGAAGAGGCTGAGCAAAAGAAAAAGGAAACTGAAGCAGAACTGATGGAGTTAAAACTCATGAAGGTGCAAGTGCTCCTCAAGATGGAAGAGAAAGACAAGGCAGCTACCATACTCAAAGAACTGGCCCATGAAGCCTCGCCTGTCCAAGAGAAGGCCAAGGAGCTGCTACAAGAAATCAACTAACTAGAGCCACCCAGGACAATGGCTATTGAAATCAGAAAAGATGATTTCCACAGCCATCACCAATACCTGCAAAAGGCTTCTGCGATGTTGAATGCTTATATTCAAGATATTCCAGGTAGCATATCACAGGTGTGCTAAGAAAAAATTCGCTGCGCATTAAACCCACGCACTTCATACTTACCTTTGCCATCGCAAACAAGAACCATGGTTTCACTACCCTGCTATCGCAAACCGACAGCATCAAATAAGAAAAACAACCAACAATCATCAAGATGGCAAAGGCACACAACACAATCAAGCCCCCCATTTCATTCGACAGGAATGACAAGAACGACCTCACCCATATCATCTTGACACTCGGCAGGACAACCCAGGCTGGCGTCAACATGAAGGGTGCCATCATCTTCCTCGCCCACTCCAAAGGCTGGATCCTTACAATGAAGTAACTGGGGCCACTTCCACACCCGCATCTTGTGAAAGAAGGGCAAGGATTTCATCATTCAGGGGAGTGCTGCAGCACTCCCCTGAATTCTTATAGCGTATCCCAAACATTTCCTACGTTTGAATGGTTGTCGTCTTCACCATCACCGGGATCGGGGTCGATGTGGATGCCCCCATCTCCTCCCGAGAAGGTGTCGAACATTTCGCCCTGTAATAAATGTTAGGGAAAAATATTCGCCTTTTTCTGTTTACCTTTTTCATTTTTTGTCAATATATAGTTGGACATCCTAAACTATTAAATTTTAATATTAATGAAAAAGAAAATTTCAGCTATTAAATTTTTGAAATCTTGTGATGGGGTGAGGTTTTGTAAGTCCTTCGACTTTGAACTTGATCCTATTGAGATGGCCCGCTACAAGACTGTCGCCACTGTGAAGAGAAAGATTGAGGATTATGTTGCCAAGAATGGGATTTTCAGGAATGATGAGTTGAATGATTTGAAGTATGAAATGAAAGATTTCCTGAAAGAATGGAAAGCCGAGGTGGAGAGAATAAAGGAAAAGGAAAGAATGGAAGAAGAAGAAATCCGAATGGAGACAGAAGAGGTTAGCAAGAGAGCAGTATATGCTACGTTGGCTCAAGAATTAAAAGGCTCAGCAATTTAGTTGACCTTTCAAGAGAAGCGCCACACTGACACACCCTGTGTCACTGTGGCACTTCATTGCGTAATTTTGACACATCTATGTGACAGAATTGGCGGTTTTCCACTTTGGCACGCTATTTGCAGAGATGTTATTGTGTGCTTTTTACGCAATAAAACATTGAATCATGGAAGAAAAGATGTACCATTACCAATACCCCCACCCTGCTGTCACAACAGACTGTGTGATATTCGGTTTCGACGGGACAAAGTTGAACGTCCTGTTAATAGAGAGGGGCATAGAACCATTCAAGGGACGCTGGGCATTCCCTGGAGGCTTTTTGAGGATGGATGAGACAGCGCTCAATGGAGCCAAGCGCGAATTGTATGAGGAAACCGGCCTGAAGGATGCCTACGTGAAGCAATTCCACACCTTTTCGGATATAGGCCGCGACCCACGTGAACGAGTGATAACGATTGCCTACTATGCACTGGTGCGCATCAGCGAGGTGAAAGGTGGCGACGACGCCGCCAAAGCCCAATGGTTCCCACTCGACGACATTCCGTCGCTGGCTTTCGACCACGACAGGATACTCCGGCACGCGACAGCCGAACTAAGAAAACAGATACACTTTGAGCCGATAGGCTTTGAACTGTTGCCCGAGAAATTCAAGATGAGCCAACTACAGCATTTGTATGAAGCCATTCTCGGTGTGAAATTCGACCGGCGCAATTTCAGCAGCAAGATGCTCAAGTTGGGATTGCTGACCGAATTGGAAGACAAGGTGACCCTTGCCAACAAGAAAGTGGCATTTCTCTACAAGTTCAACCCTGAGAGTTATGCCGAACTGAAAGAAAAAGGATTCAGGCTTGAGTTTTGAGCCACAGACCTCTCGTGTCAATGAGCTGATTGATTATGAAAACCAAAAGAAACGAATGGAAAAGGACTGTTCAAAGACACCATAGTCTATAAAATGGAAAGGCACCTGTCGGTTAAGGACGAAACAAGCCGGCGATGCCATAGAGAGAGTAGCCACCTAAACAATTAAAAACTTAATCAAAAAAATGAATTACACCTTAGTAGATTTGTTGATTGGCGCAAGACAGATGGGATTGAGCGTGTTTGGAAAGAAAAACGAGTATCAAATAGAATTCCAAAAAGAGGAAGATGGCGGTTGGTATGTGGTGTTCCCCGGATGGCCGTTCGACCATCACAACCTGTTGATGGTGAGTGGCGCCGACAAGATGTGCGAACTTCTTTCTGAAGACGGTACGAGAACCAAGATAAGCGTGATACCCACCAAGAAGCGCGAAAAGCACGAGGGCTATTTCGAACTGGTGCAGACAGAGAGTTCACTGACAGGAGGAAGCACCTACAAGGTCGACCTGGAGGAATTCAAACTGCGATTTGGCAGAGACACGCTTTGGCTTTGCCCCGTCACGCTCTTCGTACTCGGCCAATACCCCAAATACATGTATGTGAAAAAGGTGACAAACAGCAACACCGTTGCAAACGCCTGACAAGATGAAAACGATACCATTCGGCGACTCCCAAGGCGATTCGCCGAATGGTTGACCTGAGAGAAAAACAATCAAGCATTCAAACAAGCTTATTATTCAAAATATGAAAAAGTTAACCGACTTACTCAACATTTTCACCAAAAACAATCCAGATATGAATATGAACGAACAAGAACAGGAGAAGAACAAGGCAACCGAGCAGAAGCAGGAGAAGCAGGAGAAAGAAAAAGGCAACGACGGCAAGGCACACATCTACAATCTCATCATAGTAGACGAAAGCGGTTCGATGAGTCACTTGCGGCAGGCGACACTTTCCGGCATCAACGAGACCATAGGAACGATAAGAAGCGCACAAAAAGAATATGCCGACACACAAGAACACCTGCTTACCCTGGTGTTGTTTGACTCCGGCTCCAACCGTCCCGATGTCAGGACCATCATCGACTGCCAACCCATCTCTGAAGTTGGCGAGTTCAACGACTACATGCCCAAAGGATGCACTCCTTTGTATGATGCCATGGGACAATCGCTCACGGCCTTGCACAAACGCATCAAGGACGATGAGGATGCCAATGCCGTCGTCACCGTGCTGACCGACGGGTTGGAGAACTCCTCCCGGGAATGGAATGCGTCAAGCCTGCGCAGCCTCATCGAGCAGTTGAAGGAAGAAGGATGGTCGTTCTCCTACATGGGGTCAGCCCATAACGTGAAGGAAGTCACCGACCTGCTCTCCATAGAGAACGTGGTGGAATTCAGCCATGACCAGAGGGGTACTGAAAGTTCCTGGGGGCGCGAAAGGTCATCACGCAAGGCTTACTACAACAAGATGAATGAGATGTACAGCTTGCACCCGGATATGTCGAAGGCAGAAATGCTCAGACGCAAGAAAATGTTTGCAAAGAAATACTACGGTGAGAGGGTTACACCCGACCGCATCCATGAACTTGAAGACGACGAAGTGTTCGTTTTCGGGAGCAACCAGAAGGGCATGCACGCCGGAGGCGCCGCAGCCTTTGCGATGGATAATTTCGGTGCCGTATGGGGGCAGGGCGAAGGCATGCAGGGAAGTTGTTATGCCATCCCCACCATGGAGGGCATCGACAATCTCAAGGCCGCCGTCGAACACTTCACCACATTTGCCGAAGAGCATCAGGAACTGCGCTTCCTGGTCACAAAGATTGGTTGCGGCATAGCAGGATACTCCATCCATGAGATCGCCCCACTCTTCAAAGGGTGCATCGAACTGGAAAACGTGGCATTGCCCATTGAATTCTGGAAAGTGTTGGGACTGAACTTGGATTTTTAACAACTCAAGTTTCGCATTCGCTACACAAAAGCTCACGGATAACGTCGGAAAAACAGCTGACAATCCGGATGTTTGAAAGGCAAGGAGGCCGATGATTTCGGCTTCCTTGCCTTTTCTTGGTTTCCATAAACACTCCTGAGACACAGCCCGTACTTGTAAGTTTTCCAAATGATTTCCTCACATTCGTAAAATAAAGACAACCTTTTTTACGCATTTACAGAATTTTTCGTATCTTTGTCACTTGTTGGAGAAATCTTGTCCTCCATCACGTGAAACGACAATCCACTTTGAACCACAAAACCACCGCAACCATCATGAAACACCGCCTGTTCATCATCCTTGCCATCATACTGGCATGGGGAGCACTCACCACCCCAGCACATGCCATCAGCCGTTCGCTCACCTACAACGGTTCGACACTG
Organism: Prevotella sp.; assembly: GCA_017524385.1. Lineage (GTDB taxonomy): Bacteria > Bacteroidota > Bacteroidia > Bacteroidales > Bacteroidaceae > Prevotella. The sequence goes on from JAFWSS010000180.1 coordinate 6,896, forward strand.
AACACTGCCAGGAACGGCAAGATGACCGTGTCGCAACTGCAATCGAGCATCACCTTGGACAACAACGTCGACTACACCATCACGGCACTGGAAGGAAAGACCGCCATGTCGGGCACCATCAACATCACCGACAACCGATCGACGGTGATATTCTCCAACATCCGGCCATCCAAGGTGCTGTCCAACTGGCTGCGCTACATCCAAATCAACGGCGCCACCGCAGTCGACGGCGTCAACTGCCGAGTGGAGACCTACCGCCACGGCACCATCGTACTCCCCTACCCCGTCGCCTGCCATCCCCTCACCGTATATACCAACATCAACCTGGGCGGCGAGTCCAATAGCCAGTACGAGGTGGGCACCTACTATGACCGCCTGGGCAACTTCGACAACGCCATCCAGAGTTTCACGCTCAAGCGTGGCTACATGGTGACGATGGCCAACCATGCCGACGGAACGGGCTACAGCCACTGCTTCATCGCCAACGACGGCGACATCACCGTCACCCTGCCCAAGGACATGCGCGGCAGCGTCAGTTTCATCCGCATCTTCCGCTGGCGGTGGCCGAGCAAGAAAGGCTACGCCGGGCGCACACTCACCCCCATGGGACTGATGCGCGTCACCTGGTTCTACCAATGGGACGCCGCCAACCACCAGGAGGCCGACTACGACTATGTGCCGCAGCGCCACCATGAGAACGGCAGCACCTACAGCGGCTCACCCACCTATGCCTGGCCCGGTTGGGAAACACTCAACCAACAGACGTCGGCCCACGTGCTCGGCGTGAACGAACCCGACAACACCAGCGGCAACGAAATGTACATGACGGTGCCCGACCTCATCAAACTCCACGGCGACTACCTCCGAAGCGGCATGCGCATCGGCACCTTCGCCACCTGCAACCCCAACACAGGATGGGTGAAAGCCTACGTCGACTCCTGCGAGGCCCACAACTACCGCGTGGACTTCGTCGCCACCCACTACTACATCGGAGGACAAAGGCCCGAGAACTGCATCGCCTCCCTCAAGTCGCTCTACGACGTCACCGGACTCCCCGTGTGGTGCACGGAGTGGAACAACGGCGCCAACTGGACCAACGAGAGCGCGTTCTACACCGACTCGTTGAAAGCCTGGTACACCTGGGGCACCGGCGACGACCAGAAGATGAACGGCATCTGGCTGCGCGACGTGCTGAAAAGGGCCGACTACGCCGCCAACACGGAATGGCTGGAGCGCCTCGCCGTCTATAACAGCGTGGAACAGAAACGCTTCGTACACTGGGAGTCTGGCGACTTCTGGACCACCGCCGGTGGCGAACTCTATGGCAGTTACAACAGTGACTTTGCTTACAAGAAGACCACCGACGTGTGGATGAACTGGCGCGACCAGGGCGACCCACGCAACCTCTCCGCCGGCTACTCCCTCGACGGCAGCACCATCCAGTTGTCGTGGCGCGACCCCAATACTGACTGGACGAAGACGGTGTATGTGCAGGAGCGTATCTCAGGCAACCAATGGGTGACAAGGGCCACGCTCGGCGTCTGCGACGACGAGTGGCGTGAAGCCACCATCCCCGCCGCCGAATGCGATGGCAGCAAACTCTTCCGCGTGACGGCCATCGATGCCAACGGGGTGTCGCACTACAGCAACTGGGTAGACCTGTCGAGCAACGACACCCCCAACGGCTTCATCAAACTCACCTCGCTGCCTGGCAACTACGAAGATTACTACTACGTCGTCTGCAGCAAAAGCAACCCCTCGCTATGCTGGACACTCGCCAACGCGAAACCCACCGACGACTACACCTCCCTCGTGGGTACGGGGACGGCCAACTGGCAAGGGGCCAGCGGCACGGTGACCGGCAACGGCATCGCCATGGTGGAACTGTACAACTCCTCTTCCGCCGGCACGAAGATGTCGCAGACGGTCAAGTCGCTGCCCAACGGCATCTACCGCGCCGTGCTCTACGCCACATCGCACAACGCACGCGGTGAGGACGGCGCCACGCTCAACGGCACTCGCGACGACGTGGCCTATGTCTTCGCCACGGCATCAGGACAGACGCAGAAATCCTACTTCACCGCCTCCGGCGTCACTCCGGGTTTCCTCTCCGGAGAACCGCACGAATGCACCATCAGCAACATCAGGGTGACCAACGGCACCCTGACACTCGGCCTGGGACTCGACCAGTCCAAAGTGACGGGTTGGCACTGCATCCAAATCAAGTCGCTCACCCGCACCGGCGACATCGAGGGCGTGGCCACCGGCGAGTCGGCCTTCAAGGCAGTGCACTACTCCCCCATGGCGGAAACAGGCACCTTGCTTGACCAGGTGTGGCAGATAGAGTCAAACACGGCGAGCAACGGCTACGCGCTGAGGTGTCCGGCACGTCACGACGAGGTGCTGTGCAGCGCGTCGAGCAGCCTCTTCCAGACCGACGGCAAGACGCATCTCGGCACAGCCACCAGCGGCTTCCTACCGGTGTATGACAACGCCAATGCCTGCTGGCGGATGCAGAACGTCTATCACAACACCTACTGCGGCACGGGTGCCACACCGACGGAAGATGCCGAGGTGCGAGGCGACATGACACAGGCACGCGCCGACCAACTCATCATCTATGCCGTCAGGAAACTGGACTTCAACCAGAAATACATCGTGGAAAAAGGAAATCACCAAGGTGACTACACCGTGAACAACCCCGGCCTGGGATGGGGCACGACGACAGGCTCTCCCATGGGCAGCGGAAGGGTGGAATACCCGGCGTGCTGGAACTTCCAGAAAACCTTTGGCGGATGGAACGACGCCTTCACCGGTTCGGCGACGCTGAGCGACGGCCACGCCGGCACCTTCTTCAATGCATGGGCCGGCACGTTCACCTATGCCGAACTCTCCCAGGAAGTCACCTCGCTGCCCAACGGCGTGTATAGGCTGACGGCCGACTTCGCCACCACGCAGGGCTACGAGCGCACCACCACCAAGACCGCACTTTACGGCAACGCTGGCGAGGGCAACATCGCACGGTCGTACAACATCACCGGCACGGGCGACAACTCCTTCAACCGCTACGAGTGCTACGTACTGGTGACGGGCAACAAGATGACCATCGGTGCCAGAAGCGACGGCACATGGTTCAAGGTGGCCGACTTCCACCTCGACTATGTCTGCCAGGAGGGAGAGGCCACGGAGGAAATCCTGGGTTATTTAGACAACGGCCGTGCGCTGCAATACCAATGCTGGCGCATGGGCGACGGGTGGCTCGACCTGTCGGCCTTCCCCGACTGTCGCAACCTGCAAATCGACCAGACACCTGCAAACGCCTTGGTGAAGATGGCACCCGGCGCGACGGCGGACGCCACATACAACCCGTCGAACATCGTGAAGGACGGCCATTGCACCGACTTCGTCATCACCGACGAGGAGCCGCTCACCGTGGGAGAGTCCTTCGTGGCCGACAAGGTGACATACGTACGCCACGACACGCCCGACGAGTGGCATGCGCTCTTCCTGCCCTTCCCTGTCGGTTCCTCCAACCAAGTGAAGACAAGCAGAATCATCAGGAAGGACGGCAGCACGCTCTTCTGCCGATATGCCAACAGCCAGCCCAACAGCCCCGCATTGGTAAAATTCGCCGATGCCAACATCGTGCTCCAAAACGTGCCCGTGTCGCCCACGGCGGAATACGACAACGACGAATGGGGCATCCACGGCACCTACCGCTCGGGGAGCGGGGTGACACCCCTACGTTGGAAGGTCGATGGCGTGGAGAACTGGAGCGACTTGACACTCCTCTTCATAGGTGATGTCAACCGCGACGGCACCATCACCGTCTCCGACGTGACCGCCTTGGTGAACATCGTCCTTGGTTATGACAGCGAAAAGCCCTACCGTTTCGACCACGATGCCTCCGACCTGAACGGCGATGGCCAAATCAGCGTGTCGGATGTCACCATCCTGGTGAACATCATCTTGACCAACGAATGAAAAATTCAAGCCACCACCAGAAAAGTTGAGCGAATGCGAAACTTGCAAAAGACATTATTTCCATAATTCTACAAGAAATGACGACACCAAGAATAGGACTGAGAATCAGTGGCACGAAGCAGCACAATGATGGTTTACAACCCCTCGTGGCTGTCGGTGTGCTTGCCGGCAGCGGAGCCAACGACATGAACCGCGTGCCATTATTGGATGAAAAGCCTGTTTATGTATTGAAGCATGCTTCCGACCATGCGCTCTACATGCTCATCGACAGACGTGTGAAATCGTTTGACGCCGATGCTCCGGGCGCACTCGCCATCGCTCTCACCATCCCCAGCGACTCACAGCTGGCCGGCAAGAAGAGTCCGTTCACGCTCTTGCAGGAGATTTACGACACCTTCAAATCCAATTACATGACACGGCTCTCCGATGGGCGCGACAGTTTCATCGACAAGGATGCGGAGCCTGGAATTTTCCAGCAAATCATCGACCGCTATTCCTTGGAGGCCCGGCCAAGGCCACTTGTCCCGATGACGCAGCAATGCCCCACCGGCATGCTCAAGGTGCCTAAAGACAAGTTGGAAGCATTCTTCAGAGACACCAACTATGATGAATTCAGGAAGTTTTGCGACATCGAGGTGGGCACGGAATGTGCTTGTTCACCTGGTCTGGACAAACTTGACATACCTAAACTCCCCCTATACGAACTATGGTTCAACGGCCAGAGGACGGGAAGGTACTTCCGGCAAAAGCAGGGAGAGGACACGCTGAAGATAGAAAAGCAAGGCAACCCTCCGATTTACATCACGCTGAAAGAATTGATGGAGGCTCCCTACCACCGCGTGAAGTTGGATGGCATCACCATCGAACTTGACATGACGAGCGACCGCATCCTCTTCAGTACACAACAAAGCGTTCCGACACGATTGGCATTCGAATGGAACCCCGACGATGAAAACGCCAAAAGCGAAGCCCTCGCCATGATTAGAAACGGAAGGCTGAAAATCAAACTGGGGCAAAATGACGTGTCAAGGTTTGTCGTGTCTGGTGAGCAAGTTGAAGTGGACAGCGAAAACATCGACGACATTCCTGTCACCATCTCACCGGAATCCACATCCAAATATGAATTCAATGTCAGCAAGGAAATCATAGAGCAGGACAACCAGAAACTGCTTCTCATCATCATCAAGGTGACAACAAAGATTGCGAACACAGTTCCTACCCCCGAGTCAAAATCAGACACCCCCGCAGGCAGGAAATCTTCCAAGAAAGCCATTATCTACACGCTCTGCGGAATACTATTGGGACTTGGAGGAATAGTGGCGATTTACAAACTGATGTTCAAGCCTGATGACACAGTTGCAAAGAATGCCCCAAACAACCCTCCTGCAGTATTGGTTGACAAGGGAGGGGAGAATCGGAGTGATGACGCAAATAATGAACAGCAGAAAGATTCCTTGGCAAGTCAAGAAGTAAAAGACGAAGCAAGCAACAATATTGCCCCAAACGCCGAAGAACCTAAAGCAAAAGAGACAAGCAAAAAGGATGAAGATGGAGGGACACCTGGCGGAGGTTCTTCTGTTGGCGAAACATCTGTTGGCGGTGCATCAAGCGGCGGTGCATCTGTTGGCGGAACATCTGGCGGCGGAACATCCAGGAGAGGAACATCAGGTGGAGGAACATCAGGTGGAGGAACATCAGGCCAACCATTGTCGAAGACCGCAGCCATAGGCGTCATGCTCAGTGGACAAGGCGACATAGACGCTGCTCGAAAAGTATTGTTGCCCCAAGAAATCAATGACATTGAGGTCGTCGGGGCATTGAACGACAACTCTGATGAAGCAAATCAAATCATCAGCCAATTGTTGTCGGGGCAAATAACACCAGCAACAGCAAAAACAGAAATGCAAATCTTAGATAGGTCTGGCGGTGGAAGCAATGGCAATGGCGGTGCCGGCGGAGGCGGCCCCATGTCCAAGAATACAGCCATTCGAATCTTGCTCGGTGAAAGACTAGGCAGCCCCAAAGATGCAGAAAAGGTGCTGGGGGCTGACGCAAAGACTGTTAGGAAAATCAGGAGCACATACAAAGATCTACCAGCCGCAAGGCAAGCGGAAGCAGACCCTATAATAGAGAAGCTTAAAAGTGGTGCTTTGACTCCCACTGCTGCAGCTCAGAGATTAAACAATATCATATATGGAAGATGATGAAGCAGGGGCGGGGATGTTGCACTCCGAGTGAGCATCCCAGGGTGTGAACACGGTCTTTTGGCGTAGGTTGTTCATCAAATTTCAACAGCACAGGTCGAAATTTGACTATTGTCATCTCCATCGTTTGTAGTAGGAATGGTTAGAATGTGAGCTTTTTCCCCAGGATGTGGATATTGGCGTTGTTCAGCAGTTCGTAGTCGATAAGCGGCTCAGTGCCGTTGGCGATGCAGTCACGGCATGTCATGAGGATTTTGCCGATGTTGTTCTGCCCTCGCCACTCACCGACATCGTTCACCTTGTTGGTCTCGAGATTGACAATGATGTCTATTTCGTTCTTTTTCAGTCCTTGGTGTTGGCTGATGAGCGCGTTCTTGAGCTCTGTACGTTTATTGTGCAGTTCCAGGTTCTTGCATCCCCATATCTCCGCACTCTCCCACTTGTCGGTAGTGGTGTTCTCCACCAGTGTCACGCCCTCTGGGATGCTCAGCAGCAGTCTTTGGAAGTCGCGGTTGAGCTTGCATTTCTGCCACATGCAGAAGAGCATCCACTGGAGACGAAACGTGGGGAAGTCCTCCCTCACCTCCTTGCGGAATTTTGACTTGACGAACCTCTTGGCTGCATATCCGCTTGTGGAACCCATCAGTTGCTCTTGGATGAACTGGTGTCTTTGGGTGCCGTCGGAATACTCGCCACAGAGGTACAGCCGTTCGCTGTCTCTCCATGTTGTGCCATTGAACTCGAAGGGGAAGCCACCGACCATGTTGCTCAGCCGCAGGTTGATGCCGTTGACGATATCGTTGACTTGCTTGAAAGACCAAACGTTCGGAGTGGCGGGATAGACTTCATGTTGACCTAAGATGATGTTATGCATAATTAGATTTGAGATTTGAGGGGTGAGATTTGAGGGGTGAGATTCATATTGCGAAGTTACGGAGAAAGAATGAAAGGAGGCCGGTTTTTATAGGTATAAGAACGGTAGGGGAAGAAGATATCCTCCCCTACCCTTTTGTTGTGGCTCAGCTGTGAGGGAAAACACCTTTTGCCTTCTTGGAGCGGAGTTCACGAATGCGCTCCGTGGTCTTGTTCTTGAAGCCGAAAAGGTCCTCAAGTGGTGGCAGCTGCTCCATGAGTTGCTCAAAGGTGAAACTGCTTTTGGCTGCGTCCTCGAAGACAATGCGGTTGTTCGGAATGCGTGTCCTCCTCAGCTGCAGTTGGTTCTTGCCGACGGAACGCTTCTCATTCTCTTCCTCGAACCCACACCAGTAACGCACCACATTGTCCAAGGTCTCGTTATTCTCAACGGCGTTCTTGGCGTGGCTGCGGTAAATGGAAATGTTGTGTTCTTTCACCTTGCAGTTCTCCACCCACTGCGCTCCACCCGAGCGGTAGAGTTTGTCGTAGAGTGCCACTATGGCAGCGGCAGCCCTATCGTTCTTGAAGTACTTGTTGGGCAGTCCACCTACCACTTTCTGACACAACAGCGTGAGTATATAGAGCACTTTCGCTCCTCGGTGCGGCATGTCGAGGGCTATCTCCTCGCCACTGTCCTTACGGACGACAACGGTATAGTCACCCTCCTTTGTCGCGCAGTTGGGCCTGCCCGACGGTCTCACCACGACGGAGAAGTCCGGTGTGGCAATATCGTTGACGACGCTCTTGTCCACCACCTTGTCTCCGAGCAAGACAAGGATAAGGAATGGGTCTACGTTGTTGAAGGTAAGTCTGTTTCCGTTAATCTCAATTGACATGAATAAATTGTTTTATGTTATAAGGTATTGTAAAGGGGTAGTGGAATACTCCAGAAAGGAGTGCGAGAAGAACCGTCTAGGAGGCGTATGTCCTTCAGGTTTTCAGGTCAAAAAAAAGAGGGGGGGGAAGTGGTTTCCCTTGCGGAAACCTACGAGACGTAAGTCGTTGTCATTGGACAACGAGCGAGAAAATTGGAGGTGGCCCAACGGCCAGAGACCCTTCCTACAAGTGTTTGGCGAAGGGCCAGACAAATTGGTGCGACGGTCTTGAAGACCCAAACACAAATCATTGACGATAAAGTAAATAAGTAATTTGTAGTAATCATTTTTAATTAATCGGTTTGTTAAACTGTTAATTCGTATCTTTTTCCCACCGTGGCGATTATTTGCTCGGTTGGAGCAGCTCTTGGCTGTCTCTTGATACTTCAAATCTTCAAAGAACTCTTTCCGATGAGCATACCCCAACTTTTAGGGGCGCTCATCTCCTCATATCGAACAGACTTATTTTTCATTTGCCTTTCGGCAGCGTTTGTTGATTTTCAGCATGCACTTCTACTCTCTACGGCCATGTGCCTTTCCGTTTGAGGGCCTTTTGCATCTTGAAATACTCACCCTCTGAATTTTTGCGACGCGAAGGTAAACAAAAAATTTGAGAATAAAGAATTTTTCATATTAAGGATTGTTAAAGGAACAAAGATTTTTCGTCCTCCCCCATCTTTACCGATAATGCATCAATTCTTCTCTTCGTGTCATCATATTTTCAGTATCTGATTTTCCCGTCATAGTTGAATATGGGCTGGTCGGTGGGCACCTCCTGGTCATAGAAATGCACGGCATTGTCGTTGAGTTTGGGATGCTGGAGCTGAAGCAGACGGATGATTTCCGCTCCTGCCCAGATGGTGGGTCCATAACCGTGGGCTGCCATCACATGGACAGGCCGATAGGCATAGAAGGCGGCATCGAATGCCATTCCCGTTCCCACACAGACCCCCTCCACCTGGCCACGTTCGTTGACGCACGAAGCCACGGCGTGCCATGCCTGCAACGCCACGGGTCCGAATGCTTTGGCGTTGATCCATCCATGGTTGACGGCATGTGCCAAGCAGTAGGCAAAGATGGCGGTGGCGGATGTTTCGAGGTAGGTGTCGTTTCTATCGAGCAACTGGTGCCAGAAACCGTCGTGGTGCTGCAATGCGGCAAGCCCTTCTGCATGCGCTCTCAACAGTTCGATGACTTGCTGCCTCCCAGGGTGGCTCTCAGGAAGCACGTCGAGCACCTCGCATAGTGTCAGTATGGCCCATCCGTTTGCACGTCCCCAATGGAATGCGGTATGCGGCGACATCTCCTCCACCCATCCATGGCGGAAGAGTTTCTTCTCGGGCACCCACATGCGCTCGGCAAATTGCCTGACTTGCCTGACCGCCTCGTCGTAGTATTTGGTTTCGCCAGTGAGCCGCCCCATGCATGCCACTGCGGGAATACCCATGAACATGTCGTCGAGCCACACCGTGTTCTTCTGCGGTCGCAAGCGTGCAAAAGTGCCGTCGGAAAGCCGGTATTCCTTGTTCATGATATAGTCGATGTAGTTGTCGATGAGCGGTCGTAAAGGTAAATCGGGGTCTGCCATCACGGCCTTGATCATCGAGCAGCACACGGCACCGGCATCGTCCAGCGCATGGGGTTCGACCACCCGTCTCACATTGTTGTCGATGGACTTGCCTCCATCATGCAACCGTTTGAAAGCGGGTGCTATATCAGCCAGGAACCGCAGGCGCTGGTAGGCATAGTCGCGATATGCAGCGTCGCCCGTCGCTTGATATGCTGCCAGGACGGCCGAGTAGGTGACACCCCACTCATAGCTGGTCAGCCGGAACCCACCCTGTTTCAACTGGGTATGGTCGTCGACATCCTTGGTATTGGCAATCTCTCGTCCCGTATTCTTGTCCACAAGCACGGCGGGAGTCTCGCTGGCAATGTATTGCAACACACGGTCCATGGTCTTTTTCACCTCGTCGGTGGTGGGAATGCCATAGCCTATCTTGTAAGCGGGTTTCATCAGGTGGAGCGGCGTGTTGCTGTCGTTGACCGTTTGTGCAACCATGTTGCCGGGTGACAGACAGAGTGCGAATGCCAAAGACAATGGCATCAGCAGTATCTTTACTATTGTCGTCTTCATAGTCATTTGTTGGTTTTGGGGTATCGGTTTAAGAGGTGTTGGGGCAGTTTGACGATGCAGATGTTCATCGACCGGCCGTCTTCGCTGAGCATCGCCGACTGTATTTCTATTTCTGTGCCGTCGGGTTTGAATGTCGGGTGCACATGGTCGCGTGCGGTGGTCTTGTGGCCTGCGGTGAGGAGGATGCGCTCTCCGGTGTGTCGGTCGATAAGCCACAGTTCCCGTTTGAAGTCGTCTCCTGCCACCCAGTGACCGTCCTGCGACCCTGCGACGTGCCAGAAATTGTCGCCCTTCACCTGGCCCTCCATGGTCAGTTCGCGGGTGCGCATGTTGACCACGGCGATGCCTGTCGGATACTCCTTGGTTCCTGCCGGTCCCCATTCGTCAGAGAAGGCGAACGATTCGAGTCCTTCTGCCTCACCGCCTTTGAGGTTGATAGGACGGTGTCCTATGAGCGCTATCACCAATTCGTCCTCGCTGATGACCGCCTCGTGTGTCACCCAGTCGTGCTCCGTCTCACGGTAGATGGGACGCAGGTTCGTTCCATCTGCATTGACCATCCACGTGCGTTGAGGCGCCTTTCCACCCGTTTCCCAACAGAAGATGACCTCTCCGGGATGCCAGGGGTTGCCTTGGATGTGTCCCACCTTGAAGTGTACGCTCACCACGGGTTCCGCCTTCCCCGTCTTGAGATCCATCTTTCCGATTCCTCCCGGTCCTGCTCCCATGTGGTGTGGACCGAAATTGCCTGAGATGGGTGCGGCTATGGGGAATTGCCGGGCATACTCCTTGTCGAGTCTGAAATAGACGAACTCCTCGCTTCCGTCGAGTGCCATATCTCCCTCCGAGCACATCTCTGCCGGTATGACTCCGCAGATGCGCTCATAGTTGCTCTTGCCTTTCAGACGTCCGGCCTCGGAGTCGGCGAAGAGGCGTTCCAGGTCTACTTCCACCACCTCCATTCCTGTGCGCTTGTCATGTTTGTCCTTCTGCTCGCGCATATGGTAGAGGTGCATCGACTTGCGTGCCACACAGAGCATTCCGTTGAATCCTCCCTCTGTGATTTGCACCATGTCGCCGGTATCCTCGTTCACGGCCATAGCCTCGCCACCGACACGGTCGGTGCGAAAGACGACCCACTTGCCGTCGGACGTCCATTGGTTGTGGGTCTGGTAGATTTTGGAGTCCCCCGTCCCGCTCTTGCTGGTGAGAAAGACCAGTTCGACACCTGTCAGGGGGTCTTTGATGACCTTGCGCTCAGACGGGAACCTGGCACCCATCTGTGCCATCAAGCAAATGGGAACTATCAAGAGGAAGAGAGAGCATTTCAGTCTTTTCATTTTGTCGAGTGATTTGTATTAGTAGATAGTAGATAGTAGATAGTTGATAGTCAGAGGTCCATGTTCAGTTTCTTGCGACAGGCATCAGCCAATTTCGGATTCGTGACGTCCAGATAGCGGAGCGCATAATTCCGCCCCAACCGCCTGTAGCCATCGCCGGAGAAATGAAGATAGTCCTCTGAGGGCATGCAACCCTCTGAAGAAACAACATAGGTATTGGGGTTATGGTTGGGCATATCGTTGATGGTCATATTAGCATCTCCGCAGATGCCACCGTATTCCCCGCGCACGACTTCACCCACCAGCAGAGGGACTGCCGTGGGTTCGAACCGGAGTTCCTGTTGAAGATCGCAGTAGATTTTCCTTACCGTCTTGCACCATCCGAAACCATAGGCATCTGTCTCGCCTTGGTGCAACAGGATTCCCTTGATGACACCATCCTTGGCTGCTGTCTTGGCCATGCTCAGCAGACGTTGATATGGGTCACGGCCATATTGGTTCAAGATGTCGTTCATCCAGTCCTGTTCCTCCATAGCAATGACGGGTGCATTCCTATCCTTGTCGAAGAAGGTGATGGGACACCCCTCCACTGCCACCGACACTATGCCGATGCGTACATTTTCTGGCACCACTTCGAGCAGGGTTCGCCCGAAATAGTCGGCGGGGCCCAGATGGGCATCGTAACGGCACAACGGGGGAACGGCCTTGCGCCATTTGCCCAACACACGGCCATCGCCTCCATCCGTTGTTGCCATACTGAGGAAGCGGTCGCTCACTGCCATGTCCTGTTTCTCAATGGGAGCCTGTCCAGCCATGTTGGACTGCCCGAAGCAAAGGAAAACCCAAAAATCTGGGTCTTGGGAATGTGATTGAAGTGTTGCCATAGCCTTTTTTATCATATGACGACATCAACTGTTTCATTGATGTCGATTGCTGTGATTTTGTCCTATTGGCTACAAAAATACAAATTCTTTACTTCTCATGCAAATAATCGACATATCAAACAGCATAAATTGTCCTTAACATATCATTTCCATATAATTAATCATTAATCATCAATTGGTGCGCACCAACCCCCTGATTTGCCTTGTAGGCTACATCATGGTGGGTGTGGGAATTGTGTATCGATGGTAAAAAGAGTGCAGGGTGCATCACATTTGGTTCAAGAGCCAAGCGAAGCCCTTGGCAGTCCTTTCGTCGGTATGCTGGAAGTGGTTGCCTTTGTTCCATTCCAAGATGGTGTTGACGCCTTGGTCGACCAGCATCGCGTATTGCCTTCGGATGCAGTCGCCAACTTGTGCCATCACGGGATTCCTGGCCTTTTCCTCCTTGTCGCCAAGACTGAGATATACGGAAGACGACATTGGTTTGTGATTTTCCGCATATCTTATCCAGTCAGGATACCAGACGGAGGGGGATACGGCAGCTACGCCATGGAACATCTGCGATTGGTAGCAGGCCCAAAGAGCAAAAAACCCTGCCAAGGAATAGCCTCCTATCAGGCTTTTCATGGTTTCTGCATCATATATCTGCCTCTTTCGCAATTCCGGCAGCAGGACATCCGTGATAAAAGACAAGGTATTCTCCGCACCATCGCCGAAGGGAATATTTCCAAATACCGCAGGAGCAGGCCAGGGGGTCAGTTCGCCAAACCAATCTTTCACTTCAAAGGTAACCAAGGAAAAGGGTTTTGTCGTCCGCGACTCGATAATGGCCACCTCATTATCCAAGACCTCCATATCATTGTAGTCGACGGGTTGCACAAGAAGTAGTTCTGGTTGGTCAGCCATATATGCCATGCATTTTCGGCCTTCAATTTGTATTGTCTGGGGGGGCATAGTTTTTTAGGAGTTAAAGGGAAGTTAAAGGGGAGTTAAAGGGGAGTTAAAGGGGAGTTAAAGGGGAGTTAAAGGGGAGTTAAAGGGGAGTTAAAGGGACATATGTTCACTTTTTTCGGGAGTTGAAGGGGAGTATGTTCATTTTTAGGAGTTAAAGAGGAGTTAAAGGGAAGTTAAAGGGGAGTTAAAGGGACGTATGTTCATTTTTAGGAGTTATAGAGGAGTTATAGAGGAGTTAAAGAGGAGTTGAAGGGACGTATGTACACTTTTACGTTTGACAATATCCTAATCATTCTCAGACTGAGAGAAGGAAGGCCATTGGATGTAGAGTTGAATGGGTCTCTTTCCGACTCCCTCCTCCATTGGATTTGTCACTGTGACACCCAATAGGCGAACAGGTCTTTGCTGGAAGTCCACATCATCCAGCAAGTGCCTGGCCATGGTGACGATTTTCTCTTTTTGCTCTATCGGAACGTCATCGGTGATGCTGTGGGTGATTTGGACGAAATCGCTGAATTTCACCTTCAACACCAGGGTTCGTCCCTTGAAACTGTTGCGAGTCAGGCGTGATACCAGTTCATCGGCCAAAAGGTCCAGTTCAGCGACCATCTCGTCATGCTCGGTGAGATCTTTAAGGTAGGTCCGTTCACATCCCACGGATTTTCTCACCCATTCCGTAACCACCGGACGGTCGTCAATGCCTCGGGCAAAGCCATATAACACCTTGCCCATTTTCCCGAATTGGGTGGTGAGCTGCAGCAAAGTAAGGTCGCGAAGCTGCTTACCATTAAACACCCCCATGTTATGCAGACGCTGCGCCGTCTTTTCACCAACGCCCCATAACTGTTCGACCTTCAGTTTGTCGATGAACTCAATAGCCCTCTCAGGATGTACTGTACATAGTCCGTCGGGTTTGCGGAAGTCACTGGCCACCTTGGCGAGGAATTTGCAGTAGCTCACCCCGGCAGACGCCGTGAGTCCCGTGGTCTCCCTTATCTTCTGCTTGATTTCACGAGCAATGTCCACCGCCATGGTCATCCCGCATTTGTTCTCTGTCACATCAAGGTATGCTTCATCAAGACTTAGCGGCTCGATGATATCGGTATATTCGAGAAAGATTTCTCGCACCTGTCGCGACATCTCCTTGTAACGGTCGAAATGAGGTTCCACCACCACCAGGCTGGGGCAAAGCCTGTGTGCCACGGCAAAGGGCAGGGCCGAGTGTATTCCATATTGCCTTGCCACGTAGTTGGCAGTAGACACAACTCCTCTCGGCCCGTCATGGCCTACCACGACAGGCTTCCCTTTCAGCGAAGGATTGTCCAGTTCTTCTACCGACGCATAAAAGGCATCCAAATCAATATGCAAAATTCTCCTATGCTTCATTTGGTGACATTAGTCAGACAGACATGGTGTGGGAACAGCAATGTCTCACTTTTAGCCGATGATGAAATGCGGATGGCTTGAGGTTTCATAACTTCAATCTCATTCTCCGATGTAGAATGCCATCCAACATGAATTCCGAAGACGACACTTTGAAGCCAAACTTTTCATAAAAGCCAAGGGCATAACACTGGGCTTCTATCTCAATGCATCCGGCCCCCTGGGCTTTTGCCACCTTGATGGCCTCCTTCATCACCTCCATGCCAAATCGTTTGTTCCTTTCCGTGGACAGCACTCGGCCGATATGCCACAAACCAGCCTCATCTTTGAAAACCCTGGCATAAGCGACAATGTCATTGTCACGACGAAGGGTGACATGGGTGGACTGGAAATCAATGTCATCCAAATCCTGATAGGCACATGCCTGTTCTACGACAAAAACGGCGGCACGCACCTTGAGAATCTCATAGAGTTCAAAGGTATTCAACTCCTCAAAAGAATGAATGGCAAACCTTGATACGAGACGGCTGTCCGACGGGGTTGAAAGGTCCATATCCATCACTTCATTCTGATATTGGTTGATTTTTCTTTCCAGTTCCTCCATATTGATGAATTGAGAACCACGATAGACTTCCTTCCCATCCATCAGCAACAATACTGTCGGGCCTGAATAGACGAGGAAGCGCCCTGCTATCATTGGTTCTTCGCGTATGTCCGTATAGAAAGAGCACAGCGATGGGGATTTTTCTGCCAGCTCCCCCACCCTTTCCAGCATGACGTTGCAGACCCCGCAGTCGTGAGCCTTGATGAAGAACATGCACAGGCGGTTGTCTGACAATGTCTGCTCAATGTCCGTGATATTCGTCAAATGTAGGAATCTCTTTTTCATACAATCGTTGTCCATAAGAGAGTGTGATTGACTTGCTTGATGCCAAAGATACGAAAAATTTTTATAAAATCATTGCAAAAACGAAATTTATAAGTATTTTTGTCAAGTAATTCAGAAGAAAGGGCTGTTTACAAATAGGAAATGTGCTCTAACATGCATTTCATCCTGCCGGAACCGCCAAAGACGAGTATGCTTTTCGTCATCGTCGTTGGACATGACGAGGGGTATGAATCAAAGTCAAAGATTATTACAATGATAGCGATAAGAAGATACAGTCATCGTGATGCAGAAGCAGCAATGGAGATTTGGAACTCCGTTGTCAGGGAAGGCATCGCCTTTCCACAGTTGGAGGAACTGACAGAAGGCACAGCAGACGAGTTTTTCAGCAGTCAGTCATATGCCGGCATCGCCGTTGACGAGGGCAAGGGGGAAGTGGTCGGCCTTTACATCCTCCATCCCAACAACGTAGGCCGGTGCGGTCATATCTGCAATACGAGTTATGCCGTGAAAGAGGGGAAACGCGGGTTGCACATCGGCGAGCAGTTGGTGAAAGACTCGCTGAGGGTAGGAGCGGAAATGGGGTTCCGCATCCTACAGTTCAATGCTGTTGTTGCCTCAAACATACATGCCTTGCATCTTTACAAACGCCTGGGGTTCCATCAACTTGGCACCATCCCACGGGGCTTCCTAATGAAAGATGGCCACTATGAGGACATCGTCTTGCATTACATTGAACTGAAAAAATAGAAAACAACAAACAACGGAGGACTACTTATGAAAAGAACATCACAAATGAAAATGAAATTGTTGCTGATGCTCCTTGTCTGCGGAGCATGCTTCTCCTGCAATGCCCCCCAGCATGACACACAGGATGTTGATTCAACCAAAGTGAACAAGAATATGACTAACGAACAATTACGGGAAAAATTGGTGAAGGTCTTGGACGATATGAAAGCCAAGGCCATGGAAATGGGTATCCAAGGGGTGGCAACAGCTTCCGTTCTCAACAAAGGTGAAACCGACGATTGGATAGGCGAAATGAAGGTCGTGGGAACGCCATGCAACGAGAAAGAAGGCTGGAATCTTGTCGCCATAGCATGGTCGAAGTGCGGAGAAGTCATCGCCACCAAAGCCGACAGCGGCAAACCTGACCATCAGAAGATGATGGGTGAACTCGGTTTCGTAGGTGGCGCCTACGACGAATACGATGGTTGCAAGATGGCTTTTGCTTTCAGCGGTGCTGATTCTGAAGAGGATTTGGTCGTGGCCAAGTACGGCATCGAGAGGATGAAAGGCTACATCTCCAACAAGCAGGAGGCTGCTCCTGCAACGGCATACAAACCACTGCCCACTCCGCTGAAGAAAGAGCAGTTCATACAGGTTAACATCATCGTCGACGACATCCACCGTGCCGCAAAGGCATGGGCTGCCCTGCTTGGCGTCCCGGAGCCAGAGATATGGACGAACCACCTGAAGGGCAACGTGGAAAATCCATACACCTATCGGGGCAAGGATGTGCCATGCGACTTGCAGATGTGCGTCTTTGAAATGGGCAGTTGGGTGCTGGAACTTCACCAGGTCGATGATACGCCCAGCACATTCCGTGAGTTCCAAAACAAGCATGGCTACGGCGTCCATCATTTGGGCTTCGAGGTGGGCGACGACCGCGACGTGGTGATAGCCGAACTGAAGGCCATGGGCTTTGACACCGAGCGCACCATCGGCGTTTACCCCGGCAGCAGTTGGACCATCGTAGACACCGAGGACGTGCTGGGTGTGAATTTGAACATCAAGCCGAAGAGGTAGCCCATTGCCCTGTCGCAAGTGGTCATCACCTGTTTCATCAACCAAATCAGCAACGAGGCAACCAACTCAACACGGGACATCACGTGCCGGATGACCGTAGGATGCATCGACCTACAACGTGTAACAAGTCGGGCCAATGCACAAAAAAACCACATTCTCGGTTGTTGAGAATGTGGAGAGAAGTGTAAGTGTTTTTCCCATCAAAGGGTGAAACTCTTATACGACATTTGTAGGTGTCGCAAGGTAAAAGGGTAATGCTTATCGAATATCAATGTTGTCGTGACGGGTCATCCATACACAGAAGAAGAAACCGGCCAGACTCATTGCCGCGATGGAGATTATTGCTATTGTATTCATTGCTATTGATTTTTTAAGTTTGGATTATTTTCTTTTTTGACAATGCAAAGGTACAACCATTCGGGATGTCTTGCAACGAATGATTATGAATTGTACAGCATCCTTCACCACAGGAAAAGCGAAACGCTGCTATCGACAATTTCGATAGCCATATACAAAAACAAGGAAAAAGATTGATAGACATTTGGGTTTTTCATGGAAAACCGTTTACTTTGCGCATGATATGGAACTAAGACAACTGAAATATTTCGTCAAACTCGCTGAGACGCTCAATTTCTCAACGGCTTCAAAAGAGCTGTTCATCAGCCAGAGCACACTGTCACATCAGATTCTGCAGTTGGAGAACGAACTGCAACAACCCTTGTTCCAAAGGAACAGCCACGAGGTGACGCTGACCGAAGCGGGGCAGGAATTGCTGCCTCTTGCCAAGGAGACGCTCCACTCTGCCGACAACTGCCTGCAAAGGCTTGAAGAACTAAAAAACCTGACTGGCGGAGAACTGAACATCGGAGTCACCTTCTCCTTCGCCAGCATCATGGCAGAAACCGTCACAGCTTTCCTAAGGAAGCACCCACGTGTCAAGATGAATGTCACGCAATCGACAATGGCCGACTTGATTGGTCGTTTGGAGAACCATGAACTCGACTTCGTGCTTGCCTTCAAGCCAACAGCTCCCAATCCCAGGATTGATAGCCAGGTGCTGTTCCATCACCGCCTGGCTGCCATCGTCAATGACCGTCACGCGCTCGCCAACCGCTCGGCCATCACTTTCGAGGAACTGCAGAAATACGACCTTGCCTTGACAAAGAAAGGGACCCAGGCCCGTAGTGCTTTTGAGCGTGCCATAGCGCAAACAGACTACCGTTTCCGCATCAAGGTGGAGATGAACACCGTATATCTGATGTTCAGACTGATAAGGGAGTCCAACTATGTCACCTTGCTCAGCGAGAGCACGGTGGTGGCAGAGCAAGGCTTGAAGGCCATCCCCATCACCGACACCGACACGCCGGACAAACAGATGCACGGATGCATCCATCAGTTGAAAAACGCTTATGTGAAAAGAGCCGCCCGGGAATTCTTCAATATGCTTGGTGAGAGCACATCTGTTCTTTTCAATCAAGGACACATCACCACCTGCGTTTCAAATGACCATAATAGCATTGGTGACATTTGAAACCAACAGGATTGAGACAAGAGGAGCATATCTGGCTTTTCCTTCACTGTGAGCAGAAGGTCGTATGCAAGTCGGTGGGCTACGTCCACTGTAAAGGTATTACCCTACCTCATTTATAAAAGTACTCAAGTTTCTCTACGCTCAACTTTCAGGAGTTGAAGCTGTAAATGGATGAGAGTATAAACCTGATAAAACTAGAGCAAGAGGTTGGTGCTCACCTAGGGGTCGACGCCTCCGAGCGTCGCATATTGAGCAAGAGGTTGGGTGCGCACCTAGGGGTCGACGCCTCCGAGCGTCGCATACATTGAGCAAAGGTTGGGTGCGCACCTAGGGGTCGACGCCTCCGAGCGTCGCATACATTGAGCAAGAGGTTGGGTGCGCAC
>JAFWSS010000181.1 GCA_017524385.1 Prevotella sp.
CTTCGCTCCACCACCTGCCTGTGGTCGTCCCAGCCCTTCGGGCTTCACTTCACAACCGGTTGCCATACAAGATAAATTACAGTTTTGTAAGGCATTTTCACTTCCGAAACTTAAGTTACAAATCCTTATGTTTATTGCTGCCGGATTGCAAATCCGGCAGAACATTCTTGGCGTTAAGGATGTTCAGGCGGCAAATGACAAGGATGTTTAGGCGGCAAACGACAAGGATGTTCAGGCATCACTCCCGACATCTGGCATACATGTCGGCCAGCGATGGTTTCGGAACGCCTTTGGCCACCGCCGTGTCGAGGTCGCGTCGTGCCTCATCCTTCCTTCCCATCTTGATGAGGAGGTCGGCGTGTGAGAGGAGGTAGTCCACATTATCGGGTTCCAGGCGGATGGCTTGAGAGAAATCATATTCCGCCACCTCCATCATCCCCCTCTCCTGCTCCATTCCCGCCCTGGCAGCATACGCCACGGCGCTGTCGGGAAATTGTTCCACGAGATGGTTGATGATGTTCATCGCCTCCGTGTAGCGCATGTCCTTCTGGTTAAGCAATGCCAGCCCCAGTTGCCCGTTGAAGTTTCCCGGCACGATTTTGAGCATCCGCTCATAATCCTTCCTGGCAAAGGCATACTTGTGCATCCGCTCATAAGCATATGCCCTGAAATAAAGGGCGGCCACGTTGTCGGAGTCCCTGGCCAACACTTGGTCATACTCCCTCTGGGCATATTCCCATTGTTCAAGCAGGAGGTTCCACGACGCTTTTCTCAACCTCAGGTCGATATTGTTTGGAAATCGGTTCAGTTTTTCCACCGCCTCTGCGAGCGAATCCCGCAACTCCGCGTTGGTTTGTGCGTGGGCGGTCGCCATCAGCAGCATGGCAACCGCCAGAATGAGCCATCTTCTCATTGCCGTTTAATCCAATCGACAATCCATTGACCCACCTCCCGGGTGCCATACGTCGCGCCACCTTCCACCTGAATCTCCGGTGTACGAACTTCTGCGTCGAGACTGGCATCCACTGCCTTCCTCACCAGCGCGGCCTCGTCGTTAAGGTTGAAATGCTCGAGCATCATGGCCACGGAAAGAATCTGGGCGAGTGGGTTGGCCAGGTTCTTTCCCGCCGCCTGGGGCCACGAGCCATGCACCGGTTCAAACAGCGGCGTACTCTCCCCCGTGGAAGCGGAAGGCAGCAATCCCATCGAACCCGAGATGCAACTTCCCTCATCGGTGAGGATGTCTCCAAAAGTGTTCTCCGTGACCATCACATCGAAAAACGTGGGCTCTGCAATCATGCGCATGGCGGCATTATCAACAAACATATAGTCCACCTTGACATCGGGATACATCGGTTCCATCTCCTTGGCAATCTGTCTCCACAGCCTGCTGGAAGCGAGGACGTTGGCCTTGTCGACCACGGTGAGGTGATGGTGTCTCTTTCGTGCATATTCGAATCCCACCTTCAAGATGCGCTCCACCTCTGGGCGCGTATAGATGTTGGTGTCGTATGCCTTGTCGTTGTCTTGGTATTTCTCTCCGAAGTACATCCCCCCGGTGAGTTCGCGGATGCAAACGAAGTCGGCTCCCTCCACAAGTTCCGCCCTCAGCGGACTTTTGTGCAAGAGGCATTTGAAGGTTTGCACGGGACGGATGTTGGCAAACAACCCGAGTTTTTTTCGCATGGCGAGGAGTCCTTGTTCCGGTCTCACCTTCGCGGTGGGGTCGTTGTCGAACCTAAGATCCCCCACGGCTGCGAAGATGACGGCATCGGCATCCTTGCAAGTCTGGAAGGTCTCTTCAGGGAAGGGGTCGCCCACCTCGTCGATGGCCTTGGCACCGCAGATGGCCTCGGTGTAGGTCACCTCGTGCCCGAATTTTTCGGCGATGGCATCCATGACAGCCACACCTTGTATCATGATCTCTGGTCCTATACCGTCGCCAGAGAGGACGGTTATTTTAAGTTTCATATCAGTGAAGTTTTTTGTGGTTATAGGAAGATATAGGAAATTATAGGAGATTTCTGTGGGGGGAACAGGAGTAAAATTCAACTTTGCTCCTCGAAGATGTTGAGCATGCGTAATGTGGCCTTGATGGCGGCCTCTGTCTGGTCGGCGTCTAGTCCTCGTGTACGAATCATCTTGTTGCCGTTCTTCCAGGTGATGACCGTCTGCACGAGGGCGTCGGTGCGCCCACCAGGTGGAATGGTGACGGCATAGTTGGCGAGGATGGGGAAGGTGCGGTCGAGGTAGGTCTTATAGATTTTCCTCAGCGCCTTCACGAAAGCGTCGTATTGCCCGTCGCCGGTCGACTCGGCGGCATATTGCTTTCCCCGTATTTCCACCTTGATGCTTGCGATGGGCTTGAGGCCGTAGGTGGAAGTGACCATATAGGAGATGAGTTTCACCTTCTCCTCGGGTGTGGTGTGCTTGAGTACGTCGTTGACGATGTAAGGCAGGTCGTCCTGCGTGACGATTTCCTTCCTTTCTCCCAGTTCGGTGATTCTTTTCGACACTTTCGCCATCTGTTCCGGTGTGAGTTCCAAGCCCAGTTTTTGGAGGTTGAGAGCGACGTTGGCCTTTCCGCTGTTCTTACCCAAGGCATATTCCCTTCTTCTCCCAAATCTTTCGGGTACGAGGGCGTTGCAGTAGAGCAGGTTTTTGTTGTCACCATCGGCATGCACTCCCGCCACCTGCGTGAAGACATTGTCGCCCACGATGGGTTGGTTGGGTGCGATGGCTATGCCGCTATACTCCTCGACGAGTCGGCTGATGTCATTAAGTTTGTCCTCCTTGATGTTGGTCCTTGCCATGAACTGGTCTTTGAGGATGACCTGCACGCTAGCGAGTGGTGCGTTGCCACATCGCTCCCCGAGTCCGTTAACCGTCACATGGATTCCCTTGGCACCACACAGCACAGCCGCAAGGGAGTTTGACACAGCGAGGTCGTAGTCGTTGTGTGCATGGAAGTCGAAATGCACGTCAGGATAGCGTTTTCTCATTTTCCGGAAGAACTCGATGACTTGCAGCGGGTTGGTGATGCCGAGCGTGTCGGGCAGCATGAAGCGCTTGATGTTGGTCTGCACGAGTCGTTCCATGAGGTGGTAGATGTAGTCTGGCGAGTCATTCATCCCGCTGCTCCAGTCCTCGAGGTAGATATTGACGCCCATGCCCATCTTTTCTGCATAGTCGAGCGACCTCATGATGTCGTCTACATGGTCGTCAGGGGTCTTGTGCAGCTGCTCCCGACAATGCCTGAGCGACCCTTTGGCCAGCAGGTTGATGTTTCGGCATCCGCAACTGTCAATCCAATCGATGGACTGTTTGCCATCCACGAAGCCGAGCACCTCCACCTTGTTGAGCATGTCCACCTTTTCCGCATACTTGCAGATGAGTTTGACAGCATCTTTCTCCCCTTCCGAGACCTTTGCCGACGCAACCTCCAGGCGGTCGACATTGATGTCGTTCATGAGCATTCGTGCTATCATGAGTTTCTCATGGGGCAGGAAAGAGACGCCGCTGGTCTGTTCGCCATCCCTTAGCGTACTGTCCATGATCTCAATGAGTGGATGGGTGAAAGTCTTGGTCTCCATCAGTTGTTCTTGCTTTCCCATGCCTCGATTTTGTCGGTGTTTTGGAGAAGGAAGTCGATGTCGTCGAGTCCGTTCACCAGACAGTGTTTTTTGTAACTGTTGATTTCAAAGTGCTCGCTCTTACCTGTGGCGAGGTTGGTGACCCGTTGGTTGGGCAGGTCCACCTCCACTTCCATCTTTGGATTGTCATAGATGCCTTGGAAAAGTTCGGCGAGGAAGGATTCCGACACCACGACGGGCAGCACGAAATTGTTGAGTTCGTTGTTCTTGTGGATGTCGGCGAAAAAGGAACTGATGACAACTCTGAACCCATATCCTGCAATGGCCCAAGCCGCATGCTCCCTCGAAGACCCCGAACCGAAATTCTTCCCCACGACGAGGATGCATCCCCCATAGGTAGGGTCGTTGAGCACGAAGTCCTTGACGGGCTTTCCTTCCTTGTCGTATCTCCAATCACGGAAGAGGTTGTCGCCGAAGCCCTCCTTGTCTGTAGCCTTGAGATAGCGGGCCGGTATGATTTGGTCGGTGTCCACATTCTCCAAGGGCAGCGGCACACACGTTGACTTGATGATATTGAATTTCTGTTTCATGATCTAGTTATTTTTGAAGTGGGAGGAGTAATCGGAGTAATCGGAGTAATCGGAGATTACATCATCTCCCTGGGGTCGGTGATGATTCCCGTGACGGCAGCCGCGGCGGTCACCAAGGGACTGGCGAGAATCGTCCTCGCTCCCGGCCCCTGTCGTCCTTCGAAGTTGCGGTTGCTGGTGGAGACGCTGTATTTCCCTTCTGGCACCTTGTCGTCGTTCATGGCGAGACAAGCCGAGCATCCCGGTTGCCTGATTTCGAATCCTGCCTCTTCAAGCACCTTGTCAAGTCCCTCTTCCCGGATTTGTTTATCGACCGCCCAACTGCCAGGCACGAGCCACGCAATGATGTTGTCGGCCTTTCTCCTCCCCTTCACCACGCTGGCGAAAGCGCGGAAGTCCTCTATCCTTCCGTTGGTGCAAGCACCAAGGAACACATAGTCGACAGGATGCCCCAACAGGGTTTCCCCCTCTTTCAGTCCCATGTATTCCAATGCTTTTCTGAATGAGGCTCTTGCTTGCGGCTCGATGCTTTCCTCCGTGGGAATCTTTTCGGTGATGGCGATGCCCATGCCGGGATTGGTGCCATAGGTGACACGTGGCTGGATATCGGCGGCATCGAAGACCAATTCCTTGTCGAACACTGCATCGTCGTCGCTCTTGAGTGTTCTCCAACAAGCCACGGCCTTTTCCCATTCCTCCCCCTTGGGCGCATATTCCTTTCCCTTGAGGTAGGCGAAGGTGGTGTCGTCGGGTGCCACGAATCCGCCTCTTGCCCCCATCTCTATGCTGAGGTTGCAAAGGGTGAGACGTCCCTCCATGGACATGTCGCGTACGACGTCGCCTGCATACTCGACGAAATGTCCCGTTGCGCCGGAAGTGGAGAGTTGCGCTATGAGATAGAGTGCCACGTCCTTGGGCGTGACGCCTTTTTGCAGCTTCCCGTTAATGGTGATTCTCATCGACTTGGGTTTCTGTTGCAAGATGCATTGCGAGGCGAGCACCATCTCCACCTCCGAGGTGCCGATGCCGAAAGCGACGGCCCCCATTGCCCCATGGGTGGAAGTGTGGGAGTCGCCGCACACGATGGTCATGCCGGGTAGCGAGAGTCCCTTTTCCGGCCCCACGACATGGATGATGCCGTTGTCGGGCGACATCATCCCGAAATAGTTGAGTGAGAACTCCTTGCAGTTTCTTTCCAGAGTGTCCACCTGCTTTTTCGACACGGGGTCCTTGATGGGTTTGTCCTGGTCGTGGGTGGGGGTGTTGTGGTCGGGCATGCAGAAGATCTGGCCAGGCCTGAAGCACTTCAGTTTCCTCGCCCTCATGCCATCGAAGGCTTGTGGGGATGTGACCTCATGGCAATACATGCGGTCGATGTAGAGTTGCACGGGGCCGTCGTCCACAACCTGCACGACGTGCCTGTCCCAGATTTTGTCGAATAATGTGTTCATGGTTGTCTTTCCTTGAATTTGTTGATGCAATCGATATATGCCTCCACCGATGCCGTGACAATGTCGGTGTTGGCGCCAAAGCCGTAGTAGAGGCCACCGTCGTATTCCACTTGCATATGCACCTTGCCCACATCGTTGGAGCCTTTGGAAATGGCTTGTATGGTGAACTCCTTCATCGTCATTTTCTTCTGTATGATTTTCTTGAGTGCGTTGATGGCTGCATCCACGGGACCATTGCCGGTGGAAGCCGCCTCGAATTTCTGGTTGCTGATGTCCAGGCCGATGCTGGCGACGCTGCGCACGCCCATGCCGGTGGTCACCTGGAGGAAGTCGAGCTTGACGGCATGCGTCTCTGCGGTGTCCGCCCCAGCGAGCATGAGGATGTCGGCGTCGGTGACCTCCTTTTTCTGGTCGGCTAGTTTGAGGAACTTCTCATAGACCTTGTCCACCCTTTTCTCGTTGTCGACATTGACGCCGAGCACCCTGAGACGATATTTGAGTGCGGCCCTTCCCGACCTCGCGGTGAGCACGATGGAGTTGTCGTCGAGTCCGATGTCCCTTGGGTTGATAATCTCATAGGTGCCGGCATTCTTGAGCACTCCGTCCTGGTGTATTCCGCTGGAATGTGCGAAGGCGTTGCGTCCCACGATGGCCTTGTTGGGCTGAACGGGCATGTTCATGAGGCTCGACACCATGCGGCTGATGGGATAGATCTTGGTGGTGTTGATGTTGGTGTCAATGCCAAGGTGCTTGTGGCATTTGAGTATCATGGCAATTTCCTCGAGCGAGGTGTTGCCGGCCCTCTCACCTATGCCGTTGATGGTGACCTCCACCTGCCTTGCACCGTTGAGCACACCCTCGAAGGTGTTGGCGGTGGCCATTCCGAGGTCGTTGTGGCAATGGGTGGAGACGACCGCCTTGTGTATGCCATCGACATGCTCCATGAGGTATTTGATTTTGTCACCATACTCTTGAGGGAGACAGTAGCCAGTGGTGTCGGGGATGTTGACGGTGGTTGCCCCTGCCTTGATGACGGCCTCCACCACCCTTGCGAGGTATTCGTTGTCGGTGCGCCCGGCGTCCTCGGCATAAAACTCCACATCCTCGACAAACTTCTTGGCGTATTTCACTGCAGCGACGGCTCTTTCGATGATTTCCTCCCTGTTGGAATTGAATTTGTACTTGATATGGGAGTCGCTGGTCCCGATTCCGGTGTGGATGCGCTTGTGCTTGGCGTACTTTAACGATTCCACGGCAACATCGATGTCTTTTTCCACCGCGCGCGTCAAGGCGCAGACTACGGGCCATGTCACGGCCCTTGAGATTTCAATCACCGAATGGAAGTCACCCGGACTGGAGATGGGGAAACCCGCCTCAATCACATCCACGCCCAGCAGTTCGAGCTGTCGTGCCACTTCGATTTTCTCCACGGTGTTGAGTTGGCATCCGGGGACTTGCTCTCCGTCGCGCAGCGTCGTGTCGAAAATAAACAGTCTGTCATTCATATGCTTCAACTTTTTATGAAAAATGCCATCGTGCATGCCAGGCACCCATTTTCAACAAAAAAGCCTTTCACACTTCTGGAAGTGAGAAAGGCCATATCCTGTCAACAGGCTTCATTTATCTGCGCACCTTGTCACTTCCCACTGCGGTATGCAATAGGAGGTCAATAATGCCGATAATCAAGCCGTTGTTTGTCATTTCTGGATGTATTTATGATGGGTTCTCCACAAGGGAGTTTTGCCTTAGCGGTTGCAAAAGTAGCGCTTTTGCACCATTCAAACAAATAAATTGACACTTTTTTTGTGTTTTTTTTCGTCAATTTCACGTTTTCAGCCATTGTTGCGCCATTTTTTACCAAAACCCACTCATCCTATTGACAGCCGAGATCGACCTTTATCTCATCTCCGGAATATATCAATTGCTTCATCCCTCCATTCACCTGACGGACCTGGAATTGTCGAGCCTTGGGCATTCCCACGAAGTCACCCTGGCGCTTTCCTATCGTCAGCACCTTGCTGTTTTCATCCCAAGTGAAGGTGATGCGCGAGCACGCTCCCTTTTCGTAGTCGTTGCTCCATCCATCATCCTCATAGAGTGTGAAGACGGCGTCGGCACCGGGATAGACCCGTATTTCCATCGGGCCATGCTGCGTCATCGACGAGAGGAGCGGTTCGACGGCAAGCGGCAGGATGCTGCCACCACGCACGAACACAGGGATGTGGGCCTTGTCGATGCGCGTTGTCACGGTCTGTCCGCCCTGGCAGCGTTCTCCTGTATGATAGTCATACCATCCCTTCTCCTCCTTGGGGAGGTAGGTCTGCCAAGACGTCAACCCGGGTTTGGTCACGGGAGAAACGAGCAATGACTTGCCAAACATGTAATCGCATTCCTGATGCAAGGCCGTCGGGTCATCGGGGAAGTCGAAGACCAAGGGGCGCATCATCGTGGAGCCTTCATAAGTCACGGCTGCGGCGTTGCTATATACATAAGGTTGGATGCGGTAACGTTCGTAGAGGCACTGCGTGATGATGTCCTGAGCCTCCTTTCCATAGTTCCACGGTTCGGTGTTGCTCATATAGCCATGGACCCTCATCAGGGGGAGATAGACGCTCGTCTCTATCCATCGCAGCATCCTCTCGATGTATTGCGGGTCGTTATATTGGTCGCGTGGCCGGAAGAATCCACCGGCGTCATAGGTCCACCAAGGGATGCCGGCCGCCTGCATGCCGAGTCCTGCTACGATCTGTCGACGGAATGCCTCCCAGTCGTTGCCCACGTCGCCCGACCACAAAGCAGAGCCATACCTCTGTATGCCGGGGAATCCACACCTGGTGAGTATCATCGGCCTTTGCTGCGGCCTGTCTTTCCTCAAACCCTCATACACGGTCTTGTTGACCAACAGGGGATAGACGTTGCGCACCAACTCCCCGTTCCATTTCCCGTTGTTGACCTTCCTTCCTTCGAGGTCGTCGTTCTCGGGTTCCGTGGCATCCTGCCACCATGCATCGATGCCGAGCGGGAGCAGCCTCTGGCTGAAATTCCTCCAATAGGCATCGGCGGCATCTTTCGAGAAGAAGTCTATCCAGTCGGTGCCCGGGATGTAATGTCCGGCCTGCTCCATCTGCTTGCCCACCTCTGAGTTCTTGTCGATTTTCGACCATACGCTCAGCATCAGTTTGATGCCCCTTGAATGGAGGCTGTCGGTCAACAGTTTCGGGTCGGGATAATATTGCTCGTCGAACTTCATGGAGTTCCATCCATATTTGCCCCAATACTGCCAGTCTTGTACAAGCACGTCGATGGGCATGTTTTCCTTGCGGAACCGGTCGGCGGTGGTGAGGATTTCCTCTTGCGAATGGAACCGCTCCCTGCAATGGATGTATCCTGTGGCCCATCGCGGCATCAGCGGTGCCTTGCCCGTCAACTCACGATAAGTGGCGATGACCTCGTCGGCCGTTCCTACGAAAACGGTATAGTCGACAGCCTCCGCCACAGGCGAACTGAAGACGGTCTCATCCTTGACCAACTGGTAATGCAGCACGGGGGCATCTCCCCTTGAGAGTTCGGCCGACACCTCGTGCGTCCCCTTTTTCAAGTGTACGATGGTCGATGCCGTAGGCGGCAGCCATACGTTCTGCATCTCGATGACGGTGTTGCCATCGATGACCAGGTTATGGCGGCGAGCCATTTTCTGTCCCACGTCGAGCAGTAGTGCATAGTCGCCCTCCTTGGCAATGGAAAGTGTCTCCTTGAAGATGTTGCGTTCGCGCACCTCTCTCCTACCGCCTTCAGTGGAGGTGACGTTCACCTCCTCCTTCTCTCCCACACCCTCGGCCTTCACCAATTTTACTTGCTGGCCAGTGGGGTTGAATTCAGTGAGTCCGTAATTGTTCCATAACAGTCCATAACCCCTGCTCGAGAGAATCATGGGGATGGAGATTTGCGTATTGACCTGCGTCAGCCTCCGTGACAACCCACGGATGTTGGAGAAACCATCCTGGAACTGCCCCAATCCATAGAGGCACTCATCCTTTGGCGATGCGATGGCAAGCCTGGCGCCACCGCCAGCCAACTGGTGCTGCGTGGCGACAAACACCGCTCTCCCGTCCTTGTCCCTGACAGTCACCGTGCGCTTCCGCTTGTCGACATCCACCTTGAGGTCGTTGGGCACCTCGTCGTGCTTCACATACAACCAGTCGGGCAGGTCGCTATTGGAGGCATGCTCATAATATTGGATACGAACGGCATTTTCAGCCACTTTCCTGACATTCAGCCATCCCTTTCCAAACGGAATGTTCTGGGCTTGTAATGCAACGGTCACAAAGAGTGACAAAATCAAGGATACTTTTTTCATAATGTGGATTGTTGTAGATCGACCACAAAGATACGATTAAGCGAGCGAAAATCCAAAAGAATTATGGGATTTTCCGATTGATTAGACAAAACCTAAAACTTTTGAGTTTTCCGAACAAGAGCACATCATTTCCTCTAAAGTAAAAGTAAAAAATAACTTGGTACTGTTTTTAACATATAATTATCATATAATTAGTCATAAATTTCTGTGCGTCAGAATTTTTGATTAATTTGTAATAATTGTGTTCTTTATTATTCACCCATTTAATTTTTAATGATTATCCGCTTGTATCCGAAGGGCGGCCTGAAAGGCCTGCAAGCACATAGCCCAAGGCAACGCCTTGGGTGTCAAGATGTTCATAGTCGCCCTGTAGGGGCATAAGCATTTGTAGATGA